>CAMLYM010000001.1 GCA_946491705.1 uncultured Clostridia bacterium
CCCCGACCTGCTGATTACAAATCAGCTGCTCTACCAACTGAGCTACACCAGCACAATGGCGACGTGTCATAATATAGCATAACAAACGCGCCCTTGTCAACACCTTTTGATAAAATTATGCAGTTTTTGTCTTTGTTTTTTTCGCGCGCAGATTATTCCTTTTGCGCGGCAGGCTCGGGTTCCTCCTTGCGGATTTTTCCCCGTCCATCCTTGATGATTTTCACATCCTTACGGGAATATGCGCGGGGCAATGCTTCCCGCTGCTGGTCCAGACGCACCTTCAGCTGGCCGGTGAGAAGGCTGACCTCCTCCACCATCCCCCTGCCTTCCGGCGTGGCGACAATAGCGCCTACCCGGGGTGTAATGCGCAGCAGGTCGTCGTAGGCGTTCTGCTCGTACTTTAGGCAGCACATCAGCCGCCCGCAGGTCCCCGAAATTTTCACCGGATTGAGGCTCAACCCCTGCTCCTTGGCCATCTTGATGGATACCGGCTGAAACTCTCCCAAAAAGGAGGAGCAGCAGAAAGGCCGCCCGCAGATACCCATGCCGCCGAGCATTTTCGACTCGTCGCGTACGCCGATCTGGCGCAACTCAATGCGGGTGCGGAAAACCGAAGCCAAATCCTTTACCAGCTCCCGGAAGTCCACCCGGCCGTCCGCGGTAAAATAGAACAGAATTTTCGAATTGTCAAAGGTGTATTCCACGTCGATGAGCTTCATGCCCAGCTTGTGGTCTGCGATTTTTTTCAGGCAGATGCGAAACGCTTCCTTTTCCTTGCGGGAATTCTCCGCCACCCGTTTCAGGTCCTCCTCCGTGGCGGCCCGCATCACGGGCTTTAAGGGCTTGACGATGGTGGCGTCGTCCACCTCCCGGTTGGGCATGGCGACTTCGCCGCACTCGACTCCCCGGGCGGTTTCCACAATCACCCGCTGGGACAGGGAAAACGTTTCCCCGTTGGGATCGAAATAATAAATCTTGCCGACGGTTTTGAACCGGACACCGATCACTTCAGCCATTTGTTCCTCCAGACTGTTTATCCATCGCGTTTGCAAAAAAACGCGCACTTGAAAGCGAAAAAACCGCCCTTTTTGGGCCGCGTCTTATTATACCGGATTCCTCCGCTTTTTACAAGGAGGATTTTGCCGGAAAACAAAGGCTATCCCCGCAGACGGGCGCACAACAGAGTGATGAGCAGGATCTGGTTTATATTCCCGTCAAGCAGGCGCATCAGTTCTTCCACTTTGCCGATCAAAGAGAGAAGACGCTCGCTGGTCAGCGTCTGGGCCAGCACCGCCGCAGCCGCCGGGTCTGGGGAGATGGGCTTGCCGCCCCCCAGGCGGGCCGACAGCCCGTCCCGCAAAAGCAGCAGCAACTCTGACAGGGTGGCCCTGGTCAGGGGCTTGTCCCGTTCCAATTTGCCCGTGAGCTTTAATAGAGGAAGTTCTGCCGGGGCGCAGAGGGCCCGGGCCATTTTTCCCGCAAGCTCTGCTGCTTCGGAAAGCTTCCCGTCTTCCAAAGCCTCCATCGCCCGGCCGATGACGCCGCCGCACAGGCCCGCCGCCCGGCGAAGCTCCTCCTCCGGGCGGTCAGGGAAGGCGGCGCGCAGGGCCGCAACCGTTTCCTCCTCGCTCACCGGGGATAACGGAATGGTCACACATCGGGAAAGAATGGTGGGCAGCATGGATTCCCGGCTTTCGGCAGTCAGCAGAAAGACCGCGTAGGAAGGCGGCTCCTCCAGAATCTTTAAAAGAGCGTTTTGCGCCTGTACGGTCATCGTCTGGGCGTTCTCCAGAAGATACATTTTGTATTTCCCCTCGTTCGGGGTAATGAACACGTCCGCCTTGATGGCGCGGATCACGTCTAAGTGAAAAGACCGGGCTCCGCCGTCCGACCCGTATTCCCGGATATCCGGGTGAATACCGGTCAGGGACTTGCGGCAGGCGGCGCATTCCCCGCAAGGGACCTCACCGGCCCCTTTGCACTGATAGGCAGCGGCAATCAAGCGCGCCAAGGTGCGCCGCCCGCAGCCGGCCGGGCCGGTGAGCAGATAAGCATGGGGCAGCCTTCCAGACTCAAACACCCGGGAAAGCTGCTCCTTTGCCGCTTCATTTCCAAGAAAGGTCCCAAATTTCATAAAACGTCCTTACAGCTTGATAAACTGGTCTACATTAACTACGAACACCGTAGCACCGCCAACCGTAACCTCCACCGGATAGGAGGCGTATACTTCCATGCCGTAGGCGGAACTGGCCGGGGCGATCTGTGTGCGTTTCTTGCAGCATTTCGAGATGATATCCAGCACATCGTCTACCTTTTCGTCGTCCACGCCCACGAGCAGAGTGGTGTTGCCCGCCCGCAGGAAGCCGCCGGTGGTAGCGAGCTTGGTGGCCGAGTAACCCGAGGTAGTCAGAGTAGAGGAGAGCATGGAACTGTCGTCGTTGTTGACGACTGCAAGAATCAACTTCATAGAGGGTACCCCCTTTAATAGGTCATGGAACCGCCCGGCTTTGTACATTGTGTTTCAAAAGGGGCGGATATCCTCTTTCTATTTTATCACTTTGATCTCACAAATGCCATAGCTTTTGAGAATTTTTGCTGCCTCGTGGTCGATGATTTCCCCTGGCGCCACCACCGGTACGCCGGGCGGGCAGGGGCAGGAGGCCTCCGCTGCGATCCGTCCCGCGCTGTCGTCAATTAAGATGCGTTCCCCCGGAGCCAACAGCGCCTGCCTGGGTGAGGCGGCTACCTTGGGCAGAACGGTCACCGTCCCGGCCTTCGGCAGGGGGGCGCGGCGGCCGGGCAGGGCGGACAGGGCGTTTTTCAGCCGGACATAGTCCTTCTCCGGGTTAAACGGGGACGGAATGAGGACCACGTGCAGCCCGTCGGCGTATTCCGGCTCCACTCCCTGCTGGCGCAGAAGCCCCGCCGCGGTATGTCCGGTAAGCCCCAACGGGCCGGTGCCGATGGTGATGCGCACCGGGTCCCATTCCCCCTGTGGCAGCGTCATCCCCAGAGCCAAGGCATGCCGGCGCACGTCCTCCACCTGTTCCCTCAGCTTCGAAAAGGCCGCGGTCCCTTCCTCCTCAAGCCAGGCCCGGCAAAGGTCCAAAGACACCATGATGGGATAGGAAGGGCTTGTGGAGCCGAACAGGGCCATGGCGGAGGGGGCCTCTGCGCAATAGGCATCCTCGGCAATGTGCAGCCAGGCGCCGCCGGTCATCACAGGCAGAGTCTTATGGGCGGAATCGCAGGTAATGGAGGCGCCGCGCTCCAAAGGATGGGCGCCGGGCGCTGCGAATTTCAGGTGGGCGCCGTGGGCATTGTCCACCAGGAGCGGCACCCCGTGGGCCCGGCAAACCGCGGAAATGCCCTTTAGGTCGGACAGCACCCCATAATAGTCGGGCGTAGTTACATACACCGCGCAGGCGTCCGGGTTCTCCGAAAGGGCGGCCTCGATGTCCTGCGGGTAAATCCGGCCGGGAAGGCCGTCCCCCGCGTCGGGCCTGGGAAGGACCCATACAGGCGTAATGTCCAAAAGAGCCATGGCGTTGACTGCCGAGCGGTGGATGGTGCGTCCGGCTACGATCTTTCCCCCCTGAGGAACGGCCAGGCGCAGCATGGTCTGGATGCAAAGGGAGCAGCCGCCGGCAGAAAACAGGGTTCGTTTGGTCCCATACAGGGCGCTCGCCCGCTCCATGGCTTCCGCGATAGGGCCGGCGGCCTCGTAAAGGCTGTCGGTATCGGGAATTTCCGTGGTATCCAGCCGCAAAAGGTCGCCCATCCGATCAAGGGGAGAGGCGATTCCCTTGTGGCCGGGCATGTGCATGGGGACACGGCCCAGGGCAAGATGCTGTTCGAGTGCGTTTAACAAAGGAGAAGCGGACATATTCATTCCTCCATCGGCGTGATCAAATAAGAAGGCGTTCTTTCCCATTATATGAAAAAGAAACGGTTTTGTGTCAAAAACGCCCGGTTTTTACCGCTTCCCCACCGGGCAGTTGGCCATGCAGATGCCGCACACCGCGCCGCGGCCGATGTGCTGGTAGGTTTTCATGTGTTTCGAGCACTTGTCCGGGTCGTAATAGGACTCCCGGTCCATGCCGGGGCGGAAGGAAACTCCCGCAATGGCCCCTGCCGGGCAGCAGTCCTGGCAGACGGTGCAGCCCCCGCAGCCGGGATAAACGGGTGGCTCGGTTACCGGAAGGGGACAGTCGGTCAGCACGGTGGCAAGCCGCACCCGGGGCCCCCACTGAGGGGTAATAAGCAAGGCGGACTTGCCGATCCACCCCAGCCCCGCCGCCACCGCTGCGGTCTTGTGGGGAAAGAGGCCCCGGTATTCCTCTCGCGGCGGGATGGACTGGGAGGCGGCGATGGGCATCGCTTGATAACCAGTCCGTTCCAGCCGCGCCGCCGCCCGCAGCGTCCAAGAGTCTAAAAAGGCGTTGGCGGCCCGGTAATGCTGGAAATAAGGATAGGTGGGCCCGTCTGCGACCGGGGCTACAATTGGGGACGAGAGGGCAAACACCAGCGTGATTCCGTAGGGAAGATGGGCCAGAGATGAGGGCAGCCGCCCGTCCAGCCGGGAGAATCCCACCGCCGCCATCCCGTCCTCTTCCATTTGCCGGACAAGTCCATCCAAGTCGAACATGGTCAAAGCCTCCTGATCCTATCCATATTCATAAGGCACAGCAAGAAAATCGACCGAGCAAGGAAAAACCGCCGCCGGACTGCACCGCTCCCGTTTCGCGGCTGCGCTGCCTCTAGGCAAAAAGCCGGCCTAGGTATAGCAAGCTGCCCGGGCGCATATAGAAGGGAGAAATCGAACCGCTTTTCTTCTGCCGGATTCTCATGTGTGCATAATATGTGGTATTATACAATATTTTTTGGGTTCTGGGGAGGTTTTGTTGCAATCAAGAGGGAGGGATGGTAAAATATTTGGGTATTGGATAAGAAATTTGCCGCGTTCTTTTCTCTGGAGCGGCACATGGGCAGGAGGCAGCTTTTGAAAGCACGCAAGCTTTGGCGGATGGCCGATCTGGCGCTGGTTGCGGTGGTGCTTGCCGCTGCAGTGATCACGGCGGTCCTCCTTTGGGTTCCCACCGGCGGCGACGCGGTGGCGGTCATTGCGGTAGGCGGGGAAGAGGTAGGCCGCGTGAGGCTCAGTGGTGTGACCGCAGGGTATGACCTGCCGCTTCACACCGACCCGCAGGTGATCCTTCGGGTGGAGCCCGGGCGCGTCTGCTTCCAAGAAGCCGGGTGCCCCGACCAAGTCTGTGTCAACACCGGGTGGCTGACCTCCCCCGGCCAGACGGCGGTCTGTCTGCCCGCCCGCGCCTCGGTGCGTATCCAGGGGGCTGGCGGGGTGGACGCGGTGGTCCGATGACAAGGCGGAGGTGCAAGCGAGTGGAAAGGAAAAGCCGGGCCAAACAGGTGGCGCTGCTTGGAATGCTTGGAGCGGTGGCCATCGTGCTGTCCTGGCTGGAAGGGATGCTCGGCCCAGTGCCCGGGCTTCCGCCGGGTGCCAAGCTGGGGCTTTCCAACGTGGCGACCATGCTGGCGGCTTCCACCATGGGACCCGGCAGCGCTATGGCCATTGCGCTTTTAAAGGGCCTCTTCGCGGGTTTGACCCGGGGCCTTACCGCAGGGCTCATGAGCCTTTCCGGCGGCCTTCTCAGCACAGGCGTGGTCTGCCTTCTCCTTTGGTGGAAAAGGTGCCCGCTGGGTTATATCGGCATTGGGATTGCGGGAGCGGTCTGTCACAACTTGGGGCAGCTTATGGTTTCCTTTTTGCTGACAAACGCCGCCGTCTTTGCCTACCTGCCTTTTTTGCTGCTGTTCGCTTTGCCGGCAGGAGCGGTCACCGGGCTTACCTTGTATATTTTACTGCCGGCCTTCTCCCGGCTTCGGGGAGAAAGGTAACGTTTGGTTATCCTTATGGTATAATGGGAACGAAATTATACCGGACAAGATAGATGATGGAGGAAACACAATGGAAAACAAAACCCTCAGGCGGTTCTTTTCCTTTGGGACGTCCCGGCCGCACGGCGGCGCGTCGGTGCCCCACCGGAAGAACACCGCGGACAGCGAGTCGGTGGTCATGCCGCCGCCCGAACGGGTGATCATTGCCATGCAGCAGCACATCGGCGCGCCCTGCGAGCCGACGGTGAAGCCGGGCGACCCGGTGGCGGTGGGCCAGGTGGTGGGGGACACGAAGGCGTTCGTATCCGCGCCCATCCATGCCAGCGTCTCGGGTACCGTTCAGGCAATCACCGAAATCCAGCTGCCCGGCGGGCAGAAAACCAAGGCGGTGGTCATCGAGAGCGACGGGGAGCAGCGGGTGCACGAAAGCGTACAGCCCCCGGTCATTCAATCCAGGGAGGACTTTGCGGCGGCGGTGCGCGCGTCGGGGCTTGTGGGCCTGGGCGGCGCGGGATTTCCGGCCCATGTGAAGTTAAATCCCCCCAAGGACGCGAAGATCGATACGCTGATTGTCAACGGCGCCGAGTGCGAGCCTTACATCACCGCCGACTACCGGGAGATTATGGAGAACAGCTGGGACATTATGTCGGGCGTTTATGCGGTCAAGGACCTTTTGGGCGTGGAAAACGTCATCATCGCCATTGAGAACAACAAGCCCGACGGCATCAAGGTTCTCAGCTCCATCGCTGATAACTCCAACGACCCCGATAACCAGGTGAACATCAAGGCCCTGCCCTCCCGGTACCCCCAGGGGGCGGAGAAGGTGCTCATCCAGGCAACCACCGGGCGGGTGGTTCCCACCGGCAAGCTTCCCAGCGACGTGGGCGTGGTGGTGATGAACATCACTTCCATCGCCTTTTTGTCCCGGTATATGAAAACCGGGATGCCTCTTACCACCAAGCGGCTGACCATCGACGGGTCCGCTATCTGGTCGCCGAAAAACGTGATCGTTCCCATCGGAACCCCCATCAAGGATGTCATCGCGTTTGCCGGGGGCTATAAGGAAGACCCCAGGAAAATCATCATGGGCGGCCCGATGATGGGCCTTGCCATGGTGGACGATTCCCTTCCGGTTTTGAAGCAGAACAACGCCATTTTAGCCTTCGACGAAAAGGAAGCCAAGCTTATGGAGCCGCTGCCCTGCATCCGGTGCGGCAAATGCGTGCAGGCATGTCCCATGAAGCTGATGCCCACCTCCATCGAGCGGCTCTATAAGGCAAAGGACGTGGAGGGCTTGCAGAAGGCGGGCGCCATGACCTGCATGGAATGCGGCTGCTGCGCGTTCGTATGTCCCGCGGGGCGGCGGCTGGTGCAGTCCATGCGTCTGTCCAAGGCCCTGATCAAAAACGCACCGAAGAAGGAGGCGAAGGGATAATGGAAAAGCTGTTTGTATCCTCGTCCCCCCATCTGCGCAGCGGGACGGGCGTGCGCTCCATCATGCTCGACGTGATCATCGCCCTGACCCCCGCCTTGATTGCCTCAGTGATCCTGTTTGGCCTGCGGGCCCTGCTGGTGACGGCGGTGTCGGTTGCCGCGGCAGTGCTGGCGGAATACATTTCCCGGAAACTCATGAAGCGCCCCAATTCCATCGGGGATTTGAGCGCCGTGGTCACCGGTATGCTGTTGGCCTTTAACCTGCCCGTGTCCATCCCCCTGTGGATCGCCGCGCTGGGCTCGGCCATCGCCATCGTGGTGGTCAAGCAGTTCTTCGGCGGCATCGGGCAGAACTTTGTCAATCCCGCCCTGGCCGGGCGCATCATCCTGATGGTGTCCTTTCCGGCACAGATGACCAAGTGGACCATGCCGCTGACCTCCTTTAGCGGGGTGGACGCGGTGACCACCGCTACCCCTCTGGGAATCCTCAGCGAGGGCGGGGAGCAGGCCATGCCCCCTCTTCTCGACTTGTTCTTCGGCGTGCGGGGCGGCTGCCTGGGAGAAACCTGCGGGGTGGCGCTTTTGCTGGGCGGGGTGTACTTGGTGGCCCGCAAGGTGATTAACCCCATTATCCCCATCTGTTATGTAGGCACGGCGGCGCTGTTGTCCCTGGCCTTCGGGCTGGACCCGCTGGTACAGATCCTGTCCGGCGGTCTGCTTTTGGGTGCCATTTTCATGGCGACCGATTATGCCACCTCTCCCTTGACCAATTGGGGCAAAGTGATCTTCGGCATCGGCTGCGGCGTACTTACCATGATCATCCGCCAGTTCGGCAGCCTGCCGGAAGGTGTGTCCTTCTCCATTGTGCTGATGAATATCCTGGTACCCTATATTGACCGGCTGACCCGTCCGGTTCCGTTTGGAGAGGAGGGAGCGCGGCAATGATAAAAAAGATCATAGGCCCGGCCGCCGCGCTGACCATTATCTGCGTGGTGGTGACGGCGCTGCTGGCAGGCACGAACTATATCACCAAAGACATTGTGGCAGAAAGAGCCGCCGCCACGGCGGAGGCTTCCCGCAAGCAGGTGCTCCCGGCGGCCGCTTCCTTTGAGGAGGTGACCATCGCCGAAGAGGAGAACGGCATGTATGCCGGGCTTGATGCGGCGGGCGAGGTGGTCGGCTACGTGTTCGAAACCTCCGGCAAGGGCTATGGCGGTGCGGTCAACGTGATGACCGGCATGACCAAGGACGGGGAAATCACCGCTGTGACGCTGGTTTCCCACAGCGAAACCCCAGGCTTGGGCGCTAAGGCGGGCAACGACGCTTTTATCTCCCAGTACCAGGGCGCTGCTCCGGAAGGCGGCTTTGCGGTGACCAAGAATGCACCCACCGCCGACAATCAGGTGCAGGCGGTCACCGGGGCCACCATTACCTCCAAGGCGGTCACCACCGCGGTCAACGAAGCCATCGAGCTCTATGAAACCTATGGGAAAGGAGGCGGTGCGTAATGGCAAAGGGCAAGCTTCTTTCTACCTTTACCAAGGGCATTGTGAAGGAAAACCCGGTGCTTCGCCTGGTGCTGGGCACCTGCCCGACCCTGGCGGTCACCACCATGGCAGAAAACGGCCTGTGGATGGGGATGGCGGCCACCCTCGTCCTTTTGGGGTCCAACGTGGTCATTTCCCTTACCCGCAAGGTCATTCCCGATAAGGTGCGCATTCCGGCCTTTATTACCATCATCGCCGGCTTTGTCACTCTGGTACAGATGCTGGTAAAGGCGTATGCCCCCGAGGTCAACGATAAGCTGGGCATTTTCCTGCCCCTGATCGTGGTCAACTGCATCATCCTGGCCCGGGCGGAAATGTTCGCCAGCAAAAACAAGGTGCTTCCCAGCATTTTAGATGCGCTGGGCATGGGAGTCGGTTTTACCGCGGCCTTGGTGCTTATGGGCTCCATCCGAGAGCTTTTGGGCAGCGGCAGCCTTTTCGGCGTTCCCATCACCAGCAACTTCATTGATCCCATGATCGTGATGATTCTCCCGGCCGGCGGCTTCTTCGTGTTCGCCATTCTCATCGTGCTGGCCAACAAGCTCTCCGGCGACGGCAAAAAGGCCGTGCTCGGCTGCGCCGGATGCCCCTCCGCCGCCCACTGCCCCAATGCTCAGACGGGCGGCTGTGAGGAAAAGAAGGAGGGTAAGCAGTAATGCAAATGGCCATAACCATCCTGATTTCCGGAATTTTGACCGATAACTTCGTGTTGTCCAAGTTTTTAGGCATCTGCCCGTTTTTGGGCGTATCCAAGAAGACCAATACTGCCGCCGGCATGAGCGCGGCCGTTATCTTCGTCATGCTCATCGCCACGTTGGTGACCTATCCGGTATATGCCTGGCTGCTAGTTCCCAACGGCCTGGACTATCTGCAAACCATCGTGTTCATTCTGGTCATCGCGGCGCTGGTGCAACTGGTGGAAATTGCTCTGCGTAAATTCTTACCGCCGTTATACAATTCGTTGGGTATCTACCTGCCCCTCATTACCACCAACTGCGCGGTGCTGGGCGTGACCATCCTTAATTTCGACAACAACTATACCTACGGCGAGGCCCTCCTCAACGCCTTCGGCGCAGGCGTGGGCTTTTTGCTGGCGATGATTCTTTTTGCAGGCGTGCGGGAGAAGCTGGAGGGGTGCGACATCCCCGAGTCCCTCAAAGGTCTGCCCATCACGCTCATCGCCGCTTCGCTGGTATCCATCTCCTTCCTGGGCTTTCAGGGCCTGGCGGAAGGGCTATTCAAGTAGAAAGGAGGCGCTTTTCCTTTGTTTCAAGAGATTTTGTTTCCGGTTATGATTGTCGGGATCATCGGCCTGCTGGCAGGCGTCGGCCTGGCGGTAGCGGCCATCGTCATGGCCGTGCCGGTGGACCGCAAGGCCCAGGCCATCAAAGAGGCGCTTCCTGGGGCCAACTGCGGCGCCTGCGGCTATTCCGGCTGCGAAGGGTACGCCAAGGCCCTGTCGGAAGGCTCGGCCCCGGCGGGGCTCTGTTCTCCGGGCGGCGCGCAGGTAGCCGAAGAGATCGCCTCCATTCTAGGGACCGCTCCGGCCCAAGTGGAGTATAAGACCGCGCTGGTCCGCTGCAACGGCACCACCCAGAACACCGGGGTGAAGATGGAGTACGACGGCCTGAGAAGCTGCGCGGCGGCCAGCATGTTTTACGGAGGCACGGGCAAATGCTCCTACGGCTGCATCGGCTATGGAGACTGCGTGGCGGCCTGTGAGTACGGAGCCATCCAAATTTGCAACGGGGTGGCGGTCATCAACCCGGCCCGGTGCAAAGGCTGCAACAAATGCGTCACCGTCTGTCCCAAGCACATCATCGAGCTGGTCAGCGCCCAGGCAGCGTCGGTGGTGCGCTGCCACAACCAGGACAAGGGCGGCGAGACCCGCAAGCAATGCTCCGCCGGCTGCATCGGCTGCATGCGGTGCGTGAAGGCGTGTGAATTTGACGCGGTGCATGTGAAAAACTTCCTGGCAACGGTGGACTATGACAAGTGCACCGGCTGCGGCAAATGCAACGAGGTCTGCCCGGTGGGGTGCATCAGCATTCTGAAGGTGCAGGAAATCCAGGAAAATCCCGCAATCGTTTCTTAAAAAAGTCATATGGCAGAAAACCAGCCCGCCGAGATTTCGGCGGGCTGGTTTTCTATTTGCGGTAGAAATCAGTCCCATAAAAACGGATTGTGGACATTTGCTTAATTGCGTTCACATATAATTTCAAAATTATTGCTTTTTCACCAATAAAGTGCTATAATACTGTTAAATTTTAGTTGTTTTAAGTGCTCAACTAAGAAAATCTACGATTTTCGTACGAAAAAGGGGGATTGCCCATGACCATCTATTTGGGGCACCGCGCCGAAGATGGCCGGGAGCAGCTGCTTTTGGACCATTTGACCGGCGTCGCCCGGTACGCGCAGGCCTTCGCCGATTCCTTTGGCGCCGGTGCGCTTGCGTACCAAATCGGCCTTGCCCACGACGCCGGCAAGTATTCGGACAAGTTTCAGCGCCGCATTCGCGGCGCAGCCGTGCAGGTGGATCATTCCACCGCAGGGGCGCAGCTGATGATTGAGCGGAGAAACGCCCCCGCCGCCTACTGCATCGCCGGCCACCACGGAGGACTGCCCGACGGCGGCGGGCAGTATGACCAGGCGCAGCCCACCCTGTCTGCCCGCAAAGAAAAGCCGGTGGAACCTTACGACGGATTTTGGCGGGAGGTGACGCTCGAACCGGCGGCGTTTGCTCCCCCAACCATCTTAGGCAGTGGGGGCTTTACCGCCTCCTTTTGGATTCGAATGCTCTTTTCCTGCCTGGTGGACGCAGACTATCTGGATACCGAGGCCTTTATGCAGGGAAAAAAGCCGCCTAGGGGAGACTACGCTTCCATTGAGGAACTGCTTGCCCGCCTGTACCGGTACATGGAAAAAAACTTTAAAAACCCAAAAGGTGATCTCAACCGGGAGCGGTGTGCCATTTTGCAGGCCTGCATGGATGCGGGTAGGCAGCAAAGCCCCGGGCTTTTTACCCTGACGGTTCCCACCGGCGGAGGAAAAACCGTATCCTCCCTGGCCTTTGCGCTCGAGCACGCGAAGAGACATCACCTTAAGCGCGTGATCTACGTCATTCCGTTTACCTCGATCATCGACCAAACGGTGAGCGGGTTTGAAAAGATTTTGGGGAAAGAGAATGTGCTGGCCCATCATTCCGGCGTGGAATATGAGGACGGGGAAGGAAACGATTCCGACCAGTCCCGCAAAAAGCTGGCGGCGGAAAACTGGGACATGCCCGTGGTGGTCACCACGGCAGTGCAGTTTTTCGAGTCCCTCTTTTCCAATAAGACTTCCCGATGCCGCAAGCTTCATAACATCGCCCAGAGCGTGATCATCTTTGACGAGGCCCAGACCATTCCGCTGCCATACCTAAAACCCTGCGTGCGCGCCATCGCGGAGCTGACCGTCAACTATCGCACGTCCTGCGTGCTGTGTACCGCCACCCAGCCTGCACTGGGCCCCCTGTTTGCCGAAGTTCTGCCCGCGCTTCAAAGCCGGGAGCTGTGCCCGCCGCTCAACTACGATGTATTTCGCCGGGTGCAGTATGCGAACTTGGGCAAGCTTTGCGACGAGGAACTGGCGTCCCGGCTCAACGGGCATACCCAGGTGCTCTGCGTGGTCGGTTTGCGCAAGCATGCACAAACGGTTTTCGCGCTTCTTGAGCAGAAGGGAAGCGTGCACCTATCCACTCTGATGACCCCGCGGCACCGCCGCATCATGCTTCGGCTCATCCGCAGGCGGCTCAAAAGGGGTAGGACCTGCCGGGTGGTTTCCACCAGCCTCATTGAAGCGGGGGTGGACGTGGACTTCCCGGTGGTTTACCGGGCCGAAGCGGGGCTTGACTCGGAAATTCAGGCCGCCGGGCGCTGCAACCGGGAGGGAAGCCGCCCTCTGGAGGAAAGCTTTGTCTATCTTTTTACGCCGGAGGACGCCTATACCGCTCATCTGCCGCACATGCTCCGCCGCCCTATGGAAACCGCCCGGAATGTGGTTCGCGGCTGCAGAGAGCTCGACGCGCCCGAAACCATCGAGCGGTATTTTACCCAGCTTTATCAGCTCAGCGGGCCTCTTCTGGACCAAAAGCAGGTGGTATCCCGGTTCGAGAAGGCCCAGGGAAGTTATCCCTTTGCCACCGTAGCGGGGGACTTTCGCTTGATCGAAACGAATACCCGCGCCGTCATCATTCCCAAAGGGGCGCAATACCGCAAGCTGGAGGAGCGGCTGCGAAGCGGGGAGCGTTCGCGTGGATTGTTTCGCAAGCTGGGAGTCTTTACGGTCAGTGTCTACGAGCGGCAGTTTGAGGCTCTGGCGGGCCGGGGCGCGCTGGAATTTCTCGACGAGCAGGTTGCCATTTTGCGGGACCTGACGCTTTACGACGGAAAGACCGGGCTGAAAATACCGGAAGGGTGCGGGGAAGTGCTGTTTGTCTAAGCACAGGCGGCGATTAAAAAAATTTCGGAGGAAAGACCGGCAATGAAAAAGGAAAGAGGGAATGCCACTGAAAGGAAGGTTGTATTTTGACAGCCGAATGATCCGGCTGCTCTTTTTTGAAACGGAAAAGAAATGGGGGGATATTTTATGAGCAAAGGAATTCAAGTGGAGGTCTGGGGCCCCTATGCTCTGTTTACCCGCCCGGAGCTGAAGGTGGAGCGGGTGAGCTATGACATCATTACGCCCAGCGCGGCGCGGGGGCTAATAGAGGCCATCTACTGGCATCCGGGGCTGCGGTGGTGCATTGACCGCATTCATCTGCTCAGCCCCATCGCGTTTACCAACATCCGCCGCAACGAGGTCAAAAGCAAACTGCTCGTTTCCACCGCGCGCAGCGCGATGATGGGGACCGGTAAACTCCCCGCCCTTTATACCGGGGAGGACATCCAACAGCGCGCGTCTATGGTGCTTACGGATGTGCATTACGTCATCGACGCCCATTTTGTGCTGACGGACAAGGCCGCGCCCTCCGACAACGAGGGCAAATTTATCGACATCGCCCGCCGCCGCCTTTCCAGGGGCCAGTGTTTCCATTCGCCCTGCTTCGGATGCCGGGAGTTTCCCGCCTCCTTCCGGGCATGGGAGGGCGGACCCGTGCCCGCCATCGACGAAACCCGCGACCTGGGGCTGATGCTGTACGACATGGACTATTCTAACCCCAGAGACATTCAGCCCACCTTTTTCCGTGCGAAGCTGGAAAAGGGCGTCCTAGAGGTGGCGGGGCAGGAGGTGCTGCGATGATTCTCCAAGCGCTAACCAAGTATTACGACGCGCTGCTCACACAAGGCGCCATCTCGCCCCCCGGTTGGTGCGACGCGAAGGTTTCCTATGCGCTGCACATCGGGGAAAACGGGGAACTGCTGGACGTTTTTTCCCTCAAGCAGCCTTCCCCCGACGGCAAGCGGGAGGTGCCGCAGATTCTCCGGGTGCCCGAGCAGACGAAACGGGCGGTGAACGTGGCGTCCAACTTTTTGTGTGACAACAGCTCTTACCTTCTGGGAATCGACGCCAAGGGCAAGCCGGCTCGGACCCTCGAGTGCTTTGAGGCGGCCCGCGCCCTGCACGAAGCGGTGCTGGCAGATGCGGATTCGCCTGCCGCCCGGGCCGTCCTGGCCTATTTCGCCCGGTGGGAACCGGATAAGGCCGCATCTCACCCTGCCCTGCAGGAAACCCTTTCCGATATCCTCAAAGGGGCCAACCTAGTCTTTTGGATAAACGGTGGGTACGCCCAGGAGGATCCCGCCGTCCGCGCCGCGTGGGAAGGCCGCCGGGGCGAAGAGGAAGCTCCCTGCGGACGGTGCCTGGTTACCGGGGAAACCGCCCCCATTGCCGTGCTGCATCCTTCCATCAAGGGTGTGAAGGATGCCCAGTCCAGCGGGGCGTCTCTCGTCTCCTTCAATGCCGACGCCTTCGAGTCCTACGGCAAGGAGCAGCGGGACAAGACCGGCCAGGGCTTCAATTCACCGGTCAGTAAGCGGGCGGCCTTTGCCTACGGGACGGCCCTCAACCAGCTGCTGCGGGACCGGGAGCATGTACAGGTAGTGGGGGATACCACCATCGTCTACTGGGCCGAGGACGGGGAGCCTCTCTGCCAGGATCTCTTCGGCGCAGGCATGTTCGGCGCGCCCAGCAGCCGGATGACGCAAAACGATTTAAACCGGGCCATCATAGCGCTGGCAAAGGGAAAGCCGGTAAAGGTAAATGATGCCCTGTTAAACCCGGACAACCATTTTTATGTGCTCGGCCTTGCGCCAAGTGCGGCCAGAGTCAGTGTGCGGTTCTTTTATATGGATACCTTTGGCCGCATTCTGACCCATCTGCACGAGCATCACGAGCGGCTGCGCATTGAGCCGGTTGGGCTGTATCCCCCGTCCGTCTGGCAGCTGCTCAGCGCCACCGTCAACCCAAACAGCCGGGATAAAAAAGCCTCCCCGCCCATGGCGGGCGCTATGGTCCGGGCAGTGCTGGCCGGCGGGATGTACCCGGTTTCCCTGTTTGAGAATACCATGATGCGCATTCGCGCCGAGCGGGAGGTGTCCCCCAGGCGCGCGGCGATTCTCAAAGCGTTTTTTCTGCGCAACCAGATGTTTGCCGTCCCAAAGGAGGTTTTAGACGTGAAGTTAAACGAGGAAAGCGCTTATCTGCCTTACGTGCTCGGCCGGCTTTTTGCCGTGCTGGAAAAAATACAGCTGGATGCCAATCCGGGTGTCAACGCGACCATCAAGGACAAGTATTTCAACAGCGCCATGGCGATGCCGGCGGGGATTTTTCCGCTTTTGACCAAGCTCTCTCAAAGCCATTTGCGTAAGCTGGAGGAACGCCGCCGCATCTACTATGAAAGAATGATTACCGATCTAAAGGGCCGCATAGGGGAAACCCTGCCCGCCCGCCTGTCTTTGGTCGAGCAGGGCACCTTTGATCTGGGGTATTACCATCAGGTGCAAAAGCTGTATACAAAGAAACACAAGGAGGAAAAAGAAGATGGCGGAGCCGATTAAAAACCGTTATGAATTTGTGATTCTTTTCGACGTGGAGAACGGCAACCCCAACGGGGACCCCGACGCGGGCAATCTGCCCCGGTTAGACCCGGAAACCGGCTACGGGCTGGTAACCGACGTGTGTTTAAAACGCAAAATCCGCAATTATGTGGAAACCGTCAAAGAAGGGGAGTCCGGCTACCGCATCTATATCAAGAGCGGCGTTCCGCTCAACCGCTCCGACGCCGAGGCGTTTACCGGCCTTGAGATTGATCCCAAGACCATTAAGGAGCTCAAAAAGAAGGACGACCAGCTGGACACAAAGGTCCGGGATTGGATGTGCCGCGAATTTTACGACATCCGTACCTTCGGCGCAGTTATGACCACGTTTATGAAAAACAACCTCAACTGCGGACAGGTGCGCGGCCCGGTGCAGCTGGGCTTCGCCCGGTCGGTGGACCCTATTGTTCCTCAAGAGGTCACCATCACCCGCGTCGCCATCACCACCGAGGACGCCGCCCAGGATAAAGTCACCGAAATGGGCCGCAAATACATTGTCCCTTATGCCCTTTACCGGTGCGAAGGGTATGTTTCCGCCAACTTAGCCCGCAAGACCACCGGGTTTTCCGAAGAGGACCTGGACCTTCTCTGGCAGGCGATCCTCAACATGTTTGAAAACGACCGCTCCGCCGCCCGGGGCAAGATGGCCGTGCGCCAGCTCATCGTTTTCCGGCACGACAGCGAGCTTGGCAACGCCCCCGCTTACAAGCTGTTCGATACGGTTACCGCCCGGTGCCGCGACGGGGTGGTAAGCCCTCGTTCCTATCGGGATTATGAAGTTGTCATTGACACCGATTCTCTTCCGGAGGGCGTGACCTGCACGCAGCTGGTGTGACCGATTTTCAGGAAGAAGAGTATCTGGCTATCTCCGGCATCCAGCATTTCGCCTTTTGCCGGCGCCAATGGGCGCTGATCCATTTGGAACGCCAATGGGCGGAAAACCTGCGCACGGTGGACGGGCAGCTCCTTCACCAGCGCGCCCACGACGCAGCGCAAACCGAAAGCCGCGGGGACACCCTGCTCGTCCGCGGCCTTCCGGTGGTATCCCATACCCTCTGCGTGCAGGGCGTGTGTGATGTGGTGGAATTTCACCGGGACGCAGCCGGCATTTCCCTTGCCGGCCGGGAAGGCCGTTGGGTTCCCTACCCGGTGGAATACAAGAAGGGAAAGCCGAATGCTTACGGGGCGGACGAACTGCAGCTGTGCGCCCAGGCCATCTGTCTAGAGGAAATGCTGCTGTGTAGCATTTCGGAGGGCGCTCTTTTCTATGGGGAACCCCACCGGCGCACTCCTGTGCTCTTTGACGATGCCCTGCGGGAAAAGGTCCTCGCTATGCTCAGGGAGATGCGAACGCTTATGGCACGAAGCCACACGCCCAAGGCAACGCCCGGCAAATCCTGCAATGCTTGCTCCCTCAATGATCTCTGCCTGCCAAGGCTTGCCCGTATTCCGGCCGCTTCCGACTATCTGCGTCAGCATCTGCCGGATAAGGAGGATGTCCCATGAGAAAATGGCTCAATACCCTATTCGTTCTGTCGGAGGACAGCTATCTGGCGCTGGAAGGGGAAACGGTCCTGGTCTTAGCCGGCGAGGAAAAGAGGGGTCAGTTTCCGTTGCATACCCTGGAATCCATTCTGTGTTTCTCCTATAAAGGGGCAAGCCCCGCGCTGATGGGGGCCTGTGCCCAGCGGGGCGTCAACCTGTGTTTTTTAAGCCCCAAGGGCCGGTTTCTCGCCCGCGTCAGCGGCGAAAACCCCGGCAATGTCCTGCTGCGCAAAGCGCAGTACCGTGTTTCCGACGATGAGGGGCAAAGCTGCCGCTTGGCGCGTTGCTTTCTGTTCGGCAAGGTGTATAACTGCCGGTGGAGTTTGGAGCGCACCCGCCGCGACCATGGCCTGCGCGTAGACGAAGAGGTGCTTGCCCATGCCTGCTCTTTGCTTGCGAATGCACTGCCCGCAATTCTGTGCGAGACGGACCTGGGTGCCCTGCGCGGGCTGGAAGGGCAGGCCGCAGCCGTTTATTTCAGCGCGTTTGACCACCTGATTCTCAACCAGCGGGAGACCTTTTCTTTTTCCGACCGTTCCCGCCGTCCGCCTCTCGACCCAGTCAACGCTCTGCTGTCGTTTTCCTATACCCTGCTGACAAATGCCTGTGTCGGTGCGCTGGAAAGCGTAGGGCTGGACGCCTATGTGGGCTTTCTTCACCGGGACCGACCCGGACGTTCTTCCCTGGCGCTCGATTTGATGGAAGAACTGCGTCCGCTGTTCGCCGACCGGTTTGTGGTCACCCTCATCAACAACCGCGTGATTCGTCCAAACTACTTTGTAACACGGGAAAACGGTGCCGTCTGGCTGACGGACGAAGGACGCAAGGCGGTCCTTTCTGCCTGGCAGAAGCGGCTTGGGGAAACGCTTACCCATCCCTATTTAAAAGAAAAGCTCCCATGGGGGCTGGTTCCTTATGTACAGGCTCTGCTGCTGGCGAGAACGCTGCGGGGCGATTTGGACGCATATCCGCCGTTTTTATGGAAGTGAGGCGAGAAAGATGTTGGTGCTCATTACCTACGATGTCAATACCGAGGATGCCGCTGGACGCAAACGGCTGCGCCAGGTTGCCAAGCAGTGCGTTAACTATGGGCAGCGGGTGCAGAATTCCGTGTTTGAATGTTTGCTCGACCCTGCCCAGTGCCGGATGCTGCAAAGCAAGCTGTGCGCGATCATAGCGCAAGAGAAGGACAGCTTGCGGTTTTATTACCTTGGCAATCACTATCAGACCAAGATCGAACACTTTGGTGCAAAATCCGGATATGAACCTGAAGGGGTTTTATTGGTTTAGGTGCGAAGCAGGATCAATCAGCATTTGTTTGACGGTTCGCACCCGGATAGGACCTGTTTTGAAAATTTCTTTGTATCGGCAAAGGTACAAAAGCAGAATGGATCGCTCGTTTTTATGTAGAATGACGAAAAACGAGCAATGGTTTTGTTCGATTTTGCTGTCGCCCCTCGCGAGAGGGGCGTGGATTGAAATTAAAATGATGGCAAAAATCGCAGGTGTCACATCAAGTCGCCCCTCGCGAGAGGGGCGTGGATTGAAATGTCCTCTCTCAACATCATCCACGCCTGTTCCACGTCGCCCCTCGCGAGAGGGGCGTGGATTGAAATAACACCGCCGCGGTTCCGGCGGTAATGGTCTGCGTCGCCCCTCGCGAGAGGGGCGTGGATTGAAATGGCAGGTGAGAATGACGGCCGCCCAGGTTTTCCAGTCGCCCCTCGCGAGAGGGGCGTGGATTGAAATATGGACGACGGTGTAGGCGGTGTCGATACAGGCGTCGCCCCTCGCGAGAGGGGCGTGGATTGAAATATAATTGCCTCCTGTATCAAAAAAGCGCCCCGCAAGTCGCCCCTCGCGAGAGGGGCGTGGATTGAAATCACCCGGGCGCTAAAGCGATGATGGAATTAATCGTCGCCCCTCGCGAGAGGGGCGTGGATTGAAATTCCATTTAAATGTTCGCCCCCAGTCCGCGCAGGGCGGTCGCCCCTCGCGAGAGGGGCGTGGATTGAAATGCTTTTAGCACAGACAGGGCTTGGTAGTACGCAGAGGTCGCCCCTCGCGAGAGGGGCGTGGATTGAAATCTCTGTGGCGCAGATGGTCGCCGGGAACTGGAGCGTCGCCCCTCGCGAGAGGGGCGTGGATTGAAATTGCAAACCATCACCACCTTTTGCATACCAAAAGTAGTCGCCCCTCGCGAGAGGGGCGTGGATTGAAATTCAAAAAGGAGGTTAGCGAATGGCTGATGAAACAAGTCGCCCCTCGCGAGAGGGGCGTGGATTGAAATCCAAATGGCTAAGGAGACAGGGATTAGTATTGCAGGTCGCCCCTCGCGAGAGGGGCGTGGATTGAAATGGTTATCTCCCCGAACAAATGTTCGAAGAAAGGGTCGCCCCTCGCGAGAGGGGCGTGGATTGAAATTCTTATGCCCTTATTAAGGTGGTGATACTTTGGCAGTCGCCCCTCGCGAGAGGGGCGTGGATTGAAATCGCTTGGAGAAGAACTGATACCAGTACTTAACGAGTCGCCCCTCGCGAGAGGGGCGTGGATTGAAATTCCGATTTCGCGGAATCGGTCCAGAGATCGGTCGGTCGCCCCTCGCGAGAGGGGCGTGGATTGAAATTTGGGTTAGGAGCATTTCGATCTTCCGGATATGGCGGTCGCCCCTCGCGAGAGGGGCGTGGGTTATAATTATCATATCTATAGACATGAGTACAATGACAAACGGTACGAATCAAAAATCAAAGGGGTGAAAGAAAGGTGAAAGTCCGGTATGTGGGGAAAAGCTTCGGAGTAGACAGCCTAACCAACGGAAGGGTCTATGAATGCTTAGGGGTGGAGCTTGGTTTCCTCCGGGTCATCGACGACAGCGGAGAGGATTACCTCTATTCCGCATATAGACCTGCGCCTTTGGACGGCTCTTCTCCCGGCGGCCGTTGGGAGATTGTCGAGGATGACAGCAAAGGGACTCTTGCAAAAGCAATCCATTTATAATTGCTCCATGCTTTGCATAAGGGCAATCTCGTCGTTCATCTCGCGAGGGGTGCGGGTTGAAATTTTGGACTTGAGGATGGAAAATGCGGTCGGGCTGTGTTACTCCTCTCATGAGGGGTGTGGATTGAAATGTGTGTCCCATGACGTATTGCAGCGCTTTTGGGGACATCTTTTATGGAAAACAAAAGGCGAAAAAGAGGGCCCGCGTTGAACGCAGTCCCTCTTTTTCTGTTTATCAAACTTATTATTTGGTTGCTGCCCTTATTTCTTCACTGCCGTCAGCGTCTTAACCAGCTGCTTGCGGTCCTTGCTCGTGGATACCGCCACCAGCTCGTCACCCGGCTGGATGATGGTGTTGCCCCGAGGAATGAAAAACTCGCCCCGGCGCACCACCGAAACGATGATGCATTCTTCCGGCAGAGGAATTTTGCTGATACGCATATTGCTTACCGCCGCGTTCTCCGGCACCTTGATTTCACAAATGACGCCCTCGCCGTGAATGGAAGCCAACAGACGGATACCCACCGTGTCAACCGTCTGTTCAATCAGACTGGTGATCAGGCCTGTGGAGGAAACCGGAATATCTACCCCCAGCTTGCGCATGATTTCCAGGTTCTTTGGATTGTTGGAGCGGGCAATGGTCTTTTTCGCGCGAAACCGCACCCGTCCCAACTGGCAGGCAATCAGATTGTTTTCATCCTTGCCGGTGACCGCCACCAGCGCATCGCAGTCACTGGCTCCGGCAGAATCCAGAGATTCGATGGTGGTGCCGTCCCCGCAGACTACTGGGATATCCAGCTCGTTTGCAATCCGGGTGCAGGCCTCTTTATTGGTCTCAATCAGGCGGATGTCGTGGCCGTTCTCCAGTAGGGATTTGCACAGATAATACCCTACCTTGCCGCCGCCGACGATGATAATTTTCATGGATATTTCTCCCTTCTGTTCCGGCCGGTCAGTCGACCACCCGGCAGCAGATCACCTTGTCGCCTTCGTCAATGATGTACTCCGGAGGAAGCTTCGCCGCCAGAATAATTTCACCCGAGTCCTTCTGTACCCCGAAAATTTCCTCGTTGTCCCGCAGCGGTACGTGTAAAAGTGTCTTTCCGCGGATGGACTTGTCCGGATGCTTGACCGCGAAGCCCACTGTGCAGTTGTCGAAGGAAAGGGTGCGCGGATCATCCTTGTCGATCATCACCGAGTAAAGCGTGTCCACCGTCAAGCGGGTGGGGCAGATGGTTCGGATGCCGAAGTGACTGAAAACCGTTTCTCTGGAAGGGTCCACGATGCTGGCCACCACCCGCGGAACCTTGAACACCTCCAGCGCCATCTGGGACACCATAATATTCACATTGTCGTCGTTGGTGACCGCTACCAGCGCATCGCAGCTTTCGATCCCGGCATTTTGCAGGACTTCCTGGTCCACCGGTATACCGACCACCGTGACCCCGGAAAAATTAAGTCCCAGCTGTTCGAGCTTCCCCGGGTCCCGGTCCACCACCGCCACATAATGCCCGTACCGGTTGAGTGCTTTTGCCAAACGCACCCCGATTTTATCGCACCCAACAATCATGACATTCATATGCTTCTCCATTTCCCGCGCATCTCTCTGCGCGTATCGAATCCTCGTCCGCCGAAGAAAGACGGACCTTGCAGACGAAGCGGACTTCTGTTACACCCGGTTGACCAGAGCAGAGTATGTTTGTCATCTTCGCCTGACATAAAAAACGGCAGGACTCCAAAAAATCCCGCCGCCGATGGACATGCGGGACAAAAGGCGGCCCCGAAACGATGCATCAACGTAAAACGCACCTCAACCTAAGTGAGGTGCGCGAATACTCTGAGAGCTTGCGCTGCGAGAAAGATATCACCTTTTCACGCGTGCGCTTCAGAGAAAAGAAAAGGAAAGAGTCCGAACGCGAATTGCGTCCAGACTCTGCCTGGTGGCCCGCCCGGAGGGATTCGAACCCCCGGCCTCCAGAATCGGAATCTGTCACTCTATCCAGCTGAGCTACGGGCGGATACTGGTTTGCCCAAATACTATACCACAACCCGGCAAATCTGTAAAGAGAGAATTTTATATAATTTCCATTTTATTCATATCAAAAAACTATTGCGGCCTTTTCCTGCTCATAAGCGCGCCGATCCGGCCGGTTTCCCGGGCGGTGAGGCCGCCCCAGCCTTCCGCCCGCAGGCGGTCGCCAAGCCCCAGGCTTTGGGCAATGCGGATTTTTTCCAGGTCCCGCGGCGTCGGTTCCTTTTTCTTTTTCTGTGCCAATGTGACGGCCTCCTTGCTTTCGTTCTGTCCCTAGTCTCTGCGGGAGAAAGAAAGTTATGCATCTTCTACCAAAACAAAAGGGAAAAAATGGGGAGATCCGTATAAACCCTGTCATGTCCGCCCATCCTACTGGCATATAAATACCACAGGTACTCTACCGAAAGGCGTGAAAGACATGAGCGGACTCAAAGAATGGAAAAACCAGCTGTTCCAAAAGAAACCCGACGCACAGGAAGTTTATACCCAGGAGCTGCTCGCGGAGATTCGGGAGGTATGCCGGCAGATGCAGAGTGCCAACTCCCGGTTTGCAAACGAAAATGACAATGACCTGGTAGACGCGTGCATTTATGAGATGGAAGCGCTCAACGCCCGTTACCGTTTTCTCATCAAGCGGGCGAGGGAGGTAGGGATTACCTGCACGCCGGTCCAGGCCAGAGAAAACAAGGGGGGAGAACAGGTGGGATAGGTGCTGTAGCCGCGGTTGCGGTTTTAGTAACCGGCGGTTTGGTCATCATCGGCTTCATGGTTCGGTCCGGAAAACCCGTGCGCAGTCTTTTGAGCTCAGCGGTGCAGGGAATTCTGGCCCTGGCGGTGGTAAACCTGACCGGTGCGCTGACCGGGGTGACCCTTTCCGTCAACGCGGCGAGCCTGGGCGTAGCGGCACTGGGCGGCATTCCAGGGATCATTGGAATGCTGATGATGAACATAGTGATGGCGGGGTAACGTCAAGAGGGGCAAAGCAATTGCTTTGCCCCTCCATTTTGTTTATACGCCGATCATCCGCCGGAAAGCCTCCATGTCCCCGGTCTGCAACGCGAGCACGCCCGCATATACCCGGCCCGGGTCTCTCAAAAAGTCCTCCCGGATTACCTCAGCCTGAATGCGGTCGGCCACCAGCAGGGAAAGCTGCATCAGCTCCCGTTTGCCGTCGGAAACGTGGCACACAACCGTGAAGCCGTCCGGCGTCTTGTTGATTTCCACCTGATTTTCCCGTTCCAGCTTGATCCGAGTCATCAGCTTCATTGCCGCGTGCACCGCCTTTTCCCGCACGGAAATGGGCAAATCCGATTCCAGCGTCTGGGCAATCCGGCTGCCGGTTTCGGTGACGGTGAGCATATCGTCCCCTTGGGTGGGCTGGATATGCCCCCGTTCCAGCAGCTCCCCGATCGCGTCGGTCACCTCGAAATAGTTCGCCAGTCCGTTTGCCTGGACGACCTGAATGATGCTGTTCCTGGAGAGGGGCACACCCACGCTTTTGAGCAGATAACAGACGAGGAGAAGCACCTGGCTGCGGCTGGTCAGGCCTCCGGGAGCCACCCCGTTGATAAATACGTTTTGCTCCATGGTCAAACCGCCTTTCCATAAATGGGATTGCTTCTATTATACAACTTTTTTTCGTCCGGGAAAAGGGCCAGACAAAAAAGCACCCCGTCCTCCCAGAGTGAAGAGGACGGGGTACATAAAGGAGATGACTATCAAAGCAAGGAAATGCGAGATCTTGCTTTTGATTAGTATGGTGAGGCAACGCGGCTTGCCGCTTGCAGCCAGAGTGAAAAAACACGACCGGCTACCGGGTACGTTTCCCAACTTGAGCACTTATTTTTACGGGAATCCATGTCAGTTATCTTACCAAAAACATCACGGTTGTAACTCGACTGCCGAATAGAGGTCAACCGAACCAATGCTCGGACAGTGCCGCCGCAAAGGGCGGCGGTCAGCCCCAGCTCAGAACTTTTCCTGCACAAATGCGTATTCTTTTTCCCACAGCGCCGGCTTGTGGAAGCTGCTCCATCCGGTCAGCGCCGCAAACAGCATCCATCCCAACCAACAAGGGACAACTCCTGCATATGTGCAACTAGAGATTTTTCTCCTCTTTTCTTTCTCCTTCTTCCATGGTCATATATACACCGTGTTTCAGCGCCACGGGCGGATTGCAGATTTTGGCATACCCCTATGCCGAAATCAAAAAGAATCCAAGTAACGAACAAAAACACAGTGAATATAACAAAAGAAAACATAAGCAAAATAAATAGATAACAAATAAAAAATGCAAATGTTATATTTATATTGCTGAGTTTATATTGTAATTATAGTTTTCTTACCGATTAAAGTTAAGTGGAAAAAACAAGCGAAATACTCGAAAAATTCATACTCTTTTAATTCATAAATCATTTTAATCCTTGTTTTCAGAAAATAGTAATCAATATTTCGAATAAAAAAGTAATTTATCGAAGATTTGCTCTGGCCAAGCAAGCAACTAGGTATCCTATTTTGACAGAGTGTTTCGAAAACAGGATGGCGTACCCGCCACCGGAGTACAGAAATGAGGAAGAAACGTGTGAACATTTTTTACATATCACATTTGAAGGGGAAACCCCGAAGAAACTCCCCGTGCTGCGGTGTGCGGCTTTCACCGGCATCTGTCTTTTTATGCGAAAAGTCCCGGCCTGCAAAGGCTTGCAGGCCGGGACGCGAGGGAAACTCATTCAGAGGAAGAGAAATGCCTATTTGGTAACGCGGACGGAAAGCGGCAGCGTGTCCTCCGCCCACGTAAGGTCCGCACCGGCAATCTTTACCGTAAAGTTACGGGCGCCGGGAGTACCAACACTCAAGGTGTAGGTCCAGGTGCGCACACCATTTTCGTCCACATACGTGCACGTGGTAGGCGCAAGGCCCATGCCGGTTTCGTTGAAGAGGCGGACCTTAGCAACATTGGTGGAAGTCTTGATGGTGGCGGTAATGGGCTCGTTGACCTTGCCGGTCGGATCTATCGCCGCCTCGATAAGTTCGATCTCGCCGCCCGGGGTAACCGATGCGTCGCCAATATGGAAGCGGACGGATACGCCCGTGTCAACGCCGTCTGCGTACACGCGCAGAGTACGGTCGCCCTTGGTAGCCAGAGAGAAGGTCAGGGTCCAGGTGATGGAACCGTCACCGTTGTCCTTGATATCGCGGACGGTTGCCAGGCCGTTGCCGTTTTCACCCACCAGGTAAGCCTTCGCTACGGTATCGGGGGTGGTGATGGTAACCTTGATGGTTTCGTTGACCGCATAGATTTCCTTATCGGCCCAAGCGGTGGTCTCTACGGGAGTGGGGGGTACATCCGGGTCAAATCCGTTGGTGTACGTGACCGGATAGGTGGGCAGTTCCATGTTCAGAACTTTATCCTTCACATCCTCGCCTAGATAGAAACCGCCGATATGAGGAGGCTGGTTGTAGGAGGTGTTCTGGCTGGCGACGCCGATGCGGTAACCCGAATCGTGCATCAAGGTGTAAATCATGTAATCGGTGGGGATGGTGGTGGAGTAAATGCGCAGCTCGGTGGAATCGGTGTTGCGGGCTACGATTTCCTCGCGCCAGTCGCCGAAGATGTCGGCGGTCAGGTTGGGCGTATTCTTGGTGCCGTTGTTGGTCACCGTGCCTTCCAGAACCGCAACCGTATCCAGGGTATTCTGTTCCCAGTTATACTTATAAATGGTCTGTTCGGTGCCGCCGTTGGAAGCACCCGGATTCTTGCCGTCGGGCAGTTCGCTGAGCAGATCGCCGTCCCAATAGGTGGCCCAGTTGCACACCATGCCCTTGGGCTTGGTTTCCACAACCGTCTCGCCGTAAACATTGTACATGGAATCGGTGGGGTCGATGATTTCGCTGGAAGGCTTCTGCGCCCAGACTTCAAAACCCGGATTGGGGGTAACGTTGGCGGCGATGCCGCGGCCGATATCCTGGTTGGCGTATTTCTTGCCGAAAATAAACGCGCCGTTGGAGGTGTCCACCACCGTGAAGTTCATCGGGCTGGCGGAATCCTCGTAGGGCATCATCAGCTGCATGCCCTGGCGGTCCGGGAAGAAGGGACCCATGTGCAGGGCGTCGCCGTGGCCCAGGTTATAGGACGTGGCTTCCTTGCCGTTCTGGCTCCACAGGCGGGAACCGTCATAGTTGATGGCCAGCGGGCCGGTGGTGATCTCATCGAAGCCATCGCCGTCCATATCGCCGGCAACTGCGTAATGGGCGCCTTTGCCGGTGTAATCGCTGGCATTGGGAAGCTTGCTGGAGTCAAAGCTCCAGTAATGCTGCAGCTTGCCTTCGACCACAAAGTACGCGCCCATAGTCACCTTGGTGTAGTAACCGCGCTGCTCCAAGATCGCCGGGCGGGTTTTGGTGGCGTCCTGGGGATCGGGCGCGTAGAACATGGTGTTGTTGAAGCGGTCGGAGCGGTTGCCCCAATCGTCGCCCCACAAGGAAGCGTCCACGATCTTGTTGGGATAGTCGACACAGTCCATCAGCGCACCGGTTTCGCCGTTTACCAGGATGAGGAATTCGCCCTGGCGCGGGTCGATTACATGACCGTTGGAAGCGACCCAGTCTGCGGTCGGGTCGCCGATGGTGGCGACGCAGTACTTGTCTTCCATGGTCATGATGCCCTCTTCGTTGGGCACGTAGATCTTCGTTCCGTCGGCGGCCTTGACGACGAACTCCGCCTTGCCGTCCTCATCGAAGTCATAGAAAAGGAACTGGTTGTAATGGGCGCCGGAGGGCTCGTTGTAGCCGATGTCCACACGCCACAGGATGGTGCCGTCCATTTTGTAGCAGTCAAAATAGGTGGGGCTGGTCATACCGGTCTTGCCGGAGTCCATGGAGTTGCTGGGATACCACTTGACCACGATTTCATACTCGCCGTCTCCGTCCACATCGGCAACCGACGCGTCGTTGAGGGAGTAGCTTCCGATGGTGCCCGACCCGTCATGGGTGGGTCGGTCGGCGGGCTTTTGAACCGCAATGCCCAGATAGTTCTGGCCCAGCGCCGTGAAGGGCTCGCTCTTGGTGGACTTGCCGCCCTGAATCGACTCGATGACGTACACGTCGCCGGCCTTACCGGCCGCGTCCACAAAATTCGTCTTGGTGGTGATAGGCTCTGCGTTGATCTTCTGGTCGTTGCGGTAGACGTTAAAGGAGATGCCGGTGTTATACTCCGTAGAGAGCAGGCGCCAGCTGACGAACACACCGTCCGCCGACTGCATGGCCACGACGCCCCGGTCCAGCCACTCGGTGGAACGCGCAATGGCGTTATAACCGGCGGGAGGCGGATTGATAAACACCGTGAAGGTGGGAACGATGTCGCGGAAGTTGTTGTATTCCGCCGGGAAGGTGCCGGTGAACACATACTGGCCCGCCTTTGTTTCATCGAAGGCGGGGGTGCTGGTCCATTCGACCGGAATGTCCTTCATCGTCTTGTCGCCCATGGAGGCGGTGACGGTGGTGGGCAGGGTGATCGGATCGCCCAGGTACGCATAAATATTACTCGGCTGCGTGATGGACATAATCGCATTTGCGGAATAGAGCTTCGTGTAAACACAGAAGTTGTCGATGCCGCTGGTAAAGGTGTGGTTTTTGCCGCTCAGGCGGATGCCCTGCATGGCGATGCGGGTGATGCCGCCGGCGGTTTCCTCGTTGAGCGGGATGTCCGCATAGGTAAGAGCGGAATCCGGTTCGCCCCGCTTGGAAATCACTAGGGTAGCAGTGTTTGCCTTAAAGTTGAAGGTCAGCTCCACGCTGTACCAGACGTCCTGCTCGGTAAAGCCGATCTTGGCGGCTTCGGTGGGAGAACCGTTCTGGTTGCCCGCATAGTAACCAAGCTGGCCATTGGAGTTTCTCGACTGGAGGGCGAACACCTGCCCGTTCTGCGAGAAGAAAGCGAACTCGTTGGAGTTATCCCCGGAGACGTTGGAACCGGGCAGCCAGTCGAAGGTGAAGTACAGAAGGTCCCCTTCGATGGGAGAGTCAAAGCTCTTGCTGGCGGCGCGGCCGCCCGACTGGCCGGCGATGGAGAACTGTAAATAATGGTTGCCGTTCGCTTCGGTAACGTTCGTGGGGTTGGCGTTGCCGTCAAAGCCCCATACGCCGCCGTCCTCAAAGTCGGCAGACTGGCTCAAAGACAGCGGGGATTTCACGCGGATGGAAACGTTGTCGATGCCGTTTGTGAAGGTGTGGTTGATGCCGCTCAGACGCACGCCGTTCATGGCCATCCGGGTGATGGGGCCGACGGTTTCGTCCGCCAGGGCAATGTCCGAATAGGTAACGGCCGTCTCCGGTTCGCCCCGCTTGGCAATGGTGAGCGCGGCGGTCTTGGAGGCCATGTTCAGGTCGAGCGTAACGCTGTACCAAGCCGTCTGATCGGTAAAGGAGATGGGCGTAGCGGCGGTAGGCGCGCTGGACGTGCCCGTGCTGTTGCCCGTATAATAGCCCAGGCTTCCCGCCGCGTTGGCGGAGCCTTTGGACTGCAAAGCAAAGACTTGCCCGGCCGCCGAATAAAGGGCGAACTCGGTGGAGTTGTTGCCGCCCGTGCTGGTGCCGGGCAGCCAGTCAAAGGAAAACTGGAGCTCATCCGCGTCGTATGGCGTGGCAAAGCTCTTACTGGCGGCACGGCCGCCCGACTGGTTGGCAATGGAGAACTGCAGGTAGTGGTTTCCATTGGATTCCTCTGCAATGGAAGGGTTGGCGTTGCCGTCAAAGCCCCACAAATCGCCGTCTTCGAAGTCGGTGGAATCGTTGACTTCAAAGTCGGCGGGAGGCGCTGCGAACGCGGTAACGGTGAAGACACTCATTACCATGCTCAGACAGAGCAGCAACGCAAGGAGTTTCCTGGTTTTCATTGCTTTCATACATCTCCCTTTTCTTTACTCATCCGTAATAGCAGATGGTACCATCATCATATACGATTTTGCTAAAATAGTCAATTTGTTTCCTGATTTTTTTATCAGTACAGATTAATTTTCGGAATTATGTCCTTTTTTGAGGATGGATATTGTGCAACTAGACATACAAATTTTTCTTTTTCGCCTTTCTTTTTCAGAGACTCATTCCGATTTTCACAGGATGAACAGAAAAGGAGGTTATCAGAAAGCCGCATCATGGAAAAAGCCCCCGCGGATCCGATCGGGAATCCACGGGGGCTTTTATTGATAAGAAGGAAGAAGGAAAGTGTTATCTAGTAATGCGAACCTGCAGGGCTTCGGTATCCTCTGCCCACTGCATATCAGAACCGGCAACCTTCACGTTAAAGGAACGGATGCCCGGAGTTCCTACGCTGAGAGTGTAGGTCCAGGTGCGCACGCCATCCTTATCCACGTAGGTGCAGCTGGTGGGAGCCAGGCCCATGCCGCTCTCGTTGAAGAGACGGACCTTCGCCACGCTGGTGGAAGTCTGGATGGTGGCGGTGAAGGGCTCGTTGACCTTCGCGGTCTTGTCAGCCTTTGCGCTGATGAGCTTGACCTCATTGTCGGGTTCAACCGATACGGACGTGGTGCCAACGGCAATCTTTACATCCAGACCGGTGTCCATACCGTCCACATAAACGCTCAGGGTACGGTCTCCCTTAGAGCCCAAGGACAGGGTCAAAGTCCAGGTAGCCGTGCCGTCGCCGTTGTCAACAGCCTCGCGGGTGGAGACCAGGCCGCTGCCAGACTCGCTGACCAGATAGGGCTTCTGGGCGTACTTGCTGGTGGTGACATTCACGGAGAAGGGCTCGTTGACCTTGCAGGCGGCCTTGCTGGCTTCCGCGGAAACCGGAACGTTCTTAATCAGGGCCAGATCATCGAACATAACCCACTGATCCGCCGCAGCGTCAGAGTAAACGCCGATTTCACACTGACCGCCGGTAATCTGAACATCAGAGAGAACGACCTGCGTCCAATCGTCCATTTTGTTGGCCAACGAGGCCTTGTACTCCTGATCGCCGGACTTGAGGTACATATCGCAGGCAGCCTGACCGCCGCTGCTTCTGACCCAGCCGTACATGGTGTAAGAGCCATCCTCAAGATTGGTGATCGTCTGCTTGGTTCTGGTCTTATAAGCGTCCGTGCCTTCGTTGCGCTTGGTGTATCCGTGATACCACGAATAGTTACCAAAGATCGGGCTGCAATAAGCCTTGCCGTCGGTGAGCAGCTGGAACTCCTTCTCTGCTGCAGAGGTACCGCGGTTGCCGCCGTAGTTGATCTGTGCAACCTGACCGGCAGTGCTCTCAACCTCCCAGCCGTTGGGAGTATTGACGTAACTTTGGATAGCGCCAAGAGCACCAGCAACGCGGTCGCACTCGAAGGAGGGGTTATGGATGTAGTTGTTGTTTTCGCCTACCGACCAGGTACCCTTTTCAAGGTCGATCTCAAACTGGGAAACATCGTTGAAAATCGGGGTAATGCCGTCTTCCGCAAAGGTAATCGGGCACCAGGCATTGTAGCCGATGCCGTTGCCGGCCATGTCGGACCAGCGGTCGCCCAGGAAGAGAATCAGGGTATCTTCCGTGCCCTGGACCTTCACAAAGTTGCTCACCTGAGTAACGTGGCTGAAGGTGGATACGCCGCCTTCCATCGGAAGAGAGCTGTTCGGCTTACCGTTCATGTCGGTAAAGGGGCCTGTGGGGCTGTCACCGATCATAACGAAGCTGGGAGAAGAGTTCCAGCCGCGCAGGTCGGAAGAAACCAGGTAATACTTGCCGTTGATGGTGAACATGGAGTTGGCTTCACGGCCGCCGGAACGTCCATATTCCTCGTTGCCTTCGTAAACCTTGGTGATCTTCTCGAGATGGGTGTAATCTTCGTTGAATTCGCCCACATAGATGATATCACGTTCCCGCAGGGTATTGTCCGGATCCTGCTGATACGGAGGAACGGTCACGCCGTTGGAGCAGAAGATCAGATAAGGCGTACCGTCGTCGTCAACGAATATGGTCTGGTCGCCGGTGCCCTTGCTGAAGCAGCCAAGCTCTCTCAGATCCGCATCGCAGCTGGCATACTTGAAGGGGCCTGTGGGGCTGTCAGACACAGCGTAAAGCACGCCGTTGTCCAGCGACTCGCCGCTGTTGAGCATGCCGGAGAACTGGGTGGCCAGAACGTAATTGTCGTTCTTTGCGTTGTACATAACGCCCATGCGGCCAACCCACCAGGTCATCCGGGAATTCAAATCTTTGCTGGTCATGACGTCGCCTTCGTAATCCCAGTTGACCAGGTCGGTGGAGGTATAGCAGGTGACAGCCTGGAAGTTGGAACCGCCGGTTTTGGCGCCGTTGCTCTCATAATACGTTATTCCAGAGCCGTATCTCGCGCCGTACCAATAGTACTTATCGCCGAATTTCTGGATATTACCCGCCTGAGACTGGATCGGGTTTCCATCGGTATCGCGATAGAATACATCGTTGGTGATCATATCGTCGCCAGTGATCACGTCCACATAGCAAGAGGCGGTTGCGCCGTCTGCAGCAGTGGCAGTGATCAAGGCGGAGCCGATACCCACCGAAGTGACGATGCCGTCGGGCGATACCCTAGCGACCTTCACATCGTCAGAGGCCCAAGTAACGTCACCCGCATCCGCACCGAAAAGATCCAGCTGAGTGACATCGCCGCCCTCGAGCATGGTAATCTCCGTTTGGGCCAGGCTCAGGGGAGAGGTTCCGTCTGCTGCAAACACAACGCCCTGCATGCATCCGAACAGGAGTGCGAAGGTAAGCAATACGGCAAGTAATTTGCGTGTTTTCATGTGTGTTTCCCTCTTTTCTTTCTTATTGTTTCGGTTCGTGGGTTGCCGTGACTGGCTTCGGACAATATCCAACACCGCCTCGTGGGTTTCCCGGAAGAAAAGGAGCTTTCTTTTCGCGGGGAAACCGCCGTGGAGGCAAGGGAATCTTCCTCCAGTCATGCCCTTCTCAAAGCGGGAAATCATCCTTCGAGCCGGAAGAGCTGGCACCGAAAATGCGCCGGGGATGGCAATGCGATTATCGGTCCCTCCTTACATTTCTAGTTCTTTGCGGGATTACCAACCCCAGATATGGCAAAAGCCATACCAATCCCGTACAACTATTATAGTTGTATGTATGCGAAATAAAAAGCAAAAAACTGTGATATTTTTTATAAAAAATAGTAAAATCAATAATATATTTGTGCAAAATAGCAAACAATCGAAAACAATCGCAAGAAAAGAAAATCCCGGCCTGCAAAACAACAGGCCGGGATTCGCTATGAAGGAATAACTTATAGGATAAGAAGGAAGAAGACAAAGGGTTATCGGGTGACGCGAACCTGCAAGGTTTCGGTATCCTGCGCCCACTCCAGGTCGGAACCAGCAACCTTTACCGTAAAGGTGCGGGCGCCGATGGAACCGACGCTGACCTGGTACGTCCAGGTGCGCACGCCGTTTTCATCCACATAGGTGCAGCTGGTGGGGGCCAGGCCCATGCCGTTTTCGTTGAAGAGGCGAACCTTGGCAACGCTGGTGGAGGTCTGAATGGTCGCCGTAATCGGTTCGTTGACCTTGCCAGTTTCCTCTATAACCGCGCTGATGAGTTTGACCTCGTCGCCCGGCACCACAGATGCGTCGCCGATCTTGAAGCTGACGTCAATACCGGTGTCCACGCCGTCTGCATAGACGCTCAGGGTGCGGTCGCCCTTGGTGGCCAAGGAGAAGGTCAGAGTCCAGGTAACCGATCCGTCGTCGTTATACCGGAAGGAACGGTTGCTCGCCAGGCCCATGCCCGATTCGCTGACCAAGTAAACCTTCGACACGTTTGCGCCGGTGTTTACAGTTACGGTGATCGTGTCGTTGGGCGCGTATACTTCCTTATCGACAGAGGCCGAAACCGGCGCGTTGGTGTAGTACATCGGGGAGGTGGGCAGTTCCATGTTCAGGACCTGGTCCTTGTTGTCCTCACCCAGGTAGAAGCCGATGTGCGGCGGCTGGTTGTAGGATGTATTCTGGTTGGCAATCGCCGTGCGGTAGACCGGATCATGCATGAGGGTATAGATCATGTAGTCGGTCGGGATGGTGGTGGAATAGATACGAAGAGCGGTGGAATCGGTGTTGCGGGACACCATTTCTTCACGCCAGTCGCCGAAGATATCGGCGGTCAGGTTGGGGTTGTTCTTGGTGGAGTTGTTGGTATAGGTGCCTTCGAACACTTCGAGGGTTTCCAGGGTGTTCTCTTCCCAGTTGTACTTGTAAATGGCCTGGGCGGTGGGCGTCTCGGTAGCGAGTGCGTCGATCTTCGCGCCGTCGGGCAGCTCATGGAGGAGGTCGCCGTCCCAGTACATGTTCCAGTTACAGGTGAAGTTCACCGGCTTCTCCGTGGCGATGGTCTCGCCGTAAGCGTTGAAGATCGGACCTACCGGAATTTCGCCGGGCGTCTCGTTGTTCGGGCGCTGACCCCAGGCTTCGTAACCGGGCTGCGGGGTGATGTTGGCGGCCATGCCGCGGCCGCAGTCGAAGTCACCCTGCATAAAGCGGATGCCCATCAGGGTAAAGCCGGTGGCGCCGTCAAAGAGAGCAAAGTTATAGGGAGATTTCTTGTCTTCAAAGGGAGTGAAAACCTGCAGGCCGTCCCGGTCGGGAAGCATGGCGGCCACATGCAGCGCGTCGCCGTGGCCGAGGTTCTCTCTGCCTTCCTTGCCGTCTGCGATCCAGAGGGTGGAACCGTCGTGATCAATGGCCATCGCGCCTACGATGATTTCATCGTAGCCGTCGCCGTCGATGTCGGCAGTGGACATGGAGTGGTTGCCGCGGCCGTTGCGCACGTCGCTGTTGGGATCGGTCAGCCAGCTCCACTGCTTCTGCAGCTTGCCGTCAACCAGGAAGTAGGCGGCGTAGCCGGACACGGTGTAGTAGCCGCGCTGCTGGATGGCAGCCGGGCGAATCTCAGAAGAACCTTCCGAGACCGGCAGATAAGCCACGCCGGCGTTAAAGCGGGTGGAACGGTTGCCGTAGTTGTCGCCCCACTGGCTTTCGGTATAGGAATCGTAACGGGTGGGATAATCCACCGTATCCAGGATGGCGCCGGTCTCGCCGTCGAAAGCGGTGAGGAACTCGTCCACGCCCACCTTGGTTTCCTTACCGGTGGTGGGATCCACGTCCATGCTGGTCGGGTCGCCGACTACGCCCAGAACCACAGTTTCGTCCATGATTCCCTCGGCGTTGGGCGCGTAAACGGTGGCGCCGTTGGCGGTGCGGATGATGAAGTCCGCCTTGCCGTTTTGCTCAAAGTCAAAGAGCAGGAATTGGTTGGTATGGGCGCCGGACATGGTGTTCGTACCCATGTTGATGCGCCAGAGGATGGTGCCGTCGAGCTTGTAGCAGTCGAACAGGGTCGGGCTGGTGGGCGTGCGTCCGGAAGAGTCGATGGCGTTGGCCGGATACCATTTGACCACGATCTCGTATTCGCCGTCGCCGTCCACATCGCCGACGCTGGCGTCATTGAGGGTGTACTCGGCCAGATCGCCCTTGATGGTCGCCTTGGGCTCGGGCTTCTGGACCGGGATGTTCATGTAGTTATGTTCCAGAGCGGTAAAGGGCTCGGACATGGAGGATTTCCCGTTCAGGATGGATTCGATCACATAGACGTCGCCCGGCTTGCCGGCGTCGTCGGTGTAGTTGGTCACATTGGTGATGGGCTGGGCATTGATCTTCACGTCGTTGCGGTAGACGTTGAAAGCAATGTTCGAGCCGTATTCGGAAGCCAGCAGGCGCCAGCTGATAAACATGCCGCTGCCGTTGTTGAGCGCGACCACACCGCGGTCCAGCCACTCCATCGAACGCTCATAACCGTTGTAGTTGGAGGAGGGCTTGGTGTAGATGACCGCGATTTTTGCCGTCAGGTTATTGCCGTTGCCGAATGCGCCGTCCTTAGGCAGAACAGGAGCGGTGTAGAAATAGGTGCCTTCCGCTTCCGGGTTGAAGGGACGGTCGGAGGTCCATTCGCCCAGCTGGGCGATGGCAGTGGTGCCGTCTTCCAAAAAGACCTTGGTCTCGGTGGGGAGGGTGGGCATCGGCTCGCCGAAGTCGACGCCGATGTTCTTCGGATTGGAGACGGAGGCGATATCCGGATACCGCTTGTAGGTCACCGTGAAGGTAGCCTGCAGATCGCGGATGTTGTCGTATTCACCGACAATCAAAGGCGCGGTCATGGTATAGACGCCGTTTGCATCCGGATTGAAGGCAGGCGTGCAGGTCCACTCACCCACCGGGATGTCCACGGTGGAGTAGTTGCCCAGCGTGGCTTTGACGGTAGCGGGCTTCGGGAATTCTTCGCCGTAGCCGATGGTCACGTCGTCCGGGTTCGTAATGGACAGAATCGCGTTGTCCGCATAAGCTTCGCTGGTTATCTCGAAGTTATCAAAGCCCATGGTATTGCTGACGTTGCCGCCGTTCTTGGTATCATCGGCATTGCGGCCGCGGGCGGCGAAGATCCACATTTCCGTCAGATCCACCGCGTCCTCACGGATCGGAATGTTCGAGAAAACGGTAGGCGCGTCCTGAGAGTCTCTGGCCTTGATGGACAGGGTCGCCGTATGGGCGGTGTAGTCCAGCGTCAGGCTGATGCGTACCCAGGTACCGGCCTTGAATCCGGTGTCGGTGGCAAGACCGCGGCTGACGATGTTGCCGGTGAACAGAGCGGGGGCGTCTCCGGCATAGAAGGCCAGCTTGCCGTCCTTGGAGGTGTTGAAGGTAAAGGTCTGGCCGGCAGTGCTGTAAAAGCGCAGCTCTGCCACGTTGTGCTCATTGGGAACGGTTCCGGGCAGATAATCAAAATTGATAACTGCTTTGGTCCCTTCCTTCGGCTCGAAGGTTTTCAGGTTGCCTCGGTTACCGCCGGAGCTGCCCAAATTCGCTTTCAGATAATGGTTGCTGTTTTCCTCTGCCGTTGAGAAGGAATAACCGGCGCCGGCGACTTTGTTATCGGTTTTAAAACCCCAGTCGCCTACGTTGTCCCCTTCAAAATTTTCCAGCGGAAAATAGTCCTGCTGGGCAGCGAACACGGTCATCGGCATTACGCCGAAGATCAGCAGTGCGCTGAGCAGCAGTGCGAGGACTTTTTTTGCTCTCATGTTTGTACATCTCCCTTTTTTTCTAATTCTCCCGGTCCGGGATGTACTAATTGTAGCGAAGGTTCACAAAGAAATCAAGACAATTTCGCCATATTTACATAGAAAAATGATGAATGTTAGAACAACTATAGATGAAATACAAAAAAACTGCACAAATAAAGGCGGCGATTCCCGAAAAAGGGAACCGCCGCCCGAATAGGAGAAAGAATTAGCGTACCTTTACTTCCAGCGTCTGATCGCCGTAGAAAACACGGTCGTAATTGGCCGCCTTGGCAGTGAACACACGGTTGCCAAGAGAGCCAACGCTCATCTCACAGGTCCAGGTAATGGTGCCGTCGGCGTTTTCCACGCTGGTGCAGGAGATGGGCGCCAAGCCCATGTTGCTTTCATTGAAGAGGCGCACAATCTTGGCACTCTTGTTGGTCACGATTGTCACTGTAAAGGGTTCGTTGCGCTTGACCGGATCGGTAGGGCCGGTAACGGAAATCACCGAAGGTTTCGGGTCTTCGGGATTAACCGCCGGATCACCCACTTTGAAGGCTACCGTTTTGCCGGTATCCACGCCGTCCGCGAACAGCTTCAAAGTACGGTCGCCCTTGGTGCCCAGCGCGAAGGTCAGGGTCCAGGTCTTGGTGCCGTCGGCATTTTCCTGGTAGGAGCGGGTGGAAGCCAAACCGCTGCCGGCTTCACTGACCAGATAGGGCTTGACCACGTCGCCAGGCAGGACCGCGGTGACCGTGATGGTTTCATTTGGCACATAGGAATCCTTGTCTGTTTCCACCGTTACCTTGGAGAAATCAAGCTGAAGGTTGGCCAGCGCCAGGTTGATCTGTTCGGCAACGTAGTCGTAATCCGCCTGCAGAGACAGGTCGAAATCGATAAAATAACCCAGGTTGTACGCATCCATCAGAGCATCTCTGGATTCCTGCGTGTACTTGGTTTCAAAATCATCTTGTGAAATGATTTCGTAGGCTGCATCGGCAGCTTCCATCAAGGAGTTGTCGTCAATGACCGTGCCGGCCGGGACATAGTAGATACCGAAGTTGTCCACATTGGTGCTCCACAGAGTGGACAAGTCGTTGCCGCCGGTGTCGTTTTTGCCGCGGGCCGTGTACCAGATCATGGAGGTCAGGTCCTTGGCGTCTTCCGGAATGGCGATATCGGGAACATAGGCATATTCATCGGGATACTGGTCTACATCCTTTGATTCAATGTAAAGGTCGGCGGTGTGGGTGGTGTAGTCGAAAACAACCTGGATGGAATACCAGATGTCGTTGCGAAGCCCCAGGTCCACAGCCGGCCCCTTTTCAAAGCCGTCGCTCTGGATGTCGGCGTACTGGTAGCCAGCCACGTAACCAATGTGGCCGTTGTTGGAGGTTTTGAGGGTAAAGTAGGGATCCTTGGAGTTGGCGGAGCCCAGAAAGCGGAACTCAGTGACGTTGCGCCGGTCGGGATTGCCAGGCAGCCAGTCAAACTCCAGGGACAGCTTGTCGGATTCAACCGCATCGAACTTCTTGGTTCTGGAGCGGCCGCCGGAAGCGGACACATAGAAGTTGAGGTAATGGTTGCCGTTTTCCTCCAGCTCACGGGTGATCTCCAGTTGGCCGGTGGTCCCCCAGTTGGCTGCAAATTCGCCTTCCATATCGTCGTTGATGACGACGCCTAGGCCGTGTTCAAGGCCGTTTACGGCGTTGAGCATGTTGTTGAGGGCGGCGTTGAGCATATCGTCGGATGCCTTCTCGTCTTTCAGTACCTCTATTGCTTCTGTACCGGCCTGTGCCAGCGGTACATAGGATTCTAAGGTATAATGATAAGGAGCATGGCGCAGCTCATAGCCGTATTCGTTGACCAAGTTTTCCAGCGCCTCCCGCGGAGATTGCACATACTGACGGACCGTAATGGGTTCGGACATAGGGCCGGTACCGGTCAGGCCGGTGGCGGCGATGGCGTAGTCGTAATCGCCGGTGGCCGGGGATTCCAGGGTGACCCGCAGATTGGGAGCGGTCAGGTCCGGGGTGACGTAGGCAGTGCCTTCCCCAACCTTTTCATACGTGCTTGCATCCGCACCCGCGGCCTTGCGGTAGACGGGGAAGCGGACAATCATCTGATCGGGGTGGTAAATGACCGATTCGGGCATTTCCCACGTAAGGGTAACGCTGCCGGTGGTTTGACGAGCCACCGTAATGTTGGACACCACTGCAGTGGGGGCGTTTTCCGTGTTCAGAGGATGCGCCTTCACATAGGGCTTAATGGGGGTGTCTAGGTCTTTGAGGTCGTTGGTGATGATCTGCGCGCAGAGAATGCCGCCCACGCGGGAGGGATGAGTGCCGTCCACCGTCAGGTAGCTGCTGGCGGCAGGAACCGCTTTCTTATAGGCTGCAAACTGGGGATTCATATCAATGAGAAGGACGTTTTCCTCTTGTGCCAGCTCACGCATATACTTCATGAAGTTGGCGTTGCCAGTATGCGGGGTCACCAGGACCGGCGTGCCGCCGAAGGCGCGCACGGCGTTGACGTACTTCATCAGATACTCTTTATACAGGGCCGAATCGTTGGGGTTGATATACCGCCGGCCAGCGGCCGTCTCGTTGATGCCCCATTCAATCATAACCGTATCGCCGGGCTTTGCGTCCACAAAGAAACGGTTGAAGTCGCCCTTGCTGATGAAGTTGCGGGCGGAATAGCCGCCGCGTCCCTTGTTGTCGATGATAACGTTGTCGGCAAAGAACTGCCGGTTGGCAAACTCCGAGCCCCAGCCCGTCTGCTCCGGAATGGGGGTCAGGTCGGGCTGGTCATAGGGGGGATAGGTGGCGACCGTGGAGTCGCCGATGAAGCGGATGCGGGGCTGCTCGCTGGCCGCCTGCTGCTCCACGCGGGTAATCTCCATGGCGTTGATGATGCCGGTGCCGGAGGTGCCGTCATCCTTGAGGCTGGTAGCCAGTTCCACCGTCAGCTTGCCGTCATACACGGCCACACGCACGGTATTGTCCCGCCACTCGCCGGCCTTGCTTTCAATCCAGCTGGCCTCGGAAGGCTCGGTGTATGCGTCGGCCCATTCTTCGGTGGACCACTTGACCGCGTTCATGTTGCCGTTTAAGTAAGCGCCGGAAACGTATTGGTTCCACTTTCCGCCCTGAATGATCCGCACGTCATACAGGCCGTTGGGCAGATCCACCGTAAAGGTCGGATAGGAATACTCCACCACCGAGCTGCTCACCTGGGTGCGGATGTTGTTGTAATTCACTCCGTCGCCGAGAATCGCGTCAGGAGGGTCCATTTCCGAAGAACCCGACAGCTGCCCGTCAAAGGGCTGCCAGCCGTATCCCTTGGCTTCGTCGTAGCGGTCATAGCCGCTGACGGAAATGTAGCCGTCGACCGGTTCCTGTGAACTGTTGCCAAAGTCGAACTTCATGGTCGACCCTACCGGGAAGGTTTCGTCGGTAGCCGGCGCCGCCGACGCGATGCCCGAGAACGCCACGCTGGACATCAGCATCAGCGCGCTCAAGGCGACGGACAATGCTTTCTTCCATGATTTTGCCATTTTTTCTCCTCCTTCGTTTGAAACCTGCATCTTTCTTGCCTGCCTGAGACCGTCCGCATTCAGACAGCCGGCAGGAAAGGCGCTTGTGCAGCCCTTCAACAAAAGCCGTGTTTCTCCCAGCCGGCTTTTATCAGAGGGGCCTTTGGGAATGCTCACGGTCCGTGTGCCGGTGGGCACGAGCCCGCTGTACGCATCTTCCAGGAGATAGCTTGTACAATTCGCACACATTTCCGCGTGAATACTCTTTTATTATAGCATTGACGCCTGTAAATACAACACCTAATCATTTGATTTTAACAAAATTTAGAGAAAAATTACGAAAAATTTGGAATGCACACGCTGCTGCGGCTTATACAGACGGAAACGGAGTACGGCGCAAGAGAATCGAGCAAAGGGCGGCGAAAATAATATGCATATTTTTATGCATGAGTTGAACTTATGCATAACCAGTGGTATAATTGAGCGCAAGAGGTGAGACGAAGATGTATTGCGCGATCATCGGAGACATCATTCAGTCCAAAGAGCTTGCCGACCGGGCCGGGGTCCAGGCAAAGCTGCAAGAGACGCTCACGCAGATCAACCGGCGATATGAAAAGGCCCTGGCGTCCGACTGCACCATTACCCTGGGCGATGAATTCCAGGCCCTTTTGTTTACGCCGGTTCCCGCTTTCGAGCTCATGGAAGAGGTGCAGCGTAGGATGCATCCGGTGCGTCTGCGCTTCGGCGTGGGGGTGGGGGAGATTACCACGCCCATTTCCCGCCGCCTGGCCATCGGGGCGGACGGCCCGGCCTACCACTACGCGCGCGCCATGATTGATCGGATGAAGGAAAGCGAGCGCGGACGGGAACGGCCCAGGGAAGAGCTTTTGTATTTTTCCGGGGACCCCGGCGACGGCCTTATTAACGCCGCCGCCCTCCTTTACCGTCAGGTGGAGCGGGACTGGACCGGTTCCCAGCGGGAGAAAATCGCCGCTTATCTGGAAACCGGGGGGACCCAGGAGAGCATCGCCGCCCGGCTGAACGTCTCCCAGTCCAGCGTCAACCGGGCCTTTAAAAGTGCTCGCCTTTATGAATATCGGTATGCCTTGGAGCAAATCCGCGCGTATCTGGAAAGCGTCTACGGGAGGTGGGAACTGTGATCAAAAGCGTGTGGTTTTTGGTGCTGCTGCTGGGACACCTCTTGGGAGATTTTACCTTCCAGACGCCGTCTTTGGCCAAAAAGAAAGCGGACAACCTGTTTTACGTGCTGCTCCACGGCGGAATTTATGCCTTGTGCATGGCCGGTGTCCTGGTGGCTGCGTTTCCCTTTTCCTTTGCGCTTCTCTATGTGGGCCTTTTGGCCGCTTTGACCCATCTGGCGGTGGATTTGGTGAAGTTTTTCCTGTCCCGGCAAAAGGAACTGGCTCAGACCCACGCCGCCGCCCTCTTTCTAGGGGACCAGGCGGCCCATCTTCTGATTCTGCTGGCTCTTTCCCTTTTCGTTGGGGATGGGACGCTTTCGCTGCGGACCTGGCCGGAACCGGTGGCGGCCAACCTCGCCTTTACCACCGGGGAGTTGCTTAAAGCGGCCCTCCTCCTTTTGCTGGCGGGCAAGCCGGCAAACCTGCTCTTTCTCACCCTGTTTCGCAAGTTTCGCCCCCAGAAGGACGGACAGGAGGAAGTGAAAAACGCGGGAGCCACCATCGGCACCCTGGAACGGATTGTCATGATGACCATGCTCTGCCTGGGGCAGTACGCGGCGGTGGGGCTGGTGCTCACCGCCAAATCCATCGCCCGGTATGACCGGATTTCCAAGGAGCCGAAATTTGCCGAATACTATCTGTTGGGGACTCTGACGAGCCTTTTTTATTCGGTGGCCGCCGTTTTCCTGCTTTGGTAGGAGGGTGCGCGTTCCCGGCGGCTGTGTCGGCAAGAGACCCGCAGGCTTGCGGCTTTTAGCTGAAAAATTTTTACGGACTCCCTTGACAAAGGGGGCGGACGTGCATATAATAGGGTCAAATCAAATATGATTTTCCAAAGACGTAGAAGGGAATAAGACACAGCTGAAGGCTTTCAGAGAACCGGCGGAAGGTGCGAGCCGGCAGCGGACGTTGTGTGTATAGCTCATCCCTGAGTTGCCCGTCTGAAACTCCTGTGGAGCAGTAGGAAGGGACGCTTGTGACGGCGTTATCGGTCAAGGCCTTGCTAGAGGCCGGTGAGGATGCGGGCAAACCGCATCGAAATAGGGTGGTACCGCGTAGAATGGTAATTCGACGCCCCTGTATGTGAGTGTTTCACATACAGGGGCTTTTTTGTACCCCAAACCCCGTTGCTCTTTTTCACCGGCTGACAAACTGATATTTGAAAGGAGCATGTCCCATGAAAGAAGCGTTTCGAAAGTACATTCCGTTCACTCCCGTCGACCTGCCCGACCGGCAGTGGCCGGGAAAGACTATCACCAAAGCTCCCATTTGGTGCTCGGTGGACCTGCGCGACGGCAACCAGGCGCTGGTCAATCCCATGAACCTGCAGGAAAAGCTCAAGATGTTTCATACTCTGGTGGACGTGGGGTTCAAGGAGATTGAGGTGGGATTCCCGTCGGCGTCCGAGACGGAGTATGAAATTCTGCGTACTCTCATCGAAGAAAACCACATCCCCGACGACGTAACCATCCAGGTCCTGGTGCAGGCGCGGCCTCATCTCATCCGCAAAACCTTTGAGGCCATCCGCGGTGCCAAGAACGTCATCGTCCATTTCTATAATTCCACCTCCACTCTGCAGCGCAAGGTGGTGTTCAAAAAGGATATGGCCGGCATCATCGACATTGCGGTAGAAGGCGCCAGGCTCATCCGGGAGCTCACCCGGGAGATGGACGGTTCCGGCACCAACATTCGTTTTGAATATTCCCCCGAATCCTTTTCCGGCACGGAAGGGGAAAACGCGGTGGCCATCTGCCAGCAGGTGCTAGAGGCCCTGGGCGCCACCCGGGAGAACAAGGTGATTTTGAACCTGCCCTCCACCGTACAGATGAGCACGCCCAACGGCTTTGCCGATCAGGTGGAGTACTTTTGCCGCAACCTGCCCTGGCGGGACCGGGCCATTGTTTCCGTCCATCCCCACAACGACCGGGGCACCGGCGTGGCGGACGCGGAGCTGGCGATGATGGCGGGGGCCGACCGGGTGGAAGGCACCCTGTTCGGCAACGGCGAGCGCACCGGCAATGTGGACATTGTGACGCTGGCTTTAAATATGTATACTCAGGGCGTGGACCCGGAGCTGGATTTCAGCAACATCAACGCCGTGCGGGAGGTCTATGAGGAATGCACCAAGATGCCTGTCCACCAGCGCCATCCTTACGCGGGTGAGCTGGTTTTCACCGCCTTCTCCGGCTCCCATCAGGACGCCATCTCCAAGGGCAAGGCGTATATGAAGGAGAGCGGCACCCCGTACTGGGAGGTTCCCTACCTGCCCATCGACCCAGCGGACATCGGCCGCCAGTACGAGCCGGTCATCCGCATCAATTCCCAGTCCGGCAAGGGCGGCGCCGCCTACGTCATGCAGGCGGAGTTTGGCTACAACCTGCCTAAAGAGATGCATCCGGAGTTCGGGCGCATCGTCAAGGCTGCCTGCGACGAGGCGGGCCGTGAGCTCAAGCCCCGGGAGATTTTTGATCTCTTCGAAAAGGAATACCTGGACATCCGCACCCCCTACCTGCTCAAGCGGCATAAGATCAACCAGGAATCGGGCACCAACGGGGAGGCCGCCGTCTGCTTTGAGGGCGTGGTATCCTGCGAGGGCAAGGATATGGAGATCACCGGCCACGGCAACGGCCCCATCGACGCCTTCTTCAATGCCATCCAGCAAATCGGCGTGGAGGGCTACCAGTTTATTTCCTACCATGAGCACGCCATCTCCAAAGGGTCTGATTCCAAGGCCATCGCCTACATTCATTTAAAGAACCCGGCCGGCGAGGACGTGTTCGGCGTGGGCGTCGCCAGCAACATCAACATCGCCTCCATTCGGGGCGTGTTGTGCGCCATCAACCGCTCGGTATCCAAATAAGGCGCCCGCAGGTGCGGGGACCCAGCTAAAGGCTCATTGCCTGCGGCGCACGGCCGTACCGCAGGCATAGCGACGTCTGTCCACCTCCTTTTCGGCGGACAGGCCGGTACATATTATAATAAAGGTGTGGTTTCATCCATGAAAAACTATCAGGTGGTGCTCCTGAAAGGAGACGGAATTGGTCCGGAGATCGTCCGGGAAGCGGTCAAGGTTCTGGACAAAACGGCGCAGAAATTCCGCTTTGGCGTGACCTATACCGACGCCCTCTTAGGCGGCGCGGCCATTGACCAGACCGGCGTTCCGCTTCCAAAGGAAACGGTGGAGCTCTGCAACCAGGCCGACGCGGTGCTTCTGGGCGCTGTGGGAGGCCCGAAATGGGAGACGCTTCCCGGCAACCTGCGTCCGGAGGCGGGGCTTCTGGGCATCCGTTCGGCCATGGGCCTGTTCGCGAACCTGCGCCCGGCGAAGATCTTTGCTCCCCTGCGCGCGTCCTCTCCCCTGCGCGGCGATATCATCGGTGAGGACCTGGACATTCTGGTGGTGCGGGAGCTTACCGGCGGCATTTACTTCGGCGAGCGGGGCCGCCGGGAGGTAAACGGCCAGCCGGCCGCCTACGATACCGAGCAGTATACCGTCCCCGAAATCGAGCGCATCGCCCGGGTAGGGTTCGACTCCGCCCGCAAGCGGGGCAAGAAGCTCTGCTCGGTGGATAAGGCCAACGTCCTGGAGGCCTCTCGTCTGTGGCGGGAAACAGTCATCCGCATCAGCGCGGAGTACCCGGACGTGGAGCTTTCCCACATGTATGTGGACAACTGCGCCATGCAGCTGGTGCGCAACCCCAAGCAGTTCGACGTAATCGTCACCAACAACATTTTCGGTGACATTCTTTCCGACGAAGCCTCCATGATCAGCGGCTCCATCGGTATGCTCGCCTCTGCCAGCCTGGGCAGCGGCAAAAACGGCCTTTTTGAACCCATTCACGGTTCTGCGCCGGACATTGCCGGCCAAGGCATCGCAAATCCCCTGGCCACCATCCTGTCGGTGTCCATGCTGCTGCGCTATTCCCTGGAGGAACCTCAGGCGGCCGACGCCATCGAGGCGGCGGTGGCGAAGGTACTCGACGAAGGCTACCGCACGCCCGATATCTTTACCGAAGGCGGCAAGAAGGTCGATACCGCTCAGATGGGCGATTTGGTCGCGGCCTGTATTTAACTTATATTACGTCAAAAGAAACCGGCCGCACACAGGTGCCTGTGCGGCCGGTTTTCTTTTGACAGACGACGGCGAAAAAGGATACCCTATCGTCTTTTTGTGAATGTTTTACACGCTCGCGAAGATAAAACCCGGTTTGGCCTTCCGGAACTATAAAATAGCGGTTTTTTTGTATGAATATTTTGCCATGTCAAAAAATCGAATAAAAAAGCCGCCCGGTTGCAGGCGGCAAAGAAATAACGTTTGGTACTTGCGGCGCACGCGCATGAAGGACAAGGCGGCGAAGAGCCCCCTTGGCTGCGTCCGTTTTCAAAAAGGCGTCTGCCCGGCAGAAGCGAACAGCAAAAAAGTGGCGGGGATTTCGGAATCTCCGTCACTTTCTTGATAACAGGGAAGAGGTTGGACCAAACTCTTTGGCAAAGCCTTATGTAGGAGGCTTTGCCACTTATTTCGTGCGTTCGGTGAGTTCCTTGATACAGTTCGGGCAGATGTTGCGGCCCTTGTAGTTGATGATGTCTCTCGCGTCATTGCAAAAGATGCAAGCCGGCTCATATCTCTTGAGGATGATGCTGCCGCCATCCACGAAAATCTCCAGCGGATCCTTTTCGTTGATGTCCAGCGTGCGGCGGAGTTCGATGGGAAGGACGATACGGCCCAGCTCATCGACTTTGCGGACGATACCAGTAGATTTCATAAATGCTGCCCCCTTATATTGATAGGTTAAAATCCTATCTTGTCTTCATAATAATAATATTTTCCATAGATGTCAACCGAAAATCTTATATTAATTGATAATAGTTTAAATTTCTCTCGAGATTGTTAAATAAATAACAAAACAGTGCGTCGAAATTACTCGAAATTGGAAAGATTATGACTAAATTGTGAGGAAAAATTACTTCATACAAATCAATATTTTAAGTTGTATCTACAAATGATTTTAGGATAAAGTTTCCAAAAGCCAGCATTCCCAGATTTAGGATGATAAAGGAATGAATTTCCGCCGCCTTTCATATACATGCAAATGGACGGTTTCTTTGCATACATCTCTGCACAAAGGCCTCCAAAACCATGGAAGGGAATGGGCGCGTATGCTCAATTATATATGGGCGGGCCTGATGGTGCTGTCGGTGGTGTTCGGCATCTGCAACGGCCGCATGAGCGAGGTGTCCGCCGCCATCATGAGCGGCGGCGGGAAGGCGGTGGAACTGACGCTGGGCCTCCTGGGTGCCATGTGCTTCTGGGGCGGGATCATGAACGTGGCGGATAAAGCGGGGGTAACCGCCCGGATCAGCCGGCTCATCAGTCCCATCACCAAACGCATCTTCAAAGGAATGGACCCCAAAAGCGCCCCTGCTAAGGCCATCTCCATGAATATCACCGCAAATCTTCTGGGCCTGGGAAACGCCGCTACCCCTTTGGGGCTGAAGGCTATGCGGGAAATGCAGAGGGAGAACAAGGTGCCCGAACGGGCCACCAAGCATATGATTTTCTTTGTGGTGCTCAACACCGCCTCCATCCAGCTGATCCCCACTACCGTGGCGGTGCTGCGCGGGAACTACGGCGCCGCCTCACCCATGGACATTCTGCCGGCGGTGTGGATCACCAGTATCGTCTCCTTGACCGCCGGCCTGGTGACCGCCTGGCTCTTAGGACGGTTCGAACGGAAAAAATAGACGCACGCCGGCAGAGCGAGGAGGAGAATCATGGCACAGCTGAGCGATTATCTTCTTCCCATCCTGGTTGGGGCGGCGGTGCTGTTCGCCTTGTTTAAGGGAGTCGCATCCTTCGACGTGTTCGGCGGCGGCGCCAAGGAAGGCTTCGAGACCACCATTAAACTGCTGCCTACCCTGGTAGGGCTGATTACCGCAGTGGAAATGTTCAAAGCGTCGGGCGGCCTCGACGTGCTGGTGCACGCCTTGTCTCCGGTGGCGCGGGCGCTGGGTCTGCCCCAGGAGGTTATGCCTCTCGCGCTGCTGCGCCCCATATCGGGGGGCGGATCCCTGGCCATATTGGAGAGCATCTTTCAGGACAATGCGCCCGACTCCTTCGCCGGCCGGGTGGCATCGGTGATGATGGGATCCACGGAAACCACCTTTTACGCCGTAGCCGCCTATTTCGGCGCGGTGGGCGTCAAGCAGATCCGCTATACCGTGCCCGCAGCGCTGACTGCGGACCTGGTGGGGTTTGTCATGAGTGCGCTGACCGTTCGCCTGCTTTTTGGCGTATAGGGATTGACGAGGCGGGGGCAGACACGTACAATATACCTATTATATATCCACTCAATTGGAATAGGAGGCGTCTTATGGCAGTGATACGGCTGGACCGTATGCTTTCCGGACAGGGCGTATGCAGCCGAAGGGAAGCGGGAATGCTGGTCCGCAAGGGAGCGGTTGCGGTAAACGGCCGGACGGCCCGCAATCCCGAACAAAAGGTGGACCCGTGTGAGGACGTGGTGGCGGTGAACGGCCAGCCTCTTATTTATAAGGAGTACCTTTATATTTTGCTCAATAAGCCGAAGGGGGTGGTGAGCGCCAGCAGCGACCCCAGGCAAAGGACCGTGCTCGACCTGCTGCCCGCCTCTTTGCGCCGCCGTGGCCTATTCCCGGTGGGCAGGCTCGACAAGGACACCACTGGCCTGCTGCTCATCACCGACGACGGGGATTTTGCCCACAAGCTCATGTCCCCCAAAAAAGAGGTATACAAAACCTATGCGGCAAAGCTGGACGGGCCTGTGGGAAAAAGGGAAGCGGAAGCTTTCGCCCGGGGGCTGATTTTGAAGGACGGCACTCCATGCCGCCCGGCGGTTCTCCTTCTGCCCGGGGACGGTTCGAACACCGCTACCGTGCGCATCTGCGAAGGGATGTACCATCAGGTCAAGCGCATGTTTGAAGCGGTGGGACGACAGGTGGTGGAACTGCACCGTACGGCCATCGGAAATTTTACGTTGGAAAACGAGCTGCCAAGCGGAAAATGCCGGGAATTGACGGAAGAAGAGATAGCGTTGCTGCGAAAAAATGCGCAGGACAGCGAAAAGGAAATCTGTTGAAAATCCATAAGAAATCAAAATGCATTTTGACCGGGAGCAAAAAAAGGTTCGTGAAATCGTCTTAAAAAGAAACAAAAATATGTACGTTTTTTGAACTGCTGGGCGTTTTACATAATCCTCAAAAGCAAAGTTTGGGTAATTAATGACTGTTCTTCGCTTCGAGTTTCTGATATAGTATTATACACAGAGTGATGCCGAATACGAGCAATTCGAACCACAATACAACTCAGGAGGCTATTAAAATGGCAGGTTTATCACTAAAGAACATTTACAAGATTTACTCGGGCAATGTCACAGCGGTTTCTGACTTTAATCTTGAAATTGAGGATAAGGAATTTATCATCCTTGTCGGTCCTTCCGGCTGTGGTAAGTCCACCACCCTGCGTATGATCGCGGGTCTGGAGGAAATCAGCAAGGGCGAACTCTACATCGGTGACCGTCTGGTCAACAACGTTCCTCCGAAGGATCGCGATATCGCGATGGTGTTCCAGAACTACGCCCTGTATCCCCACATGACCGTGTTTGACAACATGGCGTTCGGCCTGAAGCTGCGCAAGGTTCCGAAGGATCAGATCAAGCGCCGCGTGGAAGAGGCCGCCCGCATCCTGGATATCTCTCACCTGCTCGACCGTAAGCCGAAGGCGCTCTCCGGCGGTCAGCGTCAGCGTGTTGCTCTGGGTCGTGCCATCGTGCGTGAGCCGAAGGTCTTCCTGCTTGACGAACCGTTGTCCAACTTGGACGCCAAGCTGCGTGCGCAGATGCGTACCGAGCTTGCCAAGCTTCATAAGAGACTGGGCACCACCTTCATTTACGTTACTCATGACCAGACCGAAGCTATGACCATGGGCGACCGCATTGTGGTTATGAAGGATGGTCTGATTCAGCAGGTCGATACTCCGCAAAACCTGTACGACAAGCCCTGCAACATGTTCGTTGCCGGCTTCATCGGTTCTCCCCAGATGAACAACATCGACGTGGTCATCGAGAAGAAGGGCAACGATTACTTTGCCAAGTTCGCCAACTACGCCATCAAGCTGCCGGCGAACAAGTCCGAAGGCGGTAAGCTGGATGCTTACATCGGCAAGGAAGTGGTCATGGGCATCCGTCCGGAGCATATTAAGGACGAAGACCTGCACATCGAGGACAATCCCGATGGCATCGTGAACGCTGATGTGGAAGTGACCGAGCTGATGGGCGCTGAGATTTACCTCTACGTGACCCTGGCTGGTACTCCTATGATCTGCCGCGTGGCTCCGACTTCCACTGCGAAGACCGGCGAGTCTGTTAAGCTGGCGATCGACACCACCAAGATCCACCTCTTCGACAAAGAGACCGAGAGAACCATCACCAACTAATTGGATTTTGAGCCATAAAAAACCGCTGTGGGTTTTCCCACAGCGGTTTTTTTCGTGGAAGCCGGGCGCGGGCATCAAGGAGAGAAACCAGCCGGAGAGGTAGGCTTGACTCGAGGATCATATGAAAGCCAGAGCATGGTTGCCTTATGGATTAAACAGGAAAAGAATATGGCATACTATATAAAAATCTGTACAATTAGAAAGAGGTTTTCTCCGTTGTTTTTCCTCATTCCGCTAAATTGTTACCATTTTGAAACTTTTATCGTGGAATTGTTGCAAAGAGTCTCAAATTTGTGTAGAATAAGCTTAATGATCGAAAAAGAGTGGGAAGAAATCTGACATTTTGTTCGATTTGTTTTGGGTAATGTAAATATAGGAGGGAATTTGATATGTCCAACAGATTGTTCCAGGGCGTTGTGGTACAAATGAGGGATGCCATCGACCGCACCATTGGAGTCATCGACGAGTCTTCCACCATTATCGCGTGCAGCGAATTGGGCCGGATCGGCGAAACCATAGAGAAAATCTCCACCGAAACCTTGTCGGTGGCCGACCTTCTTATCAGCGACGGGTATACCTACCGGGCGTTCACCGGAGTGACCAAATCGGATTATGCGGTGTTTGTGGAAGGAACGGACGAGCTTGCGGCAAAGTACGTTTCGCTTCTGTCCATTGCGCTTTATAACATCAAGCAGTACTACGACGAAAAGTATGACCGGGGCAATTTCATGAAGAACGTGATTTTGGACAACATCCTTCCCGGCGACATTTACCTCAAGGCACGGGAGCTCCGCTTCAATACCGACGTGACCCGCGTGGTGCTCCTCATTCGTATTTCCACCCGCACCGACGTGTCGGCTTATGATGTGGTCCAGAACCTGTTCCCTGATAAAAATAAGGATTTTGTCATCAACATCAACGAAACGGACATTGCCCTCATTAAGGAAATCCGGTCAAATATTGAGACCAAGGACCTGGAAAAGCTGGCCCGCTCCATTGTGGACACCCTCAGCGGCGAGTTCTATACCCATGCATTTGTGGGCATCGGTACCACGGTCACCGGCATCAAGGACCTGGCTCGTTCCTTCAAGGAAGCCCAGGTGGCGCTGGAGGTGGGAAAGGTGTTCGACACCGACAAGACCATCGTCAGCTACGACAATCTGGGCATTGCCCGTCTGATTTACCAGCTGCCCACCACGCTTTGCGAGATGTTCCTCAAAGAAGTGTTCAAGAAAGGCGCCATCGAATCGCTCGACCAGGAGACCCTGTTCACCATCCAGCGCTTCTTCGAGAACAACCTGAACGTTTCCGAGACCTCCCGGAAGCTGTTCGTCCACCGCAACACGCTTGTATACCGCTTGGAAAAAATCAAGAAGCTCACCGGATTGGATCTGCGTGAATTTGACCACGCCATCGTGTTCAAGGTGGCGCTCATGGTAAAGAAATATCTTTCTGCCAACCCTGTAAAGTATTGAGTTTACAGGATGAAGCAGCTTGAAAAGGAAAGAACGTGTGTCCGGGTCTGTACAGCAGGTCCGGACATTCGGTTTGCTTGAACGGAAAATTTCCGTTCTTTTCCTAAAGGATCCACAAAATGCTTCCATCTGCCGCCCGCCATGGGCAGGGGCCTCTTTTGCTGCAGCAGCGGGAGATCTGTTTTGAAAACCGGCAGAAATCTACATAAGAAGGGTAGGGAGCGAATGATTGAATTTCGTGGCGTAACGAAAACCTATCCCAACGGAACGACCGCGCTCAAGGACGTGAACCTCACCATCGAGGACGGAGAATTCGTCTTTATCGTCGGCTCATCCGGCGCGGGAAAGAGTACCTTTTTAAAATTGATTATCCGCGAGGAGGTCGCCAATGCCGGAAAAATCCGGGTCAATGGCTTTGACTTTTCCACGATGAAAAAACGGGATGTTCCGTATATGCGCAGGACCATGGGAATCGTGTTTCAGGATTTCCGCTTGATTCCCAAGATGACCGTGTTTGACAATGTAGCTTTCGCCATGCGGGTAACCGGTGCACCGCCCAGGCAGATCCGAAAGCGGGTTTCCAAGGTGCTGGCTCTGGTGGGCCTGAGCCACAAGGCCCGCTGTATGCCGGGGGAGCTCTCCGGCGGCGAACAGCAGAGAGTGGGCCTGGCGAGAGCCATGGTCAACAACCCGAAGATGATCGTGGCGGACGAGCCCACCGGAAACATCGACCCGGAACGGTCTTTTGAGATGGTCAAGCTTCTCAGTGAGATCAACCGCCGCGGCACCACTGTGCTGATGGTAACCCATGAAAGGAGTCTGGTGGAACGCTTCGACCGCCGGGTGATCCAGATTGACGACGGAAGCGTGATTTCCGATACGGGGGTGAAAGAATCGCATGAAGACGAGTAGCCTCGGGTATCTGATTCGAGAGGGCTTCCGTAGCCTGTGGACCAACCGGAACATGGCGCTGGCGTCGGTGGGCGTGCTGCTGTCCTGCCTGGTGCTGCTGGGCAGTGCGGTTTTGGTGGTGCTCAACATCAATCAGGCGGTGGGATGGATGGAAAGCCAGAACATTGTGATGGTTTACTTAAAGAGCGGGACCACCCAGGCGGATATCGATGCGGTTCAGGCGAAATTCGCCCAAATGGACAACATTGCACAGACCAAGTTCATCTCCAAGGAAGAGGCGCTGGAAACCCAGAAAAAGGCGCTGGGAGAGGACGGGGACCTGTTCGACGGATACAAGGGTGAGAACCCTTTCCCGGATGCGTATCAGGTTTCGGTCAAGGATGTGGAGCGGTATACCGAGACGGTGGAGGAACTGCGGGGCATTACACAGGTGGAAAAGGTGTCCGAGCGTACCGAGGAAGCGGAGGCCATGTTAAATGTGCGTAACACCGTGTCGGTCATCAGCTTCTGGGTCATCGGCCTGCTGATTTTGGTGGCCCTCTTTATCATTTCCAACACCATTAAGATTACCATCTATGAGCGCCGTCTGGAAGTGAGCATCATGAAATCGGTGGGTGCTACCAACGGGTTTATTACCATGCCTTTCATTATCGAAGGAATGCTCATCGGCCTGATTGCAGGCCTGTTGTCCACGGGGATTTTGTGGTATGTCTACGGCTTGGCTGCCGACGGGATTCTCAAGATGTCCGCCTTTGCGACCCTGGTTCCCTTCTCCGACGTGGGATGGTTGATCCTGCTGTGCTTTTTGGGAATCGGGATGGCCGCAGGCGCATTGGGCAGCTTTATTTCCGTACAACGCTATTTAAGAACCAACGGCGGAGGTGTTTACAATGTCCTATAAATCTTTGGGCCGGAGGAAAGGCCTGAAAACCAAATTTCTGTGCCTGCTGACTGTTCTGACCGTGATGATCGGCTCCATGCCGATGACGGCGCTGGGTTTGACTCAGGCGGAAGCGGACAAGATGCGCAAAGAATTGGATGCAAAGATTGCCGATTTGCAAACCCAATACAACACGGCTTTGCAAAACCAGGAGGACGCACAGGGGCAGATTGTCATCATTGAGGAAAGCATTCAAACTCTGGAAGAGCAACAGGCCGTGATCAACGATCAGATCGCCCAGCTGGACACCACCATCCAGGAATATGACCGGCAGCTTCAGGAACTGGACGGAAAGGTGCAGGCGACGCAGCAGGAGATTGATGGCCTAAACGCCAGGATCACCCAGCTAGAGACGGACTTGAGCGCAAAGGAAGCCCAGGTGGACGATACCTACGAGGTGTTCATGCAGCGCATGCGCGTGCTTTATATGAGCGGAGAGGTTTCCTCGCTGACCATGTTTTTTAATTCCGGGGATTTTGCCGATTATCTCTATCAGGCAGAGGTCAAGCAGCGGCTTGCCGAGCAGGACAAGCAGCTGGTGGACACCCTTCGCACTCAAATTGAGGAAATGAATGCCACCAAGGCGGACATTGAGACCTCCAAACAGACCCTTTCCGCCAAGATGGACGAGCTTCAGGCCGCCCGCGGTGAACAGCAGGATAAGAAAAATCAGGTGCAGGCGGAGAAGGCCAAGCAGGTAGAGGCCAAGCAGGCGCTTGACAGCAATGTGGCCGAGCTTGCAAATCTGCGAAGCGAGCAGCAGGCCAAAGTGGAGTATGCCCAGAGGCAGCAAGCGAAGGCTCAGCAGGGTATCAGCGCTGCCCAGGAGGAAAAGAGCTCTATCCAGGTGACCGAGCAGGGCAAAGATGAGAACCCGGTTGTTCCGCCCGTGGATGAAGATCCTTCGGCTATGAACTTCATTTGGCCGGTTCCCGGGTATGACCGTCCCAGCAACATTTCTTCTCCCTATGGAAACCGCGTAATCTTCGGCAGGCTGGAATTCCATAGCGGCATTGACATCGCCGGCTACGGCGATTACGGCCACATTGCCGGCAAGACCATTGTGGCCGCAGAGGACGGCGTGGTGACCATTGCGAAAAACGACGGTCAGTGGAATTACGGCTGGGGCAATTACGTAAGCATTGACCATGGCATCAACAGCGCCGACGGCAAACGGTATGAAACCTTTTACGGCCATACCCAGACGGTGCTTGTAAGCGTGGGGCAGTATGTGACCAAGGGGACCCCCATCGCTCTGGTAGGCACAACCGGCAACTCCACTGGCTATCACCTGCACTTTGAGGTGCGGGCGAATAACCAGTATCAAAACCCCATGAATTACGTGCACACCCGTTAACAACGGAAGAAAAAGAGGCCGCGGTAAGCGGCCTCTTGCGTCGGAGGTATGGGTGGGAATCCGCCTGTGCTTCATTAGAACGGCCGGCTCTTTTCCGTGCGAAAGGGCTTCGGGCATATGTGAATTCTGCGCACGGAGAAACGGCGGAACTAGATGAACAAACGAATCCCACTGGGCATTACGCTGGCGCTGATGATGCTGACGGCCGCGATTACCGTCACCATCACGATGGTGCTGTCCCAGCAAAAGTTTGACGAAAAGCTCGGCAACATCAACGAACGCCGCGCCATGTACGCAAAGATCAGCGAGATCGATACGAAGGTTCGGGAAAATTATTTTGGAGACATCGACGAAACCGAATTGATGGATATGGTGGCCAGCGGCTATTTGGCCGGGATTGGGGATAAGTATTCCTCCTACCTGACCGCCGCCCAGACCGCCGAACTCAACAGTGAAATCAACGGCAAGGCCACCGGCGTAGGCCTTCGGGTGACGGAATACACCGACGGCAACATTTACGTCTACCAAGTGATGGCCACCTCTCCGGCCCAGACCGCCGGCGTGCAGAAGGGAGACGTGATCATCCGCGTGGGGGACAGCGCCGTTGCAGACCTTGGATACCGGGAAGCCACCAAGCTGCTCAGCGGTGAGGTGGGTTCCACCGTGAACATTACCGTGCGCCGCGGGGAAGAGGAGATACCCTTCACTCTGGCCCGGGCAAGCTATGAGAACTACACCGTATCCGCCGGTATCATGAGCGGCGTGGGCATTGTCAAGATCGACGAATTCAACAACAACACCGACGAACAGTTTATCGGCGCGGTAGAGGCGCTGCTGGCTCAGGAGCCGGTGGGTCTGGTGTTTGATCTGCGGGGCAATACGGGAGGCACACTGGAATCGGTGTGCGCCATGCTCGATTACCTGCTCCCGGCTGGCGACGTGGTTTCCAGGACCGACAGCACTGGTACCCATGTGATCTATACCTCCGACGACCATGAGGTGGACATTCCCATGACCGTGCTGGTCAACGAGAAAACCGCTTCGGCGGCGGAACTCTTTGCCTGCGCCCTGCGCGATTACGGCAAGGCCCAGCTGGTGGGCACTACCACCTACGGCAAAGGCAGCATTCAAAGTCTCTTTACCCTGACCGACGGCTCCAGCATCAATCTGACCGTCGCCAAGTTCAATCCGCCCAAATCGGAGAACTTTGAGGGCGTGGGCCTGACGCCGGATGTGGAGGTCCGCCTGAGCACCGAGGAAAAGCAGAACTTTTATTTCCTCAACCCCATGGATGACCCGCAGCTGAAAAAGGCGCTGGAGCTTCTCAATCCGCCGGTCCCCACCGACTATATTGAGGTTCCCTTCTCGCCCGCGCCCACCTATGTTCCCAATGGGAATACGTCGGCGGCGCCGGATTCCGGGGAAAGCGGGACGCCTCCCGCCTCTTCTGAAGAGGCAGTCTCCAGTGAGGAGCCTGCTGGGGACAGCGCCGCATAAGCGGGAATCGGTAAAGAAGGAGCCGTGGCTTTGCCTGCGGCTCTTTTTTTACATGGAAAGACCGCAGGCGAGCCGCTCTTGCAAAGAGAAACAAAGTGTAAAATTTACAGGATCTTTCTGCGTTTTTGCAAATTTCGCAGAAAAAACGCATATGATTGGGTATGGTGCATGAAGTTTGAAATGCTATATGGTATTTATTTCATAAAAATATACCGTATGTATTTCAACTTCCGCTTTTGATCACATAGACGAGGTGAAGAGAATGTTTTCCGTACTCAATCTGCAAGAGCACATATCGCAAGGATTTTGGGAAAAACTGACCGGGTGGATCAAACGCAACCCGGTGGGAGCGGAGCTTATAAAATCCGGCCCGGTGCGGTATTGGGAAGTCAAATGGGAGCAGCGGGGAAACCGCCCGGTGCCGTGGGGACAAATTCAGGAGCTGGCCCGGTGGGCACCGGCGGGGATTTTGCTTCCCAAAGGGGTAGAGCCGCCCGAGGGGATTGATCTGCCGCTGGTACCCGGGGAAGGCCTGCAGCGCCACCTTCTGCAGGAAGCGGCGGTGGCGGCGGTAGGCGCCAGCCGAGCAGAACCTCTAAAGCTGTCGGTGGCGGTGTTCGACCCCGACGGGCGGCTGGGCTCTCTGGCGGTGCGTTTCCTGCCCTATGCGGCCACCGTCAAGGTGATTACACAGAACCCCGAGCAGTTGCTGGACGCCCAGCGCCAGGCCATGGTGGAATACGGTGCGGCGCTGCTGGTTACCGACGAACCGGCCGCTGCCCGGGATTGCCCGGTAGCGGTGGCCACCGAAGGGCTGCCGGAAGGATACGAGGAAGGAGAACAGGTACTGTTTTCCTTGGAAAAGCGCCGCCCGTCGCCGCCCGGCCTGAGCGTTACCGGCTGCGTCGCCCGGCTGCGGGAGGACTGCGCCGCCGCCTGCCCCTCTTTTCTCGATCCCGAGCAGTTCGCCGCCGCCCTCTTTGTCACCCGCCAGTGCCCGGGCGGTTATTATGGAGGCGACTGCCGGCTGTCGGACGGGCGGCGGATGCCGGCCCAGCAGGTGGGTGAATGGATTGCCGCCTGCGTTCGCCAGGAATCGCCGCCGCTGGAAAGAAGGGCGTAGATGAAAGACGGAAAATTCCGCTTGTTTCCGAGAAATTTTGAGTTTTCCCCGTTGACATGAGAAACCGATTTGACTATAATTATTCTAATATGCGGGGTAATACAAATATGAAACCGGAACGCCTCCGCCTTTTAAGGCGGAGGCTATCATAATACAATGCGCAAGGACGCATTTTTGGAGGGTTTATCACAATGGCAATGGCAAAACAGGTGCTTCTGACGGATGAAGGATTGAAAAAGCTGGAAAATGAACTCGAAGAGCTCAAAGGCAATAAACGAAAAGAAATCGCAGATAAAATTGAGGTTGCCCGTTCCTTTGGCGACCTTTCGGAAAACAGTGAGTACGACGAGGCGAAAAACGAACAAGCTATCGTGGAAGCCCGCATTGCGGAGCTGGAAGCCACTTTGCGCAACGTCAAGATTCTCGACGAGGACGATCTGACCACCGAGATGATTCACGTGGGATCGAAAATCAAGGTGTTTGATAAGGAATTTAACGAAGAGGTCAGTTACCAGATTGTCGGATCTACCGAAGCCGACCCTATGAATGGCCGCATTTCGGACGAGTCCCCGGTGGGCAAGGCGCTGCTGGGCCATAAGGTGGGCGATGTGGTGGACGTAGAGGTTCCCGACGGCGTAGTCACCTTTGAAATTCTGGATATTGCCAAATAAGGAGTCACAAAAGGATATTCGGTATGGAAGTAAGGAACATGCCTTTTGCGAAAAATGGTTGACGCGGGCGGGGAGCGGCAGGTTCCACTCCTTCTGCCCGCACTTTTTTTGAGAAAATTTTAGGGCGTGCGGCAGTTGCCGGGAGCGCCTCGGGGGGATAAAACATGAGCGAAACAAAGGAAGTAAACCAGTCGCCGGAGCAGGAGACTCAGTCGTTAAGCGAGCTTTTGCAGATCCGGCGGGACAAGCTTGGCGAGCTGCAGGCCCAGGGAAAGGATCCCTTTGCCATCACTACCGCCGAGCAGACCATCCATGCCGCGGACATTGCAGCCCGGTTCGAGGAGCTGGAGAACACCGACTGCGCCATTGCCGGGCGGATGATGACCCGCCGGGACATGGGCAAGGCAAACTTCATCGACTTGCATGACGCCACCGGCCGCATCCAGGTGTACGTGCGCATGAACGACGTGGGAGAGGAAGCCTTCGCCCAGTTTAAGAAATGGGACTTGGGGGACCTTATTGAAGTCAAGGGCTTTATTTTTCGCACCCGCAGGGGAGAAATCTCGGTGCATGCGAAAGAAATCCGGCTTCTTTCCAAGTCGCTTCTGCCGCTGCCGGAGAAGTTCCACGGTCTTAAGGACACCGACACCCGATACCGCCAGCGGTATCTGGACCTGATTGTCAACCCCGAGGTGAAGGATACCTTCCTAAAGCGTAGCCGGATCATTTCCTCCATCCGCCGCTATCTGGATTCTCAGGGCTTTGTGGAGGTGGAGACCCCGATTCTCAACGTGATCGCCGGCGGCGCCACCGCGCGCCCCTTTGTCACCCATCACAATACCTTGGATCTGGACATGTACCTGCGCATCGCGCCTGAGCTCTATCTCAAAAGGCTCATCGTCGGCGGAATGGAGCGGGTGTACGAGCTGGGACGCAACTTCCGCAACGAAGGTATGGATGTGCGCCACAATCCGGAATTTACCATGGTGGAGCTCTATGAGGCCTTTACCGATTACCACGGCATGATGGAGCGGGCGGAGAACCTGATCGCAGGAGCCGCTAAGGAAGTATTAGGTACCACCAAGATTACCTACCAGGGCGAGGAAATCGACTTGACGCCGCCCTTTGCCCGCATGACTATGATTGACGCGGTCAAGAAGTTTTCCGGGCTTGACTTTGATTCCTTCCGCGGAGATGATGCAGCCGCCCGTGCGGCGGCCAAGGGCCTTGGCATCGAAGAAGTCAAGGACGATATGGCTTGGGGCGACGTGCTCAACCTGGTGTTTGAGGAAAAGGTGGAGGAGCAGCTGGTTCAGCCCACCTTTATTATCGACTATCCGGTGGAAATTTCGCCGCTCACCAAGCGCAAGCCGGACGCGCCTCATCTCACCGAGCGGTTCGAGCTGTTTATTGTGCGCCGGGAGTTCGGCAACGCCTACTCCGAGCTCAACGATCCCATCGACCAGCGTGCCCGGTTCGAGCGGCAGGCCGCTCTGCGGGAAAAGGGAGACGACGAGGCCCAGATGCTCGACGAGGACTTCCTCACAGCACTGGAATACGGAATGCCGCCCACAGGCGGCTTAGGGATTGGAATCGACCGGCTGGTGATGCTGCTGACCGACAGCTACTCCATCCGCGATGTGCTGCTTTTCCCGACAATGAAGCCGCTGGAAAAGTAAAGAGGCTAAAAACTGCATAAAATCAAGGCTTTAGGGGTTTGTGCAGGATAAAAATACGCCAACTTACGCCAGCTTTACGCCAATATGTGCAGTTGTCTATACAAAAAAGGGTTGCTCTTAGTTCAAGAACCGTGTCTTGCATATAAAGTAGGACACGGTTTTTTGATGCATATTTTTATGGCGTAGAGAATGGAGCCTATCTTTTGTTTGAAAAGGTCAACTTACGCGACCCCGCATTTTTTAATGCGGGGCTTTTTTTATTTGGAGGTGTCTTATGTCAGAATACCAATTAGAAATAAAACAGATCGTGGATTATCCGCGATGCCGGATTTATCGGCAGTTCGTGCAGTCCCTTATGGAAGACCGGAGCATTCGCCTTGGCGGCAGTTCCGGTCTTTTTTATTATACCGTCCTTTGCAGCTACGCGAATTTCCGAACATCATACAAGCGGATAGATGGGATCAGCTACATCATCTATCCCGGCGAATGGCTGTGCCGGATCAGTGAACTGGCAGAATGGTTTCGCACCCGTTTTCAGCATCAGGCGATTTCCCGCCTTCAGGATTTGCAGGACCGCCATCTGATTACCTTTTCCCTTCTCGGCCGTGGAAGGCTGGTGAAATTCAAAATTACGGACTGGCAGAAACATAACCGTGTACTGGATTACAACGCGCCCTGCGCCAAAGATACCGGCTTTTTCTTCCTGCCTGTTTCCACTGCCAATGAACTTCTCAGCTATGGCCGCTGTTCAGAGATGGACGCGCTGCTGGATCTGTGGGTGAATACCGTATACAACGACGAACAGGTGCAGGGTTCGGATGCGGGACCAGTAGTTTATCTGCGCAACGGCACGGGGAGCCCGCTGCTTGGTTACGCGGGGCTGGCTGAACGCTGGGGCGTTTCCAAAGCAACCGCCGGACGTTATCTCAATAAACTGAGCAGCCTGGACTATATTTCCGTCATTTCCTTTCCCGGCGCGCATGGAAGCGTTATTTGCATGAACAACTATCTGTCTACCATGTTCGAGGTATCGGACGTCATGGTAGATAAGGAAGAAATCGCCATGCTGCTGCACATCGGCCTAACTATGCCGGAAATTGAAGAAATGATGGCGGAACCCGTTCCCGGTATCGGTTCAGAAGAGGAAGACGGCGTTTCAAATCCGTATGTTGCTTTTATCCTTCAAAAAGTCATGGAAGTCCTTTCCGTACAAGGGTTTCCGTGTTTTTCATGTCCGAAAATTCAGTATAAGTTATTACCATTATCCTGCGATTGCAAGGAAGAAGTATTTTGTATTTCAGATGGTATAGTAGGATTTAAGGCATTACTGGTTATTTTATGCGGAAAAGACAGGGAATTGTTCCGCTTTGAACTGAGATTACTGCCAAAGGGGGAGAAAAAATGAAACAGGCGATAGAGAATAAAGGGACAGAGAACCCGGTGTATCACGATACATGGATGCTTTTGAGGAAATACCGGGACGTGGTGTGGAGCCTGGAACTGTCCGTACAGCAGGTGCGCCGGCAGTTCCAGATCGAGTTTGGCAGCAGCATTGAGGATTTTCTGGAGTCTATCTACCTTGCCGGCGTGGATTTTGCGGATTCCGGCATTCAGGAACACGCCAGAAGCATTGAACGCAGCTATCAGATGATCCGGCTGATGGAAAGCGCGGTCAGCCTGCTCCGAAATAAGCATAAGTTTGGGGAACCCTATTACTGGATTCTGTACTATACGTACCTTTCCCCGCAGCAATACAGGGACACGGAGGAAATCATCGGGCAGCTCCAGCCGCATATCCAGGACATCAGCTACCGGACCTATTTCCGCAAGCGGAAAGAAGCGATTGAGGCGCTCTCGTCAGTCCTTTGGGGATATACTTCCCGTGACAGCCTGAATCTTTTGGAGCATTTTTTCCCGGATAATGGCCGCGAAAAAGGCCCTGGCAGATAATTGGCACAGAAACGCACAAAATTGGCACGGTTTTGCTATTGAGGCGTAAATCCCCCTGTGATAAAATAAGTATGTTGAAAACTATATACCGGAGCCGGGAACGGCAGAGAGAACGCCATTTTTACGAATGGTGTTTTTTTATTGCCTTTTTCCGGTTCCTGACCAGCAGGCCGCTCGTTCCGTGGGCGGCCTTACTTTATTTTCAATAGGAGGATGATGATTTGAAGAAAAAACCCATTCGAGAGCCGCTGAAACGCCGAGGGCATATCAACTGCAGCCGAATGCTGTATATGACGTTCCTGACGGTGTGTATGCTGGCGTGCTTTTCCCAGCAGGCGTTCGCGGCGACAACCGTGTGGCAAAAAGCGGAAGAGATTATGAAGGACGTCTACAACCAGATCCTGCTGATTTCCACGATTGCGGCCGTCGTTACAGCGTCCATTGCGCTGCTGATGATGAACTTTTCCAAAAGCGGCAAAACAGTGGATGAGGCCCGCGCCTGGCTCAAGCGGATTATCATTACCTGGGCGATTTTAAACGGCCTCGGGTTCATTGTCAGCTACATCACGCCGTTCTTCGCCGGAGGCAAGTGGGGGACCCCATAAAGGGCCGCAATCCCGCATTGGCTGAAAGGAGCGTGATGCCGTGGGCATATTAGACGGGATTGTGGCGTGGATCGCCGAACAGGTCATGCACGGCCTGGATTTAATCAGCACGTCGGTCTTAGGCGCGCTCGGCTGCGATATGAATACCTTTCTCCGGTACTTTCCGGCGGCCGGGACAATGTACGATATCTTTGTCGCGCTGGCAATCGGGCTGATTTTACTGAACTGGGTGTGGCAGCTTTTCCGGAACTACGGCCTCGCCGCGGGGATTGAGGCGGAAGATCCGGTAAAGCTGTCCATCCGTTCGGTTCTTTTTATCCTGCTGGCATATTTTTCAGACGAAATCGTCAGTACTATCCTGAAAATCGGCGGGACGCCGTATCAGTGGGTGCTTTCGTCCTCGCTGCCGCCGCTGGATTTTGCCGATTTCAATTCCGCGATTACCGTGATTCTCGGCGTCTGCGCCAGCGGGGCGGTCGCCATTATCGCGCTGATCCTGGTGCTCATCATGGCCTGGAACTATATCAAGCTTCTGTTTGAAGCGGCCGAGCGATACGTCCTGCTCGGCGTGCTGGTCTATACGGCCCCGGTGGCGTTCGCGCTGGGATCTTCCCAAACGACGTCGCAGATTTTTAAGAGCTGGTGCCGGATGCTGGGAGGCCAGATTTTCTTATTGATTATGAACGCATGGTGCCTGCGGCTGTTTACCAGCATGGTCGGCACCTTTTTATCCAATCCCCTTTCGCTTTGACCGGAGGTGACATAGATGCGAAAAACACGAAAAATCCTGCTGGTCCTTACGCTGGCGCTGGTATTTGCAAGCCTGTCCGCAGTCCCCGCCTTCGCGGTGACGGAGGCCGAGGTGCAGCAGCAGGTAAATTCCATAGGCAAAGAAGGCGTAACAGGGAATGTCTTTATCTGGTTCCTGTGCGCCATCGGATTTTTAAAGGTATCCCAGAAGATCGACAGCTTTATGAGCAGCCTTGGCATTAACGTAGGGCATACCGGAGGTTCCATGCTGGCGGAAGCCATGATAGCGGCCCGCGGGGTTGCTTCGGTGAAATCCTTCGGCGGCCACAGCGGCAGCGGGGGCGGTTCCCGGGGCGGGGCTTCTTCCGGGGGTGTGCCGGGGTCCGGCACTTTAAAGGGCGGCCTTGCGGGCGTCGTCAGCCGCAGCTTTCAGAATAACGCGGTCAAAAACGCCACCGGCAGCAAGGAAGGCGGCCTTGGAGGCAAGGCGTTTGCTTCCTCGCTGGAAAAAGGCGGCGGCTTCGCCAACCGGATTATCGGCACGGTGGCAGCCGGCGATCTCTCCACTACCGGCTCCATGACCGGGGAAAAAGCGTCCGCCGCGCTGTCTTCCTACCTGGGCTATACCGCTTTGGGCGAAAACGCCGAGGGAGTTCCCAGCTTTTCCAATGTGGAAATCGGAGGCGGCCGGATTACGGCGACGGAAACCTCTGAGGAACATCCGGAGGGGATCGCCATAGGGATGTACCACGCGGACCAGTATATGGCTCCCAGCGGGGAGTATTCCACGGTGACCGCCGCCGACGGCACGACCTGGTACAAACAGTACGCGGCCGATACGGTAGAGCGCAAGCCCAGCAAGGTGCCGGACGGCAATATTACCTATCATGAGAGCATTGTGAAAAAGCTGCCCGACCCGCCGAAACGAAAGGACCGTGTCTGATGCCGGAAGAAAAAAGCAGCCAGGGTTCCAGCCCTGTGGAAAAAGGGGCGCAGGCCGCCAACGCGGTGCGGGGTGCGGTCAAGACCGGGAAAGCAATCGCCGGGGCCGCCAAGGGCGCCGCTGCCGGCGGGCCTTACGGTGCGGTGGCAGGGCTTGTTTGGGGAAACCGGCACCTGATTGGGAAAATTATTCTGATTACAGTATTTATCATGCTGTTGCCTGTTTTGTTTATCCTCATGCTGCCCGCCCTCATTTTCGGCGGGCTGGTGGACGCTTTTACCCCGGACGATCCGACGGTGCCTGTGCTCAACGACAGCGCCTATATTACGGAAAACATGACTGATATTACAAACTCCGTGAGCGGCGTCCTATCGGAAGCACTGGAAGACATATTAAAGGAAATTGAGGATGATTTCGCTTCGTCCACCGCCGACCAGCGGGAAATCATCAACCCGCATGAGAACGCCCCGGCATATAACGCCAACGCCTTTGTCTCCCAGTTCTGCGCCTCCAAAAACGAGGATTTTGAATCCATTACCTTTGCCGATATGGAGTCCACCCTGCGGAGCGCCAAAGGGGAGCTGTACTCTTACACATCAAAAGAGGAAACCCGGACGCGGGTGGAAACCACCGTTACGGTGGACTCCGGTACCGGCAAGGAAACGGAAACTTCGACCACAGTGACGGAGGACTGGATCGTATATACCATTGTTTACAACGGCGAGGATTATTTCGCGGACCATGTGTTCCATCTGGACGCGGAGCAAAAGGAGCTTTCAAATAACTACGCCCAAAATTTGAGCGTGTTTTTGGGTGATGGGATGTTCCAGCGCCTGCCGAATGGGTATGAAGCAATCGGTTCTCTCGGTGATATCAAGTTTACCGATGGGGACACGGAGGTTGTCTACTTCAACCAACTGGACGAACGCTATGCGGATAAGCCCTACGGGACGGACGACATCGGCGGCTATGGCTGCGGCCCTACCGCGATGGCGATTGTGGTTTCCTCACTTACGGAAGACATTGTCGATCCGGTGGAAATGGCCAGATGGTCGTATGAACACGGCTACTGGGCTTCGGGCAACGGCTCTTACCACGGCCTGATCCCTGCCGCCGCTGAGGCATGGGAACTTCCGGTGGAGGGATGCGGAAAGGACGGCGGACAAAAAATTTCGGACGCGTTGAGCGGCGGGAAGCTGGTAGTCGCGCTGATGGACGAGGGACACTTTACAAATTCCGGCCATTTTATTGTCCTTCGCGGCGTCCGGAACGGCAAAATCCTGGTAGCGGACCCCGCCAGCTATGAGCGAAGCGAGCAGGAATGGGATTTGTCTATTATCCTTGACGAAGCCAGAGAGGGGGCGGCGGCCGGAGGCCCGTTCTGGATTATTGGATAGGAGGATTCCATGAGCAAACCCAAAGACAATGAATTTGAAACCTACTATATTCCGCCGAACTTCATTGAAGGTTCCACCCTGTTCGGCGGGCTTTTTAAGCTGCGCAACGCAATCGAGGCCGGTATCCTTGCCGTAGGGGCAGGCCTGCCGGTTTTCCTGCTGGATATACCACTGACGACGCGGATCATTATTCTGTGCCTGACCGCCCTTCCCCTGGGCCTTCTGGGGCTGTTCGGCGTATCGGGAGAATGCCTGTCGTCCTTTATCTTTGCTTTCTTCAAATGGATAAAAAACCGGCGTGTGGTAGGAATCGTCCCTGAAAAGGAAACGCCGGCAAAGAAGGTGAAAAAAGAAAAGCCGGAAAGGAAAGCGGCCCGTGAAGAAAAGAAGGGTGAGGACAAGGAGCCTTCCATGATGGCCGAGATTCTGGGCGTTATCCGGAAACGGTCGGCTAAAAAGGAAAAGCCGGCGCCGGAGGCAAAGGAAGAAAAACCGCGGAAACAAAAACAGCGGGAGGAGAAACCGCGGCCGCGCCGGCAGCAGGCCGGGACGGATTTTTTGAACCCGGCGGCCGCTTACCTCCCCATTGATAAGATTGAAAACGGCATTATCTATACCAAAGACCACCGGTATATCAAGGTGATCGAGGTGGTGCCGATTAACTTCCTGCTGCGCAGCGCCAGGGAGCAGCGCAGCATTATTTATTCCTTCATCAGCTATCTTAAAATCAGCCCGGTCAAAATCCAGTTCAAGGTGCTGACGAAACGGGCGGATATCAATAAGCACACGGAAATCGTGAAACAGGAAATGGAACGGGAGACAGACCCCCACTGCCGGATGCTTCAAGAGGATTATCTGAAGCTGGTAGGGCGCATCGGCTCCCGTGAGGCGACTACCCGGCGCTTTTTCATCGCCTTCGAATATGAGGCGTTCGGGCGCAGGGGCGGGGACGAGGAAGCGGACGCTGTATCGTCGCTGCAGGTTGCCGCCCGCACGGCGGTCAATTACCTGAAACAGTGCGGCAACGAAGTGCTGATGCCGGAAAATGAGGACGAATTTACGGTAGATGTGCTGTATAACATCCTGTGCCGGCAGGAAAGCTCCGACGTGCCGCTGTCCTCCCGTGTGGAGGAGGTCGTATCCCGGTATGTGGAGCAGGGGAAAAGCACCGACGCTATCCCCTGCACGGAGTTTTTCGCTCCAAAAACCATTGATTTTACCCATGCCAAATACCTTTGCATCGACGGGCTGTACCATTCGTACCTGCTGATCCCGTCCGACGGGTACAAGTCCCGCGTAGCAGCCGGGTGGTTGAGCCTGTTGGTTAATGCCGGCGACGGCATTGACATCGACCTGTTTCTGGCGAAACAGCCCAAGGAACGCATGGTGCATAAGCTGGGCCAGCAGCTCCGGATCAACCGCTCCAAAATCAAGGAGGCTAGCGACACGAACACCGACTTTGACGATTTGGACGGGGCAATCCGCAGCGGCTACTTTCTCAAAGACGGGCTTGCCAACAACGAGGATTTCTACTATATGAATCTCCTTATTACCATCACCGCCGAAACGCCGGAGGATCTGGAATGGCGCGAAAGGGAAATGCGGAAGTTGCTGGTATCCCAGGATTTGAACGTCTGCGCCTGCCCTTTCCGGGAAGAGCAGGCGTTCCTTTCAGCCCTCCCCCTCACCAGCCTGGAAAAACACCTGTTTGGGCGCTCCAAACGCAACGTCCTGACGGCCGGGGCGGCAAGCTGCTATCCGTTTACGGCTTTTGAGCTGTGCGACGACAACGGAATCCTGCTTGGAACCAACAAGATTAACAATTCTCTGGTTATTGTGGATATCTTCAATTCCAAGGTCTACAAAAACGCGAATATGGCGATTTTGGGGACCAGCGGGGCCGGCAAAACCTTTACCATGCAGCTGATGGGGCTTCGGATGCGGCGGAAAGGCGTCCAGGTATTTATTATTGCGCCGTTAAAAGGCCATGAATTCCACCGGGCCTGCAAAAACATCGGCGGCGAGTTTATCCAAATCAGCCCGGCATCGAAAAACTGTATCAACGTTATGGAAATCCGGAAAACCGATACGTCGGCGGACGAGCTGCTAGACGGCGGCGCTTTGGAAAAATCGGCGCTGGCTTCCAAAATCCAGCAGCTACACATCTTCTTTTCCCTTTTGATTCCGGATATGGACCATGAGGAACGGCAACTTTTGGACGAGGCGCTGATTAAAACCTATAACAAAAAGGGCATCACCCACGACAACGCTTCGCTGGACGACCCGCGGAACCCAGGCCACTACCGGGAAATGCCCATATTAGGGGATTTGTATGAGGTGCTGTCCGCTTCCCCGGAAACCAGGCGGCTGGCGAATATCCTGAACCGACTTGTTCATGGCTCCGCCCGTTCTTTCAACCAGCAGACCAACGTGGATTTATCCAACAAGTACACCGTGCTGGATATTTCGGAACTGAGCGGTGACCTGCTCACCGCCGGTATGTTTATCGCGGTCGATTTTGTCTGGGACAAAGCAAAAGAAAACCGGACGGTGGAAAAGGCCATCTATATCGACGAGTGTTGGCAGCTCATCGGCGGCGGGGGAAACCGACTGGCGGCAGAATATGTGCTGGAGATTTTCAAAATCATCCGGGGCTACGGCGGCAGTGCGATCTGCGCCACACAGGACCTCAACGATTTCTTCGCGCTGGAGGACGGCAAGTATGGAAAGGGAATCATCAACAACTGCAAGACCAAGGTAATCCTCAATCTGGAGGACGAGGAGGCGCAGCGCGTCCAGAATATCCTCCACCTTTCCGAAGCGGAGGTCATGGAGATTACCCATTTTGAGCGCGGCAACGGGCTTATCAGCTCGAACAACAACAACATCACAGTGGAGTTCAAGTGCAGCGACTTGGAAAAATCCCTGATTACTACCGACCGGCGGGAATTGCAGGAGCTGCTGCGGCAGAAGGAGGGAATACAGGCTTAACACGGACGGAATACGCATTACCCGGCTGTATGCGGATTTTTTACGGATTTAATACGTATTAAAGGAGATGGAAAATGGTGAAAACCAGAGAACAGCTGTACGGCAAAGAGGCGGCCTGCCTGCTGCGGGATATATCCAGCTACCACTGTATCCGGCGCGGGCAACTGTACCGGCTCTATCCACATAAGGACAGGGGGGTGCTGGATAACCTGCTGGGCTATCTTGTGAAACAGGGGCGGGTTTTCTATAGCCCGCGGATCGATATTTACTATGACAGCCCGGACTTTGAGACAGACTGGGAAATGCTATCGGCTTTATGGGTACTGGCGGATTTCGCAGACCGGGCGGAGTATCACTCCCCCGATGATTTCCCAGTCAAAATCATCTTTTTTGCGGGCGGCGAGGTTTATGAGGTTATCTGCGTCCCTCCGGATAAGGAAACGCTGGTGGAGCACGCGCTCGCCCGGTCCGGGGAAGAGGGCGGCAGGCGTATCCTCATTGTCGAGGGGGCGGAGCAGATCGCCCGGCTCCGCGTCCCGGGCACGGCCGCTTTCTGTACGGTATCCGACACGGGCGAAATTCAGTATTTTAAACAGAAACAGGAGGAACCTTATTGAACCGAGCGCACATATCGCAATACATCAACGGGCTGCTGGAGGATATCTCCAAGCTGTCCAATACGCTTTGCGCGATGAACCGGACCGATATTGAACGGTATCCGGAAAATTATGGGCTGCTTTCCACGGACGCCGCCCTGCACAGCGAACTGATTGCCTGCAAAATGCGGCATTTGATTTATGAAAGCACGAATATGAAAAAAGCCGAATACCTCACTTCCGCCGGCGTTGTGCAGGGGATCCGAGTTTCGGAGGAGGATGGCGTATTAAACATATTCCTCCCCTGCCTGGTCCCGAAGCGGAAAGGAAGGAAAAGCTCCGAGTTCCTGAGCGACCCGCTGTATTTTACTATGAACCAGTATGCGGACAGCCACACGCTTCCGAAGTTCGGCCACTGCGTCGTCTGCTTTTCCCACATTTACAGCAAAGAACGCCCTTTATCGCGGGTACGGGATTACGACAACTTGGAATTAAAACAGATGCTGGACGTGATCGCCGCTTTCCTCATGGAGGACGACAGCGGGCTTTTGTGCGACGCCTACAACACGACGGAAATCGGGGACCGGGATTGCACCTGTATTTCCGTGATGGGAAAAGAACGCTTCCCGGAATGGATAAAAGAGCGTGAAAACCGCCTGAAATCCATATCCGATTTTTAGGCTTTTTCGGGCCCCCGGAACAGGATACCGGAAAAACGCCGGGAAAGCGCGTCCTTCCGGGCTGTTCAGGGCAATACGAAAAGGCGGGTTTTACCCAGGTTAATCGCGGCTGGGTAATTTTTTAGAAGGGAGGCGAACGCCATGCAGTCCCGACAAACCCTCCCCGGCAGACAGACGGCCGCTTACCGGATTTTAGAGTTTGTCGCCCTGTCCGGCGAGTTTCCCACAGACCGGCTCTCCCGTCTGCCCGGTGGAGAGGCATATAAGGCCCATGTCATACAATCTCTTAAACAAAAACATTTACTCCGCACCTTTTACAAGGACGGCCTGCGCGGATACCGCCTGACAGCAAAGGCAAAGGGGCTTCTCACAGCGGACCGGCCGGAGCGGTTCCTTCCGTATCTGGCCGGTGCCGCGGAAACCAACCATATCAAAAGTGAACCGGCCCGGCGGCAGCGGCTACACCGGATAGCCGAAACCGCCGCCACCATGCAGAATGCGGGCGCCGCTATTTTCCCTGATGAAAAACCGGAGGTGTTTTCCCCGGCTTGGGATGGACGCCCGCAGATTTTCATCACGGCCCCTGCTTTTTACAATTCCCGCGAGATCAAGGAACTGGGAATAGAGGCCGTAAAAATCAAGGGTGCGCGCTCGGCCGGTGTCCTGCTGACAGAAAGCGCCGTCTTTGTGATATATAACCTGGGCGGCTCCCTGATGAAATGGCAGTACCGGGCAGAAATGCGGACCAAGGCGCTGATGCAGACAATCCTTTGCCGGGAACGGCTGCCGGAGCAGTACGCGCCGGAGGATGTGAAGGGACTGCTTTTGGGGGACAATATGGAGCTGGCCGCTACTATCCTTTCGGGGGAGGGCGGCAGGCAGTACCTGCTGCTGGACGGAAGCTACGAACATTTTTACTATTTGACAAACGACCGCAGGGGCGAAAAGCTGCTGCGGATGATGTGCAACGCAGAACTGTCCGAAGAGCTGGAAGCCCTTCTGTTAACGGATTTGTGGGAGAAGGACGAGGGGCTTCCCATAGAAAACGACGCCATCGACGGCAGCGGTAGTCCTGTCCTTTTCGCCTACACCTGCGACCTGCCCCGCATCCGGCGGTTTGACACGGCGCTCCGGCTCCAGAATAAAGCCGGCACGCTGATCTGCTTTGATTTTCAGGCGGAAGCCCTCCGCCGCTGCTGCGGGGAGCAGGTACGGTTTCAAACCATCAACTTTGAAAAATGGGAAAGGAGATTTTGCATATAAGACGCAAAAGGCTGTTTTCGATTCTGCTGGGATTCCCGCCCCTTCTGTTTGCCCTGCTTTACGGAGGCGGGTACATCGCGCAGTTTATCCGCAACTATACCATATGGAAAGACGCGGGCGGCACACCCGGCTATGGAACATCGCCGGAAATGCCGACATTTTCGTTGTCCGCCTGCCTTGCGGCTATGTTCAGTTTCCCGTATGGGATCATCGGCGTGCTCATCTGCGCCGGTGTACTGGCCCTGCTCATTGTCATGGTGATGCGGATGGGCTATGGGGACACCGGGGAGTACGATAAGGAGCGGAATTTCATCTATTCCAAAAAGGGCACCTACGGCACATCGGGTTTTATGTCCGAAAAGGAAGCAGAAGAGGTGCTGGACTTAACCTCCAGCCTGAAAAAGCATACCGGCGCCATTCTCGGCACGCTGAACGGTAAATACGTCTGTGTGCCGGAAGAAAGCCGGCTCAACCGGAATATCGCCGTATACGGTGCCAGCGGTTCGATGAAGACCAGGGCCTACTGCATCAACCGCATCCTTCAGGCGGCGGCACAGGGGGAATCCCTGATTATCTGTGATCCCAAATCCGAACTGTACGAAACAACAAGCCAGTATCTGCGGGAACAGGGCTATACCGTCCGGGTGTTCAACCTGGTATCCCCGGAGAACTCGGACGCCTGGGCCTGCCTTTCGGAAATTGAAGGTGACGAACTGATGGCCCAGCTTTTCTGCGACGTTATTATCAAGAATACCGGGGATGAACGGGGCGACCACTTCTGGGACAGCGCGGAAACGAATCTCCTCAAGGCTTTGGTTTTGTATGTGGAACGGGGCTACCCGGAGGGGCGGAAAACCATGGAAGAGGTCTACAAGCTGCTCACCCATACGGCGGAGCAGGAATTGAAAAACCTGTTCGACCTGCTCCCTTCCTCCCATCCGGCCAAAGCGCCGTTCGCAATTTTCCGGCAGGCATCCGATACGGTGCGCAGCGGCGTTATTATCGGGCTTGGCAGCAGGCTGCAGGTGTTCCAAAACAAGAAAATCTGCAATATGACAGGGTTTGATGAAATAGACCTGGAACTGCCGGGGCAAAAGCCGTGCGCCTATTATGTGGTCAATTCCGACCAAGACAGCACCTTTGATTTCCTTTCCTCTTTGTTCCTGTCCTTTTGCTTTATCAAGCTCGTCCGCTACGCTGACAAAAACTGCCCCGGCGGAAAGCTACCGGTCCCCGTCCATGTGCTGGGTGAGGAACTGACGGCCTGCGGTGTCATTCCGGATTTGTCCCGCAAGATCAGCGTGATCCGTTCCCGCAATATTTCCATGAGCTGCGTGTTTCAGAATTTAGCGGGGCTTCAGAACCGCTATCCGCAAAACCAGTGGCAGGAGATATTGGGAAACAGCGATATCCAATATTTTTTGGGCTGTTCCGATCCGTTGACAGCAGAGTACATCAGCGAGCGGTCCGGCGAGGTATCCGTCCATGTGCAGAGCAAGGCAAAGCAGCTTGGCACATGGCGGGTGAGCAACTACACGCCGGAATACCGGGAAACTAGCGGCGTCGGGCGGCGCAGGCTGCTGACGATGGACGAGGTGCTGCGGCTCCCGGTATCCCAGGCGTTGGTGATTATCCGGGGGCGGAAAATTTTAAAGGTGGATAAGCTGGACTATACCCTTCATCCGGAGGCTTCCAAGCTTCACCCCTGCAAGGCTTCCGCCCATGTTCCGGAATGGGGCAAATCTCAGCGAAAGGAGGTGGATGCTCCGCAGCCCAAACAGAAAAAACGCGCCGTACGGAAACCAAAGCCGCCGGATGCGCAGAAATCTCAGCCGGGCGTTGTCCCGGCGACCAAGGACGATATCATGTCGTCCGAGCACTAAATTTATAGGAGGTAGCCTATGCCGAAAGAAACAGAAAATTTAGAAGCAACCGGGGAATTCACGGAACAGCCTGAACTCCCGGCCGCTGAAACGGAGGAAGCAGATGGACAGACAGACGCCGCGTGGGAGCCGGTTTCAGAAAACGCCGAGGATCCTCCCGCCGAAGCCATGGAAGCGCCCAAGCCGAAACGCACCCGCCGCAAAAAAGCGGCTGTTGAGGAAACCGATCATGTACCCGCCCCTGAAGCACCGGAGGCCGCACCCACAGAGGAAACCCTGCCGGCCAGTGAAGAGCCGGCCGCTGGGTCCCCTGTTTCAAAACCAGATCCCGCGCCGCCGCGTTCCTCGCCAATCCTGACACTGGAGGCGGGAACCGATGTGGAAACCGAAGAAAGCCTTGCGGATATTGTCTGGCATGAAATCCACAATGCCTACCGCACCCGGCGGATGCTGACCGGGAGGCTGGGAGGCCTGGAGCAGACGGACAGCGGGAAGACCGTCGCTGTGGCGGATTACAAGGGTTTCCGCATTGTAATCCCATTGAAAGAGATGGTGATGGGGTATCAGAACAATCTCACCGGGGACGAATATACGGCGATGATCGTGCGGCAGCACAAGCTGTTAAGCCGGATGCTGGGCGCGGAAATCGACTTCGTTGTAAAGGGGATTGATTCCAAAACCCGCAGCGTTGTCGCCAGCCGCAAGGAGGCCATGCTGAAAAAGCGCAAAATCTTCTACATGGACACTGACGACGCCGGGGAATACCGTATTTATGACGGCCGGATTGTCCAGGCAAGGATAATCGCCGTCAGCGAAAAGGCGGTCCGCATCGAAGCGTTTGGCGTGGAAACCACTGTGATGGCGCGCGATTTGTCCTGGGACTGGATCGGCGACGCCCGCGAACGCTTTTCGGTAGGCGGACAGGTACTGGCGCGTATCCTCAGCGTAAAGCGGGAGGATATCGAGCATATTTCCATCAAAGCGGACGTCCGAAGCGTATCCGGCGCAAGGCAGGACAATCTCCGCCTGTGCCGGGTCCAGGGCAAGTATGCCGGGAACGTTACCGACGTCCACAAGGGCGTGGTGTATATCCGGCTTGCCAACGGAGTCAACGCCATTGCTCATTCCTGCTACGACCGCCGCCGTCCCGGGAAAAAGGACGACGTCAGCTTTGTCGTTACCGGCATTGATGAGGAGCGCGGCGTGGCTATGGGGATCATTACCCGTATTATCCGCCAAAATCTTTAATTGTTGAAAAACGGCGGCGTTTGGTCGTATTATATAAGCAAAGACGAAAAATTCCATAGTTGGGAGGGATGCTCCATGCGTAAAATCCTCTTCGTCTTGCTTGCCGCTTTGCTGGCGGCCATGACAGGCTGCCGGTCAGAGGCGCCGCCGGACGCCGCCGTTTCTTCTTCACTGCTGGATTCAGCGGGAACAGCCTCCGGCACGTCTTCCGTGGCGCCCAGCCGGAGCGAGAGTGCTTTGCCGGAGGGGCCGTCCGCTTCAAGCAGCGGCAGTTCCCCCATCCAGTCTCCCGGATCTGCGGAGGGCCGGGCCCCTTCCAGCCGGCCGGGTACGGCTTCCAGGGAAGCCGCCGCGTCTTCGGAGCAAAAGCCGCCGGCCACACCGGAACAAACCAATCCGCCGGAAAGCGCCGGCAGCGCTTCGTCCGCGCCTGCTCCATCAAGCACACAGCCGGCGCCGTCCCCAGAAGAGGAAACTCCAGCGCCGGAACCGGAAGCATCTGAGCAGCCCGCGCCGGCAAAAAGCATTTACGATTTCCCCTTCGATATCGAACAAATCAAGGCGGAAATGGTACAAATCGGGGAAACTGAAATGGGCTGGGCCCATCGGGTGCAGTATCAGGATGGAACATTGATAACCCCGGACAACTCTTCGTGGGGTACAGTTGTCGTTGGAAATCAAAATATACAGGGGGAACGGCTGAAAACACAGCTTTATGATTTAGTGACGCTTTACACAGATGAATATATGGAAAGCTGCGGAGGAAATCCGATTACCTCTTTTACCATCTATATTGAACCAATGGAAAACGGAGCGTATGTATTCTATTTACTTTACTGAAAATTAAATATCTGCAACAAAGGACATTCCGATTAAGGGATGTCCTTTTTGTTTAGAAAGGAAGGTTTTTTGCCTATGAAGAAAAGCATCTCAGCCAAAGGGAAAAAACTAATGGCGGTGCTGCTGACTGTTGTTATGCTGATAGCGGCAGTCCCTTTAAACGCTTTCGCATTTGACTATGCCAGTGGTGAAAAAGTATTAGCCCGTGTAGGTCGGCAGTTTGTGGGCTATGACGGTTCCAAGGTCTACAGCAACCCGGACGATTACGCCCTGCGCTACCGTTCCGACGGCAGCACCTATTTCCAGGCGTATGGCGGTTCGGCCGCCCGCGGGCATCTGTATCTCTACACACAGTTCAATACAGACGAACAGTGGGTTTACTGTATTGAGTATGGCGTGGACTTTGGAAGCGGACAGAACTATATTTCTGAGAATGGAAATAATTCAGATTATTTTATGAATCTTCCTATTGTTGCCCGAGATGGTATTCGTCTGGCGCTGGCAAACGGCTGGCAGCCGGGGAAAGCCCTTCCCATTTCCGGAATCAATGACGACGACTTTTTCTACGCCACCCAGGCAATTATCTGGGAGTACCAGCAGGGGCTGCGGAAAAGCCCCACGAAACTGGTGGACAACGGCCCGATCAAAGCCGACCAGTTCTACAAGGCCATCAAGGGGACAAGCTACGAAAGGGCCTATCAGTGGATTTTACAGCAGATGTCCAAACATGCGACTGTCCCCAGTTTCTCCAGCACAGACAGAGAAGATGCGCCGACGTATGAACTGAAATACGACAGTTCCACGAAAAAGTACAGCCTCACTCTGACAGACAGCAACAATATCGGCGTCGATCTGGAAAAAGTCGGCGGCGGGGATGTGAGCGTTACCCGGAAGGGGAACCAATACACCTTTACCTCAACCGAAATCATTCAAAATCCAGTTCTCTTTGAGTATAAGAAAAATATTGCGCTTCCCAATAACCCACTTCTTTTATGGGGAACGCCGGGCTATCAAACAATGGTAACCGGCCTGGATGACCCGGTCCGGTTCTATGTAAACATCAAAACCGAAGCGTTCGGCAGCGTCAAGCTGGTAAAAACCAGCGAGGACGGAAAGGTGGAAGATATCCCGTTCCACATTTCCGGGGAAGGCGTCGATCAGGATATCCGCACCCAGGCGGACGGGACCTTCCTGCTGGAAAACCTGCGGCCGGGCGTTTATGAAGTAACCGAGCTGACGGAGGATAAATATGAGCCGCAGGCAACCAAACGGGTGACGGTTCTTCCGGGCCAAACGAGCACTGTGACCTTCAGCAATACCCTCAAGCGCGGGGATTTGACCGTTACCAAAACCGCTGAGGACGGCTTTGTGGAGGATAAGACATTCCATTTGTATGGTACCAGCCTGTCCGGTTTGGCGGTGGATGAATATGCAGTAACCGATGAGCGCGGCGTCGCCACCTTCGAGGATGTTTTGATCTCCGGCGATACGCCTTACACGCTGGAAGAAGTCGGAGTTGAGGAAAAATATATGGTGCCGGAAGCACAGCAGGCCGCGATTGAATGGAATAAGGTAACGCACAAGTCGTTCGACAATGTACTGAAAAAATGGCGTGCCACTCTGACGAAATCCGATATGGAAACGGGTACGGCCCAGGGCGACGCCGGCCTGGAAAACGCCGAATACGGCGTATACAAAGGCGGGCAGCTGGTGGGCAGTTATTTTACCGGGCCGAACGGTGAATTTACAACGGATTGGTATGTCTGCGGCGATGATTGGACCATCAAGGAGATAGAACCCAGCGAGGGCTACCTGCTGAACCCGGAGGTTTACCATGTCGGTGCGGAACCGGAGCTGTACGAACTGGAATACAACGAAATCGCGGTGGACGCGGGTGAACAGGTGATCAAGGGCCGCGTGGCGGTCCTGAAGCACAGCGACGACGGTTCCACAGGGGTTGAGACGCCGGAGCAGGGCGCGGAGTTCCAGTTGTTCCTGCGTGATGCCGGCTCCTATGAAAACGCGGAAGAAACCGAACGGGATATCCTGATTTGCGATGAATACGGATATGCGGAAAGCAAAGACTTCCCATACGGCTGGTACCGGCTTCATCAGACAAAAGCCGGCGTACCAGGGACCGAGTTTATCAAGGATATTGACATTTTCATCTCCGAAGACAGGCAGGTCTACCGGTATCTGCTGAACAACGCGCAGTTTGAAAGCCGCGTTAAGGTTGTCAAAAAGGACGCTGAAACCGGAAATACGGTGCCGCTGGCCGGACATGGCTATGAACTGTACGATCCGGAAGGCAATCAAATCACCATGACGATTACCTACCCGGAAATCCAGGAAATCAGCACCTTCTACACTGGGGAGGACGGCACGCTGATTACCCCTCTCAGCCTGCCCTACGGCAAAGGCTATTCGCTGGTTGAAGTGGAAACGGTGGAGCCCTATGTGCTGGACTCTACCCCGGTATATTTCAACATTGTGCAGGAAGACGCCAGTGAAGAGGACGGCGTGACCGTCGTTGTGGTAGAAAAAGAGAATATGCCGCAGAAGGGTACCATTTCTCTTTACAAGGATGGCGAAGTGTTTTCGAGCGTTTCCACCGCCGGCGGCGAAGACAGCCCGCTGCTCTATCAGCCGGTTTATGACAAGTCCGGACTGGAGGGCGGCGTGTATGATGTGGTCGCTACCGAAGATGTGATTTCCGGCGGCGTGCTCCGTCACCACAAAGGCGATACGGTAACTACTCTTACCACTGGACCGGACGGCTGGGCAACCAGCGAGCCGCTTTACCTATCCACCTATCAGATTTTTGAACGAAAAGCGCCCTACGGCATGACGCTCAATCCGAACCCGATTACGGTCACACTGAGCTATGCCGGCCAGCATGTGGAAATCACCACTGCTGAGGCGCATATTACGAACGAGCGGCAGCGGGTAGAAATTGACCTGCAAAAGATTCTGGAACAGGACGAAATCTTCGGGCTTGGCATGAATGGCGAAATCCGGCACGTTGCCTGGGGGCTGTATGCCGCTGAGGATCTGACGGCCGCGGATGGCAGCACTATCCCGGCGGACGGCCTTTTAGAGATTGTTTACTGCGATGAAAACGGCAAGGCGGCTTTCCAAACGGACGTGCCTGTGGATTCCAAACTGTATGTCAAGGAATACGCCACCGATAGCCACTATATCATTTCCGATGAAAAGTATCCCGTTGAATTTGCCTACCAGGGACAGGATACGGCAGTTATCCATATCAGCGTGAACGACGGTGAGGCGATTGAAAATGAGCTGATTCGTGGGGACATCTACGGCTTAAAGGTCAGCGAGGACGGCGAAGGGATTGCCGGTGCGGTCTTTGGATTGTTTGCCCCGGATGAAACCGAGTTTACGGAAGAAACCGCTTTCATGACTGCTGAATCCGACGAATCGGGTGAATTCGCCTTTTTGAACGTCCCCTTTGGCGACTGGGTCATCAAGGAATTATCCTGCCCGCCGCAATTTGTCCTCTCCGGCGAATTGTTCCAGGTGACGGTAAGCGAGCAAGATCAGCGTATTGAGATCGAGGCGGTCAACAAATGGATTACCGGCTCGGTTCAGACTACCAAGGTGGACGCGGCATATCCGGAAAACCGCCTGTCTGGCGCACTGTTCGGGATTTATCTGGATGTCAACGGGAACAAGGTTTTTGATAAAGGCGTCGATACCTTCGTGGAACACCTGGAGGAAACCGAAACAGGCGTCTACCGGCTGGATGGGCTGAGATATAACGGGTACTTTCTCTACGAGGAGAGCAGCCCGGAGGGATTTGTCAAGGATGACCGCTACTATTACTTTGAAATCAGCGAAAACGGCCAGGTTGTCCTAATTGAAAACGAGGCCGGCGTTGGCTTTATCAACCAGCCGGTCACACCGGAACAGCCGGAGGAACCGGAAGAACCGACCGAACCGCCTAAAACCGGAGACACGTCAAATCTCTGGCTGTGGGTAGGGGCCGCTTCCGCTTCCCTGGGGATCATTATCCTCGTGTGTATTAAAAAACGCAAAAAACAGACGCTTTCCAAGTAAGCGGCAGAAGGACGCCGGGGCATTCCAAACGGGGTGTCCCGGTTTCTTCTTTTCCCCTTGAAAGTGCCTGCTGGGGGGATCTTTAAAGAAAAAAGGGATAATAATAGTAGGAGGTATTTTTTGCACATGCTTGTCGATAGAGATGCCCTGAAAGGGGCGCCAAGGGGATCTTTGGAAAAAAATCGAATAATAATAGTAGAGGGTATTTTTTTACCCGTCCTAAAATTGGAGGGAAAATGAACAATCAGATTTTACAGCTGTATGCATTTCTCCAGGCGTCCCGCGGCAACTGGCGGAATGCCATATGGATCGAATGTAAATTTTGCTTATATAAGAACCAGCAGTGCGATGAGTATTTGCTGGCGGCTGACCGGAACGGCGCCCCGCTTGTCTTTTCCGTGGAGCAGTTCCGGCGGCTCACAGGAGATACGCCGGTCAAAGACGAATGTATAGCTGTTTTGAGCGAACAGGCTTTTGAAGAGCTGTATTCCTCCTGGCTTCTTTGGCACATAGACTGGCTGAAAGACTGCCGCCTGCGCCAGCTGGCGCAAGGCAAAGAGCCCGCGCTTTAATGCGCGTTAAATCCGTATTCAAACCGTATTGGAGGTGATATTTTTGAAAAAAGTACAAATCCGATGCCCTTACTGCGGGGCGAAAGCCACGCTGCGTCCCTCAAGCGCGGTCTATGGGGACGCGGCAAAAACAGACGGCTTTCTCTATGTTTGCGACCGGTACCCGAAATGCGACGCCTACGTCGCAGCCCACCGAAAATCCAGGCTCCCGATGGGAACCTTAGCCAATGGAGATTTGCGGCATAAGCGTATCGAGGCCCACAAAGCGTTCGACTGGATGTGGAAAAGCGGGCTGATGTCAAAGCGGCAGGCCTACAAATGGATGCAGGCCAAGCTGGGGTTAAGCGAAGAACAGGCGCATATCGCCAAGTTTGGAGAGTACATGTGCGGCCAGCTGATCGATGCCTGTGCGCAGGCATACGACAATATCCGGGCGGCGGCATGAAATACGAGGAGGCGCAAAAAATGGGGAGTGTGAAAGAGTATGGGCGGAAGGACAGTCCTGAATGACAGCCAGCGCCGGTTGGCAGAACAGCATTTGAACATTGTATCCCGGGTTATCTGCCGGTACATCATCGTCAATGAAACATTGTTTGGTTTTGAATATGACGACATTTACCAGGAGGGATGTATATGGCTGTGCAAAGCGGCGGCCAGTTTCCGGCCGGAACTGCGGGTTCCGTTTGACGCATATGCGGAAAAGGTAGTCGCCAACGGACTTCGTACATACTGCCGGTTAATGTACGGGAGGCAAAAGCGGGGCTGCTGCATTCCTTTGGACGCCGATTTGAATATCACGCGGCTTATTTTAGAGCAAGCCCCGTCCCCCGCGTATCATCAGGAAGAGGAACTGCTCGCTCAAATGGACGCCGCGCGGCTCCTGCACCATATGAAGCGGGAGTACAGCGGTACAGCACGGCTTGGCATTGAGGCGATTGAACTGAAACTAAAAGGGTATTCGGGAAAAGAAATTGCGGATATGTACGGCGTCAAACCCAATCTGGTAGGCGCATGGATTTCAAGGGCAAAGCAGAAATTGCGGAAAAACCAGGTATTTGTTTTATGGATGGAAACTTATACGGGACAAGCCGCTTCGTAAAAGAGTATGGAAAGGGTGTTGTTTATGACCAGGTTATTTACAGCTGTAGGCCGCCTTCATATTGAAGGACACGGAAAGGACGGGAAGATTCCTGTTGTGATTTTAAAGAACCGGGAGTACATACTGGATATCCAGGAATTTGTGCTGTGGTCGGCGTTGAATTGGAGAATCCTTCGTCCCGGACAGGTTCAGAATTTGTATTGGGAAAAAGAACAGGAAACCGGATTTTGCTCCTCCCGCAGCTTTGACGACTGCATGAGCCGGCTGACCCAGCGCGGTCTCGTTGCTGAAGGCAGCGGAGAAACAGACGAGCAGGCGCTGTACCGGCTGCTGTCCGATTTATATATCATGCCGATTTCGGAAAATCCGTTTCTCCGCCTTTGTTCTTTTTTCCGGCTGTGCGTGTTTGGAAACGTACCCTACTCCGCGGCGAAAAAGATACTGCGCAGGGATAAGCGCACCGCCGATGAAAAGAAGGTAATCCGCCTTGCCAGACAGGCTCTCCTGTCTACGGCGGAGATCGTCAAGTGCTTTGAACGGAATAAGCTGGATTTTTGCTGTGAGGAAGAGCTTCTGGATACTTTGTATTACGATGAATTTACTACCAGCGATAACATAGCGGACATGGTATCCTGCCTGCCGGAGTGCCGGTCTGTTATACGTTCTGTGGCAAATCTTTATCTGCGCAGGCAAATCATTTTTGAGAGGATATGAGAATGGAGAAAATTCTGAATGCTCCGGCGCCTCTGCGGCGCCGGCTTATACTCACGGTACTGCTGGGGATTGCCTGCCTTTTGGTCGGGCTTGCCATGTTCCTGTTTTCCAAAGACAGGATCATGCTGCTGTTAAGCGCCGCAGTCTGTATCCTCAGCTTTTGCAGGGCATACGCCTTTTACCAGGCTGTCAGCCGAAAAGAATATGAAGTGGTGGAGGGTACTTGTGTCGGCGTCGTTCCAAAGCCTTTGCGCAAATACCGGAAAATCCGGATTATGGACGACGAAGGCAACGAATCCGCCCTTCTGCTGGGCAAGCATTCCAAAATCCAGATCGGCTTCCGTTACCGCTTTTATTTCAAAAAGACGCAGCGGCTGACATTGGGAAGCGAGTATTTTGACTCCGCCCTTTCTTCCGACTGCTTTCTGGGATATGAAGAGTTGGGAGAACTGGGGAACCCTCCTGAGTCGCCAGAAAAGGCGGATTGAGATTTCTTTCTATGTTCATTGACAGGCCGCCTTTTTGATGATATAATAATTGCATAATAAAAGACTATATTTTGCATATAATATATCAAAAGGAGGTGCGGCGATGAAAGAGCAAACTTATACCCAGTTTATTCAGCAACTGATTGACGGATTTCAACCTGGTGAACCAATACTTGTCCGGGAGCTTGGAAATCGAATTGCTGAAGCATATGCCATGGAGGAAAAGAAAGCCTGCGCTGCAGCAGCTGTTGCAGTAAAGCGGCTGATCGATACCGGCACATGCCCCAACCTTCGCTTTTTTGCAAAGGGCGTCTATTATGTGACAAAGCAAACCGTTTTCGGCGAAACTGGCATCAACAAAGATAAATTGATTGAGCTGAAATATCTGAAGGACGGCACCGGGTATGAGACGGGCGCTGCGGTTATGCACAAGCTGGGCCTTACGACGCTTATGCCGGCCGAAAGGACCTTTGTTTCCAACAGCGCACAGCACAGAGCCAAGCGGGATGACGCACTGGGTATTGTTATTCGTGCGCCGCGGATTCCCGTAAATAAAGAAAACCGCTTTTATCTTCAGTTCTTGGATTTGCTCAACATGTATGACGATGTGCCGGTGGACGCAGAAGATCCGTACCAGCTGCTCGGCCGGTTTGTGCAGGCAAGGGGATTGGATTATGGTACCCTTCTGCATCTGGCAGATACCCACTATAACGGAAATACGATTATGAAGCTTGCCCATGTGGCAGGCAGACAAGGAGTATAAAAATGAAGCTGCATTTGGACTCGGATGCTTTTCGCGTCCTGATAGAGCAGGTATCCGAAAACACCGGATACCGTCAGGACGTTATTGAAAAAGATTACTACGTTTCTATGCTTTTGCAGGAGCTGGCACAGTTCCAAAGAGAGGGTCTGCCCGCCTATTTTAAGGGCGGTACGGCTCTGTATAAGGCGCTGCACAGTGTCCGGCGTTTTTCAGAAGACGTCGATTTATCCGTCGATGTCCGGGAGTGCAGCCGCACGCAGGGAGACAAGCGCCTGGAGCGGGCGACCAAAAAATACACCTGTATGGAGCGCAATCCCAACGAGGGCCGCACCAACCGCTCGGAGGTAATTTCCTACTACCGTTATCTCCCGGTTGTGGAATACGATTCTAACGACGTTTTGCAGCGTTTTGGAAAAGTAAAAGTTGAGGCCACGTCCTTTACCATCAGTGAACCATATGAGCCTGTGATAATTGCCCCGCTGATTTACGAACAGGCGGGGCCAGACCAGCAGCTTATTTTGCTTCAACAGTTCGATGTCCGCCCCTTTGAAATTCTCACTATGACAATCGAACGGATTTTCGTAGATAAGCTGTTTGCAGCGGAAGCCTACACCCGAAACGCGGAAAAGGAGCACCGAGCCTTTGAAGCGTCAAAACATATCTATGATTTGGCAGTTATCGCAAGCGAACCGCGCATCGTTTCATTGCTCCAGGATAAAGAGCAGTTGGCAAAACTGCTGACAATCCGGCTGACCGAGGAACAGAAGCGGTTGGACGGTATCCCCGGCGTTCTTCCCAAAGACTTTATCTTTTTCGACAAAGCATGTGCAAATACGCACATTACGAAGGCTTATGCAACGATGCAGAATCAATATGTCTTTATTCCGGATGACCGGATTTCGCTGGATGAAGCGCAGTATCAACTGCATTGTTTGCAAGATCAACTAAACCAAAATCAAACGTGGAGCCATGCAACTATTAAAAAATAGCGTCATGGCAGCTTAAATAAAATCCTCCTTATGGCTTTTGAACGCCGTGAGGAGGATTTCTATATAGGAGGATAAACTGTATCCATGCGAGAATCGCCTTTGGATATACTGCATAGGTTAGTCGGGTGTGAATACCTGTCGGATATGCGGCTGAAAGAACACGAGAATCGAAAAGCGCGAGTCCTACTGCATCAGTTGAATCCAAAAGATTTTTCTGCTGCACAGTGGAAAGACACAATCGAGTATTTGTATAAGGATGTATAGGGATTTATCACAAGCAAATATCTATATATTGATTATGAACTCTTGACAAACGCAAGATATAGTGTTATAATACCATTGTAATTGATTTTTTGTGCGTGATCCGTTAGGATTTGCAGGCATACTTGCTTGTATCGTGGGGAGCCTCTCACATTGCACACGCTTGTCAAGTTTGTATTCAAAGTGCCGACAGTATGGTTTTGCCCTTATGGGCGGAAACTGTGTGCCGGCGCTTTTTTGTATATAGATATTTTAGCCGGAAGGCAGAAAGGAGCGAAATGGCACAGACCTATGTAATCGGCCGGGTAACCGCTGATTTGGAACTGAAGACCAGTATCAACAGGCATCCGTATGTGCGCTTTGACATTGCTGAGAATATCGGCGGCAAGGAGCACCGCAGGACGCAATACCTTCAAATCTGCGCGATGGGAGACGATGCTGAAAGGCTCGTCCGCGCCCGCGTAAAGAAAGGCAGCCTTATCTGGGTATCCGGCTCTTTGGAACTGGAGGTATACACCAGGAGAGACGGCGTTACTACGGATAAGCGGCTGAAAGTATTGCTTGATAACTGGGGATTTGTCCCGGCCGGAACAGACAAGGCGGGAACAAAAGCCTTGGATAGTAAATTCTCCGAATCACTGGACAAAATTTCGCCGGTGATTGACGGGGAAAGAGAAGCCTTGCCGGGTTGAAAACCGGCGCCAAGAGGAACCGTATGTGTTTCAGAAAGGAACGCATATGGTTCCTCTTTTTTTGTTTTTTAGAGAAAAAGTCTCAGAAAGGATGAAACGAATGAATAAGAAAACAAGCCTCTGGTCAAGTATATCCGTTTTGACAACCGCGGTATTGGCAGTCATGGCATTTATCCGCGGGGACATACAAATCTGGCTGCTGAGCGGTATTTTTGCGGTGTGGGCGGCATGGGCGGCAGTAAAATTCCTGCTTCCTGCCCTTAAAGCGCAGCGGTACCGCCATATGGCCGGAAAAGCGCGAAAGAAGAAAAAAGGACAGCTTCCAAAGAAAGAACTTTCCGTACCGGATATTTCCGATCCGGTCGGCCTTGTCCTGCTCCGTCATGTGAACTTCCGTATTTCGGCGTATTTACAGTCGGCCTATCCGGAAGCGACATGGCAGTGGCTGGAGGAATTCCCGGAAAAAATCGCCGCGAAAGGCGGGACGGGAAGAATCCGGCTTTATGGCGTACCGGACTTTGATTATGCCGACGTCAGCTTCGATCAGAAAGCGGATATCAGCTGTTCGCTGCTGAAAATTGTGCCGATGGCCGAAGTACAGCAGGGTTCAGGAGAAAAGAAAACCATCCCCCAGCAGCAAACCCCGGCAGATCCGCAGGTTTGGTATGAGAAGCAGGGGCGGAACGTGCTGGAGGACTTAATCGCCGACCTGCATTCACGCGGCCATCACAGCCTTACAATCCGGGAAAACGGAGAAATCGCCATCGCGCAGGCGGATTCCGAAATTGTCCGCCCCGCGTTTGAGACTGTGCCGGAGAAGGTTTACTGGCCGAGACTTGTAAAGGTTTTCGAGCGGGAAGGGCTGGCGGCTGATATTACTGAGGGTGGCATGGTGCTGTCCTGGTGAAAAGGCAAATCAGGAGGAAAGGAGTGACGGAGAATGAAATCCGGACTGACAATCCAGGAGCTGGCGGCGGATGACCGCGCTTTTCTGCTGAAGATTCGCGATACCGTTCTTACGGCGGTAAACGAAGCTAATTTCAGCCGGGTTGTCGAAATGATGCAGGAAGCGGCAAACGCGAAGATGAATACAGCGAATGTGCCGGAAGTAGTCCGTCTGGCAAGCCGTGATTTCGGTATTACGGACGAAGAACATCCCGGCGTATTGCAGCATCTGATCGAGGGCAGGGACCTGACGCTTTACGGGCTTGCCAACGCGGTTACACGGTACAGCCAGGATGTGGAAAGCTATGACCGTGCGACGGATTTGGAAAGCATCGGCTACAATATCCTGTCGATGCCTGCGAAAAGATGGAACAGTATCAACCAGATGGCGGCGTGACGGCTGCCATAACAAATGATTAGGAGGATCTGATTATGACTTACAACAACGAAAACGCTTTGGCAGAGGTCAAAAACTTCACCCTTCCCGCCATGATTGAGAGCGATTTTTCCAATGAAGAGCTGTCCGAGGATTTTGACGGCTTGCAGATGAGTTTCCAGCGTGTGAAAATCCCTGCCGGGGGTACGCTCCAGTTTGAGATACCCGGAGACGATCCTGAGAACCCGGATTATGAGAAGACGCTGAGAGGCATTATCGTTTACAACCATCAGGCCGGCGCTTACTGGCCGGAGGGTTCGGAATACGACGATAACGTAGCCCCTTTGTGTTCTTCTGTAGACGGAAAACTGGGGATTGGAACGCCAGGAGGCGCCTGCGCCCTGTGCGAACTGAATAAATTCGGCACAGACGGAAAAGGCAAGGCGTGCAAGAATATGCGGCATCTGTATATCCTTCGCAGCGGAGAATATATGCCGATCCTTCTGTCTCTCCCGCCTACAAGCATCCGTCCGTTCAGCGATTTTATGAACGTATCTTTCGTTTCCCGGCGCCGCCCCGCCTGGAGCAGCGTTGTGGAGATCGGGCTGAAGCGGGTAGACAACGGCTCGAATACCTACAGTGTGGCGACATTCCGGAAGCTGTATGACTTTTCGGGGGAAGAACTGGCGCAGGTGAAGCACTATGCGGATAATTTCCGGGAGCAGGTTAAAATGATGCTCCAGCAGCGTGCCGCGGATTCAGAAACGCGGATGGAACCGGAGGGCGTATATGAGCAGGATTCCCGTTATTCAACAGTGGAGAGCGGGGAGCATTTTGCAATTTCCGGACCAGGGACAATCGACGGGGAGCGGGAAGCTTTGCCGGCATAAAGAAAATCATGCGCGCGGCCTGCCGTGCGGAAAGTACAAGGAGAGGATACTGCCGATTGAAGTTGGCAGTGTCCCTTTCTCTTTTTGGAGGGATAAAAATGACAATGAAAACATTGACGGACGAACAGCGTAAATTCGCTGAAGAAAACCATGACCTGGTGTATACGTTCCTAAATGAGAACAGACTGCCGACGGTCCAGTATTACGACGTTGTGATCTTTGGCTATTTGCGGGCAGTACAGGAGTATTGCGGGAACCCAAAGCTGCAAAAGTATAAATTTGCTACTGTGGCATGGAAAAAGATGCTGTGCGCCCTGAAAGATTATTATAAGCATATGGCTAAGGATATCCTGTTTCAGGAGGATACGGTTCATATTGATGATATGAATGCTAAACATATCCATACCCCACTGGAAAATATAGCCGTCAATCAGGACGAACTGATGACGCAGATGGAAACGGAACTGATTCTCCACGCGCTGGCAAAGAGGCTGCCGTCCAGGGAAATGCGGATTATCCGCATGAAGGTGGATGGCGCCGGTATGCATGATATTGCGAAGGCGGAGCATATTACTTTCCATGAGATTAAGCGGCTCCTGGCCGGGGCATATGATACGGTTATTCAGGTTTTGCTGGGATAAGAAAGAGTAAGGAGGTCAAGACAAGAATGATGAAAAAGCATGTTTCCTTGAGCGGACGTCTTCTCTTCCCTTTAAAAGAGGGACAGTGCGCATTGATTCAGCGCGGAGGCGGCGTCATCCGCACCTCGCGGGTTGTTGAGATTTTGGAAGTTACCGACATATCCGTCAGGTTTGAAACCATGAATACGGTTTATCTGGTGTCAACGGCCCCAGTGCCAGGCGCGGCGGCAGCCCCGCTGGAACTGCGTATGTGCGCGTAATCCGGGATAATGAAAAGACAACAGGGACAGCATAGCCAAACCGGCTGTGCTGTCCTTTCATTTTTCTTAACAGAATTAAAGAAAGGATTTTGATTTATGAACGCTTTAGATAAGCTGGACGCGGTGCAGGTCAGCGCGGACAACCGGATTTCGGAAACGGACCGGAAGTTCTGCGAGGCGCATCAGGCGGCGTATGTGGACGCCAAAGCTTCATTAAGCGAATTGGAGTATATGTGGACAGATATCGTTAATCGTCAGGCAGAAACCTTAAAGCCGATTGAGGAAATCTGGAACAATGTGCAGAGATATATCCATCTCCCCCATTTTTCTGAACAGGATATCCGGAATCAGCTGGAAGAACTGAATGAGCTGTTTATTTCCAACCTGGTGCGATATTTTAATCACAGCTATAACGTATCTCTTGACTCTAATACCGTCATTGATGTGTTGCTGCCGCATAAACCCAAAAGCGATTACCACTCTCCGAATACAGAAGCGATAGCAGGATATCATCAAAAGCTGCGCTCTATGGAGGTAGACTACAAAGACGTGCTGGATCAGATTTTTATTCAGCTCGGAGGCCGGACCTTTCTGGAACGGGCGCTGGATGAAATCAAGGAAGCGTGCCATAAGGCAGCCTGGTGTACTTATACCGGTAAGGCAGAGTACGAACTGAAAAGCGATACGATCCGGTTTACCTATGGCTGCCGCTTTGAAAGTATGTTTGGTAAATGGGAGCTGAATGACAAAATGAAAAGCATCCTGATAGGACTGGCATATTTTGAAACAGGGACGTTTGGATATTATCCCGCGGCTATCTCCAAGCTCCTTGGCTGGAGCTATCGGGAAGACCCAGTTGTCATTTTTTCTAATTACACGAAGCTCCAATCGCTGCGGATGTTTAAGAATGGCCGCGTAGATATCAAATTCAAAAGCAAGGACTATGCAGGCCGGTTTGTTTCCGAGTTTCTTGGCTCTTGTCCGCTGATGGAGGTGAAGAAATGAAATACGCGGTTTGCGATACCGCTGTACCGCAGGAAAGACGGCAGGAAACCAATGAAAAGCTGCTGTATCTGATTGATAGCGGCAAAGCTGGTGAGTATGGGATCAGCGGCGGCGATATCTATAACCTGTATACCGGTGACGGCGGCCTGCACGGACTGCGCCGGCAGGATTACGAAAATTACGCTTCGTACAGCGAGGCCAAGAAAGAAATCGAGAACGGGCAGTTTTTCACCCCTCCGCTGCTTTGCCGTCTGGTTGCGGAAGCATTGTCCCCGCCGCCGGACGCGGCTGTGGCTGACCTGACCTGCGGCGCGGGGGCCTTTTTCAATTTCATGCCGGCAGAAAACAATCTGTACGGCTGTGAGCTGGACATTAAGGCATATAAAGTGGCGGGATATCTCTATCCTCATGCGAATCTGGTGAACGGCGACATCCGTTCCTACCAACCGCCCGTCCGCTTTGATTATGTGGTCGGGAACCCGCCGTATAACCTGCGGTGGTGGGTAGACGACGGGGAGAAAATCCTTTCACAGCTCTATTACTGCCGGAAAGCGGCGGAACTGCTAAAGCCGTTTGGAATTCTGGCGATGATTGTCCCCGCGTCCTTTTTGTCGGATGATTTTTCCGATGGAACATCTATCCGGGAGATGGAAGAACGCTTCAGCTTTTTGGGGCATGTGGCTTTGCCTTCGAACGCTTTTTCTTTTTTGGGAGTGCGGCATTATCCGATTAAGCTGCAATTCTGGCAGAAGCGCGGTGAAGGCATTGAGGTACAGCCGTATCACATCAAAGTGAATCGGTTTTTAACCGCCGGCTTTGATTGTGGGAAAGAAGCGGAATGGATTTCTGAACATCTTCTGCAAGGCGCTATTAAGCTGCTGAAAAAGAACCGTTATTCCGCGGTGCGGGAACTGGCAAAGGAAAAAGAGCTGTCGGAGGGATTTCTATACCAGGTACAGAAAATGCTCTATCAGATAAAGTGCCATCCGAAGCTGAAGGAAAGCTATGCTAAGTGCTACGAGTATTTTTACCGGTTCTGCACGGAGACGCAGCCCAAGGATATGAAGTACGAGGAATGGGCAAAAAAGAGGCTGACGGAGGCCAAAGTGCTTGCCTGTCTGAAACGCACCCTTCAAAAGCAGAACGCCCGGCCGCCGCAGGACAAGATCGCCTTGGTGAAGCGGGACTATGATTTTATTTATAAGGGCTACAGCGGCAAGGCGCGCCGGCAGATTCCAGAGGAAAAACGGGCGCCTGTCCCGATGTATGAAATTGTTTCTTCAGACGGCGCGTGGGAATTTCCCGGTTATGAACGCCTGGTGAGAAAAAAACAGCGGGAATACGTCGGCCAAAACCGGCCCTTTGCCACTATGGAGGAGGATCCGGAGATTGGCGCGTGGCTGGAAAACTTTCACCTATGGGATGCAGAGAACGAAGAGGAAATCCGCCTCAACGAGATCCAGCGGCACGATCTAAACCTGATGCTGCAAAAGCGGTACGGGCTGCTCCAATGGGAACAAGGCAGCGGTAAAACGCTGGCCGGTATCGCCTCGGGGCTATACCGGATGGAAAAGCAGAACGTCCATCATACCTGGGTGATATCCCCTGCCATCTCTATCCGCAACAACTGGGACGAGGTCTTGCCAAATTATGGCTTGCCCTATGTTTTTGTAGAACGGCTATCAGATTTGGAGAAAATCCAAAAAGGCGATTTTGTCCTCCTTACGCTGAATAAGCTGGGTACATACCGGCGCCAGATTAAACGGTGGGTGCGGAGGTACGGGCAAAAACTGCACCTTATCTTTGATGAGAGCGATGAGATGACAAACCCTTCCAGCATCCGGGCCAAGTCCGTACTGGACTGTTTCCGGCGCTGCCGCTGCAAACTGCTGACAACCGGCACAAGCACACGGAACAATATTTCGGAGTTTGCGCCGCAGCTGGAGCTGATGTATAACAATTCGGCCAACATGCTGTCATGGAGTCCAAGGATTTACCATTATGAACGCGGCGACGATTTTTTATCCAGCAAGGTGAATCCCTATTTTGGACAGCCTATCCCCGCATATAAAGAGGGCTACCGGCTGTTCACAGCCTCCCATCTGCCGGAAAAGATTACCGTATTCGGCGTGGGGCAGCGCACACAGGACATTTACAACGCGGACGCTCTCAGCGAAATTCTCGGCAAGACGGTCATTACCCGGACCTTTCCGGAAATCGTCGGCAGGGAAATTCGACGGATTCATCAGGAGCCGGTATCGTTTACCCAAGATGAACGGGCTGTGTATCAAATGGCGATGGAGGAGTTCCGGAAAATGCGGGAAAACTACTTCGCCAGCACGGGAAATTCCCGGAAGGACGCCATGATGCGTCTGATGCAGCAGATTACGTTGCTTCTGCGGATCAGCGCGGCGCCGGACACGGTTGTAGAATATCAGGGCGGCATACCCACCAAAATACGCCGTGTTGTGGAGCTGGCCGGCCAGTTCGAAAATGAAATTATAGCCATAGGCGTCCGGCACAAGGTTGTTTTGGATTCTTACAAAGCGGCGCTGGAAACAGCGTTCCCGAACCGCGCCGTTTTTGCGGTGACGGGCGGGACAACCAGCTTTGCTCAAAGGCGGAAGCTGCGGAAGACATTGAAAGAGAGCGGGAACGGGATTTTGCTGTGTACGCAGCAGAGCCTTCCGTCCAGCGTCAATTTCGAGTATGTGAACAAGGTCATTATTCCGGAGATGCACTACAACAACGCCAAAATGAGCCAGTTCTATATGCGGTTTGTCCGCTACAATTCAACGGAATGGAAGGATATTTACTTTGTTACCTATGCGGGAAGCATTGAATCCAACCTGATGCAGATGGTGATGGCAAAGGAGAAAATCAATTTATTTATGAAAGGCCAGGATACAAACCTGGACGAAATCTATGATCGTTTCGGCGTGGATTATGACCTTCTTTCGCTGCTCATGTATCGTGAGCAGGATGAAGAAGGGAATTTCCATATCCGCTGGGGCGAACAGCAAATAGCATGATATTTACAGAAAGGATGAATCTACAATGCGAGACTTATTATTCCGTGGGCAAACCCGCAGAAAAGGGGAAAGAGTTCTTATGAACGGCAAGCCCATAGATGCAAATTGGGTTTACGGCGGTATTTTTCAGGGAAAAGGGGATTTTTCCGTGATTTATACCTATGAGCCAATTAAAAAGATGCCGGTTTATACGGACACAGTGGGACAATATGCAGGAATCGATGACAAAAACGGCACGAAGGTTTTTGAGGGTGATATCCTGAAATTGAAGCACCGCTTATACGTGATTGAATGGAAAAGCGGCTGCTTATATGCTTCCCAGAAGAGTTATTTGAAAGATAGCGTCAGCACGTTCTATAAACCGGTTGACAATCTTATTGCTGAAGGCGCGGGGGTAATCGGAAACATCTATGATAATCCGGAACTGCTGGAGGGATGAAAAGATGATGGGAAGACTGGAAAAACGCTACTGCTGGATCATGGATATTCTGGCATGGGGGCACGGAAAGTATACCGAAGAACAGCTCGAAAAGCTGACCATGCCGGAGTTGGCGGAAATTCACAGCCAAGTTTATCATCAGCATCTTGAAGAAATTCAAAGTATCCATCTATGATTGAAGAATTGAGGGAATAGAAATGAGATATTACAGTACACAGTGCCCGATTACACCGGGAAGCTATCCGGAGCCGGAAAACAACAAGATAACCGAAATCCACAATTATGAGAATAAGACCTATTGTGAGGAAATCGGACGGGAGGCATGGGGATATATTGAATACGCACATCCTCTTCGCCCGGAAGAAGCCAGTGATTTTGAACTGATTCCAACACCCCGTAAGATAAAGAAAATGAGGTTTATTGGTGTGGACGGCTGGGACCGCATGGTTTTCAAGGATGAAGACGAATATGTGTGGAAATACACGGAGCCGGGAGAACTTCCGATGGAACGTCACGACCTCTTGCATTCATCTACGAACAATGCGCTCGATGGAGAACCGTGCTGGCCGATGAAGCCGGACATTGACTACCGGATTGAAACAGGCAGCCAAGACACAAAATAACGGAGATGATTTAACCTGCAAACGCTATTTGTAAATTGACGAATAGGTTAAAATGTGATATACTATGAAAGGAATTGAAAATGGATAATAAGGATATACCGACATGCCCATTCTGCGAACAACTTGAAAAGTTCAAGCAGACAGAGGCTGAATATATGGAAATGCGGCGCGGTCAATCAGGTAAAGCAACGGCGAGATATAAATCTGCCTTGATACATGAATTATATTATGATGGCTACTGCTGCGGCAGTACGGCATATTATACGGAAAAAATGAATTATTGTCCCGTGTGTGGGATCAAATTGAAAGCGGGTAATACAGATGGATAACACCATTGTCATGGAGTACACGAAGCTGCTGGAGAAAAAGGCAAGACTGCAAAAAGAATTGTCTGTTCTTCCGCAGGGGTATATCTCGAAAAAGAATATCAACGGCAAGACCTACCACTATCTGCAAAACAGGGTTTCCGGGAAAATGGCCGGAATATATCTGAAAAAGGATAAGGTGGATAGGGTTTCCGAACAGATTCGCCTGCGGAAACAATACGAAGAGGAGCTCCCGAAAGTGAATACCCGCCTGAACGAGCTGGAACAGGCAGCCCGGTTGATCGGGCATGGCTTGGACCGCCGGCTGCTATTACAGAAGCTGGGAGCGGGCATGGATATGCTTTCCGCCGAGCAGAAAGGACGCTGCATTTCTTTTGCCGACGCGATGAACGCCATCGAGGGAGTCCCGGCCAGCGAGCAGACCTCCAAAGGGCTTGCCGACTGGCAGGATGGGAAAACGTCTTACCTTTCCGTTTTTGAAGCAACGCTCCGGCGGTATGGTTTTAAAACGGAGGTTCAGCCATGAGAGACCCCTATTTATATGATGACGCGGACGTGCTGAAAAACCTTGCCGGCATTAAGGACGCCGATCTTTTGCGGAAAGCGGAGGCGGACATCACGAATTTAGCGATGGCTGGCATCTATAACCGGCAGTATGAAAAATTCGACACAGAAACCCTGAAAGATATTCACCGCACAATTTTCGGCCAGATTTATGAGTGGGCCGGGGAATTTCGGGAAATCCAGATGATAAAGCCGGAAGACGTGCTCGGCGGCGATACCGTCCGGTATGCTTATCCCAAAGAGATTAAAAAACAACTGGCGGCTTCCATGAAGGAAATCGCCAAACTCCACCGAAACGGGGAAAATGACCGGGAGATTGTCTTCCGCATGGTCCGCATCATCGCGCAGATCTGGCAGACGCATCCCTTCCGTGAGGGGAATACCCGAAGCGTGATCGTATTTGCTATCCTGTTTGCCAAATCACTCGGCTTTGAAGTGGAACATGAGATGTTCCGCGTCCATGCGTCGTATGTGCGAAATGCGCTTGTCTGGGCGTCACAGGGCATTTATTCCAAGTATGAGTATCTGGAACGGATATTTTATGATGCCGTTCTCGGAGAAGAAGCCAAACCGGAAACCGCCGGAGCTTCTTCCGACGGGAAATATGAGAAAATCGGGGACTACAAGGTGTCCGATTACAAAGAACGGCCGCATCAGTATTTGGACGAAAAGTAGTCCGAAAACTGGTGCAGCAGGTTAAGAGAGAACAAGGCTGAGACAATCGGCCCTGTTCTCTTTTCTTTTTTGAGAAAGGTTGATTGATGATGAAAAATCAGATATTCGAATATGGCGGCTTTCACTTTATACCGGAGAGAAAATTTACTGCACAGGAGAAGGATTTCTTCAAGATTTCCCGCCAGCAGCGGATTGACTGCAGCCTTGGATTTTGTGTGCCGGGATATATTTATGAAAGCAAATACGACTACTCGTATGAGAGCTTTTATGAAGCGGCAACCAATAAAGACTGCGACCTGTTCCGTTGTGTAGAAAATGGCAAGTTGTATCTCCCCTGCGAAAATGATTTGCAGGAGTATATCGAAAACAAGCGGAGGAAAAACGAGTGCCTGGATTGTGGCTGCTATGATGAAACAGAAGGCTGTGTATTGACAAGCACAGAGAAACAGGAGAATTGTCCGAAGTGCAGTGAGTCCAGTGTCCTGCTCAGTGATTATAAGGATTTTTTTAAGGACATCACGGCGCTGCACGACTGCAACGACTGCGGTATCAGTAAATGCAAGTTTGCTCCTGAACCCGGTCAAATGGTTCGTATCAACTGCCCTCTATGGGTGGAAAAATGAAAGGAATCCTGAGTTATGAAAAGAGCTTCGATTTTATCCGAATTAAAAACCCAACGTCCATATCTTCTGCGGGAATATGGCAAAGCGGATGGCAGTCTTGTCAGCTGTAAAAAAATCTTCCATATCCGTGCTGATTATGACGGATACAGATGGTGGAATACGATTTGGCCGTGCCGTGAAGAGCTTGCTACGCCGCAAGTCTGCCGGGAGGCTGATTTGATGTATGAACGCCTGACTGCGGACGATGCCTTTCGGGATCTCGCAGCTCTTAGGAAGTTCTGCGGAAAGCATCCGGAGGCGGCAGTCCATGGGTGCGGGGACGAATACAACTTTTATTTTGAAGGCGAACGATGCACATATTGGCTGCGCTGTATCACACGGAGCAAAGACTACAACCTATATCTGCATGTATTCGCAAAGGAGGATGAAAATGGATAAGGCGCGCTGGCTGGGCATTAGCTGCCCCCTTTGCGGACAGGAACTGAACAGTTGGGACGTCCGTTGTTCAAAATCAGTCGGATACCTGGATTACCAGATATGCGAGAACTGCCTTTGTAAAGAGTACGATATGGAAAAAGAAGAATTCCGTGACCGTATGGAAGCCTATTTTGAAATACGGCCGTGCAGGGGGCTTTGAGATGGAAAATCTGAATTTGCTGACCCGACGGCTGTTTGCCGAGGGATGGACGAAAGACAACCACCCAAATTTTGTCAGTGACTGGACATATTGCAACGAGTTTCAGGGCGGTTTTGAGTATACCATTGAAAAACGGAACCGCATGGTGTTTTCTACGCCATGCGGCCTGCTGGTAAAGGGCTCCCATTGGAACAGCGGCTATATGTCGTATATGGGTATTGATTGGACGCTGGAGAACGACAATCCTACGATTAACTGCCCTTACCGGAAGCAGGGGTGTAAGAAAAATCATCCTCTGCTCCGGGATCATGCAACGGACGGAGGATTGTGCAAAATGGTGTTCTGTGCCTGCCGTGAGGTGGCGGCGCCGTACTGGTATGAACAGTCGCTCGATAAGGCGCTGGATGAACGTGCCCAAAGAAAAGAGGAGCTGTTTCAGGAGTTTGCAAAGAGTAAACGGCGTATCTGCCGGTATCACTGTTATTTCGATGAAAATACCGAAACATGGACGCAGCATTATAATCCGATGAATTGCGCCGGAAACCATGCCGGATGCCAGTACTGTACGATTCTCGGCAAAGAGCTGGACACAAGAAAGGGGAATGTTTTCTATGATTTGAAGATCACCCGAAAGCCGGAAACAATGACGCTGTTCACCAAGGAGTACGAAGTGAGTATTCACAAGGATAAACGGCTGTTGGAGCACAATGTGTCATTGGACATCTGCGAGGCAATCATGAAGATTTGCCCAGATGAGGCACAAAGGAAAGCGGAATCCAAGTTTTCCAGGGAACTGTTTTTCAGTGAACATCATGGGAAATATTTCAAGGTGGAAGCGATCAATCTTCGGGCAGAGCGCCGGGTCAGCCGTGATTTGATGCAGGATCTTGCCGATGTGCAGGCCGGTTATACCGTAACCCATGAGGCGGATGTCCTCTCAGCGGTAAAACAACAGAAGTCTGAACGTAAGGAGAAGGCAAGGCAGGCCCGAATCCGTAAGGCCAAAAAGCTGATTTTACAGTATGGCCTGGACGGAATCCCGGCGTCAGACCTTTATCGTGTGCGAAAAATGATTGATAAGGGCTTGATTTCCAAGGAGGATATTTCCCTGCTGGAAAGACGGCATAAGGTAGAACAGGGCATGGAACAGCTTACATTTTTTATGCAGGAGGACAGCTATGCACATACATGAATTGGCGGACTGCTGTACCTTTGATGAAGTGGCAGTCGGCGGTAATCTGCCGGCTACAGAAGAATACCGCGCTTTTCTAAAAAAGCTGCACCCAAAGCAGATTTTGAATATGCGGATCACGATACCGCTGTACCGCGTCCGCTATTCGTATATGACGCGGCGGGGGAATGTCCGGCAAAGCGAGAAATTCTTTTTTGCGACAGCCGGTGAACATGAGGAACTTCATCTTGAAGTGGAGATGAAGCTGAAGGACTGGTTCGAGGATGAAAACCGGGAGCGGCCTTACCGGGCGGTATCCAATGTAGAAATTCTGGATATCGGCCGTGTGGCTTATGCCACGCTCCCGCTGTGATTTTCTTCTCTCACAATATGCAAACCGCGCCCCTTGTTTAAGGGTTGCCGCGAGGCGTCAGGCGATTGCGCGCCGAAACGCCGAAAAAGGAATCGGCCAGCGGTGTAAAAGTACACGCCGGAAAGGATGGACTTTTCCGTTTTCAGCAAAATATTTTGTCGGAGATGGAATGGTGAAACATATTGTGGGCTGGTCCGGCGGCAAGGACTCGTCGGCCATGCTGATTCGCATGATGGAAGAAGGGCGGCCGATTGACGACATTGTGTTTATTGAGGTGATGGCGACGCCGGCTCTCGGCGGAGAGTTGCCGGAAATGTATGAATACATCCAAAAAATGGAGAAGTACATCGACCGTAAAATTACGGTTGTCCGGTCGGTTTTGGACTTCGACACAGTGTTTCATTACACTTATGGTTCGGGCCGGCGGACAGGGAGTATCTATGGATTTCCTTTTACAATCGGGGCCTGGTGCAATGGCCGCTTAAAATTAAGGACGATCCGGCAGCACTATAAAAGCTATGGCGAGCATATCCGGTATCTTGGGCTGGCTGCCGACGAACCCAAACGGCTTGCCCGGCTGGATTCGTTTTGCCGTGCCCCTCTTGCTGAATGGGGTATGACGGAGCAGGATTGTGTGGATTTTCTGAACAAGCGGGGTATGTTAAACCCGCTGTATCAGAAATTCCGGCGGCTTGGCTGCTGGTTCTGCGTCAAACAAAGCCTGGATTCCCTGCGCGTGCTGCGCCGGGACTATCCCGAATACTGGGCGATGCTGCTGGCGTGGGACAAGGAAAGCCCCCGTACCTTTAAGCCAAACTGCACGGTCATGGATTTGGAGCGCCGGTTTTCGCTGGAAGACCGGCAGCTCCGCCTAGCCGCTGCTGATGAAGCTTTTTTGAAAGCCGCATAAGGAAAAAATGATAAAGGAGATTTGCCCTATGGAAATGAATTATAAAGTGAAAATCAAGAAACTGTTGGCGCTGGCTGAAAGCCCTGTGGAAGCAGAGTCCCGGGCGGCTTTGCTGAAAGCCCGCGAACTAATGGCGAGGCACAAGCTGTCGGAGCGTGATCTGAAAGATGAAGGCGGTCAGGAAGTCAAGGATGTCGAGCTTGAAATTACCTGCAGCAAGCGGCGTGACCCGTGGATTGTAAATCTGTCAGGGGTTATCGCTGAAAATTACTGCTGCAAGGGGTACCGGCGGCATTCGTCGGGAAGCCAGACACAGCGTATGGGCTTCATTGGGTTCGAGGATGACGTGGAGATTTGCGCCGCTGTTTTCAAGTATGCTGTGGATTGTGTTCAGGCGAAGGTGAAGGAAATCAAGAAAGAATACAAGAAGCATGGGTTTCGGGCTGATTATATCAAGAAGCTGTGCGACAGCTATGGGTACGGCTTTGTAAACGGCGCCGATAAGGCTTTCAAAAGGCAGCAGGAAGAATTGCCGCAGGAATGGGGACTTGTGCTGGCGACGCCCAAAGAGGTACAGGAAGCGTCGGCGCACTGGAGACAACATGAATTCAAGGCGCGCGCAGCTCAGGCAGAAAACCTCCATATAAACGCATTTAGCAGCGGTTATGCGGATGGCAAGCGATTCGACCCCAAGCACAGATTGAATGCGGGTATATAGGTTACAAAAGGTAAAGGTATCGGTGGGAGCAGAAGATTTCTGCTCCCATTCTTTTTTGTTGAAATAACACGTATTCCAGTCGTATTAAATAAGTATAAACCAAATTTCAAAGGAGTTGACGCCATGTTAATCAGTATCGACCATGGGAACAAACAAATCAAAACCGTACACAAAACCTTTACCTCCGGCCTGTGTGAAAGCGAAACAAGGCCGCCTTTCGGCCAGGATGTTTTATCCTACAACGGGAAGTATTATACCCTTTCCGACCAGCGCATCCCGTATATGCGGGACAAGACCGCCGACGAACGCTTCTTCATCCTTACGCTCTTCGCCATCGGCTTTGAACTGCGGCGGATGCTGCCGGCGGAGAACCCGGTTAGGGTTCAGCTGTGCGTTGGTCTGCCGCCGGCGCACTACGGAACGCTGTATAAGAAGTTCGAAGAGTATTTCCTCGGCCGGGGCGTCCTCAATTTTCAGCTCGGCGGCGAACCGTTTTCCGTCCTGATTACCGAAGCCCTCTGCTTCCCGCAGGCTTATGCAGCCGCAATTCCCGTCTATGCAAAGCTCCAGCAGCTTCCCAAAGCGGTGATTGTAGACATCGGGGGCTTCACGGCGGATTATCTGCAAATCAAATACGGGCAGGCGGACCTTTCCGTGTGCGATTCACTGGAAAACGGCGTGATTGTTCTCTACAACCGCGTCAAATCCAAAATCAACGCGGATTTCGATATGCTGCTGGAGGAATCGGACATCGACGCCATCCTGCAGGATAAGGGGCAGGGATATGATGAAGCGGTCTGCCGGATCGTCCGGGAGCAGGCGCGGCTTTTCATCGACGACCTGGCCGGCAGGCTGCGGGAGCGGATGATCGACCTGCGTTCCGGCAAGACGGTTTTCGTAGGCGGCGGTTCCATCCTGCTGAGAGAGCAGATTGAAGCCTGCGGGAAAGCCGGACCGGCGCTTTTCGTGGACGAGCTGGCCGCGAACACAAAGGGCTATGAGCTGCTGTACCGGGCCTCCAAGTTCGGAGGATAAGCCTATGCCGGAGAAAAAAGAACAGAACAAATTTACCATACAGTTTAATGCCGCCGATCCGTCCCACCGGCAGGTTGCCGACGTCCTCAACCGGCAGGGGCGGCGTAAGGCGCAGTTCCTTGTCAACGCCGTCCAGCATTATCTGCACTGTCCTGAAACGCCGGATATCCCCCAGGCGGAGCCGACAGATACCCGCGTGATTGAAGAGCTTGTCCGGCGTATTCTGGAAGAACAGGGCAAAACGGTTCCCACGGCCCGGGAAACGGAAAATGGGCGTCCGGCCTTTCCGCGTTCAGAAAGCGTCCGCTGCGATGACGCGGAGGAACTGCTGGGAGAAAAAGGGCTGGCGGTTATCGCCAATACGATGGCGGCGTTCCGGAAAGAGTGAAAATTTTGTTTTGGAAAGAAAAAAATCATACTGAACACATAAGGAATTCAGAAAATGATCTCCTAAAAATGTTTGAAAAGGGTGATTTATTATACTGTAACATGTATAAATTCGATTTTGAAACAGAAGTCGGAATAAAAAGTGAACTTGCTTTTTTTGATAAATTTCGATATAATTAAAATTATAATTGGAGGTAATTGCAGTATAATTTTTTGTAAAATTTGTGCAATAGGGGGTTGACAACCATGGCCGCCATAGG
>CAMLYM010000002.1 GCA_946491705.1 uncultured Clostridia bacterium
ACGTACTCCACCGCTTCGTTGGACATGTCATCCAGGGCATCTTGGTATTCCTTCATCTTTTGCTGCATTTTCGAGCCGGTCATACTCATCATAATCAAAAAGCCCAGCGCCACCGGAATCAGGCTGAGCAGCCCCAACCGCCAGTCAAATGCAAGCAACAGCACCAAGAGGCCGCAAGGTGTTGCGATTGCGCCCGCTTTATCGGGCAGCTGGTGGGCCAGGTAGGTTTCCGTAGCCGCGCTGGACTCGTTGACAATTTTGCGCAGCTTGCCGCTGCCGAACTCCTGCACAAATCCTAGCGGCAGCTTGACAATGTGGCGCATGGCCTCGCAGCGGATGTTGGTGGCCACCCGGAACGCCGCCACGTGGGAGCACATTAGCCCTGCAATGTAAACCAGCACCGCTACCACAGCAAACAGAACCGCCATCCAGCCGTTGACGGCTAAGTTTTGCGCCTTGTCAAAGTCCGGCATCACCTGCAGCACCTCTTGGATCATTCTCCAGATGTACCAAAATGGCACCAGCGCAATGAGCGCGCTCAGCGCGGAAAGCACCCATGAGGCATAGGTAAAATAGCGATGCCCTCCCGCGTACTGCATCAGCCGCGAGAGATTGGATTGTTTTTTCATGCAAATCCCTCCTTATGGTTAGTTTAAGCTAACTATACGGCAAAAAAGCAGGGCTTTACAGCCCCATGATTTTTTGCCAGCCTGCCGTGTAAAATTCCCGGAGTTCCTTCACATAACCCAAAGCCTGCTCCTTTGGCATATCGTGAACCACCATCTCAAAAAAACCGGAAAAAAGCCCGCTGACTAGAATGTGCTCCAACTGCGGGTCGATGGCTTTTACCGGATGCCCCAGCCCTTTGAGGACCGACAAGAACCGGTGCGTCGCATCCACTTCAATTTTTACCAGATCGTGGATGAACCACTCGTACCGCGTCCCCTCCGCACAGCAAAGAAGCAACTTAAACGCATCGAAATGCTCGTAAATGTAGTCCACCATCCAGTCCATACAGTCCCCAGAAATTTCGCCCATGTGAGCAGGCTGCTCCTTGGGTGGAAGCGTGGCAAACGCATCCTGCGCTTGATTGAACCGTTCCATTAGGGCCTGGTATGGCTCGCAAACCAACGCGTCAAACAGCTCCTCCTTGCTTTTGTAATACCCATAAAAGGCGCCGGTCGTAACGCCTGCTTCCTTAACTATGTTTCGCAGGGACGCGTCACGAAACCCTTTGGCAAGGAATTCTTTTTTCCCAGCTTCTAAAATATGCGCACGGGTAGTCGGGGTAGGCTCGGGAAGGAACAAACACTCACCCCCTATATAACAGTGTTATGTGTTGCGGTTTTAGTATAATAGATCCTTTCCCTCTTGTCAAGGCGGAAATGCGGTTCCACCGTCATAGGCGCTTCGCCTTGCTTGTAGCGACATGAACGATTAATACACCTGAAAAAATAAAAGTAAAACCAGATAACCGGGAATCCAATTAGCGCCCACAAAAGGTGGTAGCGTTTTTCCTTCTTCTGATAAAGCAGGAGGCCGCATATAGAAAAAGCTGAGATAGCACAAAGCCGCGCACGCCGCCTCATTCCTCCACAATGCGATACAGCGTAAATTTCGAGTCGGTCAGCTGGCTGGTAAGCGATTCTTTGCCGGAGGTAACGGAGAAAAGAAAGCCTGCCACTAGGACCAGCAATCCTGTACATAACCATTTATTATCCCCTCCTTGATCCCAAAGGGATCGTCTCCGATTTTGCATTGCCATACCAGCTGCCGAATGGCCCACGAAGGATTGACGTCCACCCCTATATTTTATCACCGGGCAGCTTCCACTGTCTACATTTGAAAAAAGAGCCGGCGCTGGCCGCTTGAATCGCGGTTTCGAACAATATGGAAAAGGGCGTCCCTATTCCCTGCTATGACAAAGTAGAAAAACGAGGGTACCACATTGAAACGGTACCCTCGTCCAACTTCTTAAAATAGGGGAAGTTTAGATTTCGCTGTTGCGTTTTCTCCGCACAGCCAAGCCTGTCACAGCTAAGGCAGCTAACAGGAGAAGGGCTACTGTGGCTACCGGCATTGCAGAGACACCGGTGGAAGGATTCTCATCCGAAGGAGTGGTGTCCTCAGTCCCACCGGGCACATCCGGATCGGTGGCGGAAGGCTCGTCCGGATCGGGCGTAGCGGGTTCATCCGGGTCCGGAGTAGAAGGCGTTTCTTCCTCTACCTCCTGGATGGTAAGGCCAGCCATGGCGGTCAGGCCATTGTATTCGGCGGCAACCACTTCGGCACCTGCCTGGAGGAAGGTCAAAGTGCCGTCCTCATTCACACGGACCAACCCGTTGGTCACGGTGAAGGTGACATCCTGATTATCCAGCGTGCGCTGCACCCCGTAGGGATTGGTGGCACAGACAACCGGCTGTACCGTATCGCCTACCTTACCGGTGGGGATGGAGAGCTCGATGGAGACCACGTCTGCATCGGAACGGCCGATCTGTACGGTCGTCTCAGCGCTCCGGCCCTGATAGGTAACCTGGACGGTTTCTTCACCCGCCTGCAGAAGATGGATTTTGCCGTCTTGTGTCATCTCGGCCAGGCCGTTTTCAAACTGGAATTGTACGCTCTGGTTGTCCAGCGCAAAGGATACGCCATAGGGATCGGTGGCTGTTACCGTGGGAAGCACGGTCTGGTCGGCTTTCAGATCCTCCGGCAAGGTAATCTGCAGGCTTGCCACATCCGCAAGAGAGGGATCCAACACGTTCAGCTGCATCATTGCGGTTTCACCGCCGCAGACAGCCGTAATGGTAGCGGTGCCCTGGCCGGTGACGGTTACTTCGCCCTTTTCATCCACGGTAGCCACCGCGGGATCCGAAGAACTCCACTGGATGTTTACCAGTTCATGGCTGTTGAGCTGCGTGATGTAATTAGAAGGATATTCCCGGAAATCACCGTAAAGATTGAGCTGGAGTGTCGCGCCTTCAAAGGTGTTGAGGGTATCGCCGATCAGGGCGTCGTGCTGCAGATAGACGCGGGTCAGCAGGGGATTGTAGGTATATTCGGCGGAGCCGTCAGTTACCTGATAAATACCGCTGCCCAGCAGGTTGCCCTCTTCCGCAGTGACATAGCCTTTGCCGGCGGCGTTGCCGGTGATGATGTAGTCCACATCGCCTACATTCCAATTGTGCAGCGTGTGCAGGTGTCCAAACAGCACGTCCACATTTACGTCGGGGTTTTCCGCTTTGTACGCGGTGAGGATGCTCTCAAAGCGTTCGGCTTCAGAAGCACTCATGTTGTGTTCGGTGGCAAAGTCGTCCCGGGTTACCACATGGTTGAGCACCACCACGTTAGGAAGGGTGTTGGCCTGCAACAGCTGCTCAAGGTAATGATACTGGGTGGAATCGGTGTACTGGACGCTCTGGCCATAAGCGGAGTTGAGGAAGACAAACAGGGTGTTGCCGTATTCCAGGTGATAAGTGGGGGAACCAAAGGTCTGATAGAACAGCTCCAGGTTGCCGTTGACGCCTTCATGGTTGCCCGCCATGACAAAGTAGGGCTTGCCGGTGGCTTCGATGTAGTTCTTGCCGTCGGTGTATTCCTGCTGGGAAGCGCCGTCTACAATGTCGCCCATCTGGATGACAAAGTCGCTTTCCTCTTCGCCGGCACGGCTATAGATCCGGTCGGAATAGGTGTTGCCCTGGGTGTCGGGGATGATGGAAACCTTAAAGTTCTCCGGATCCTCCGGCTGGGCAATCGGATCGATGGTGATGGTGTCGGTATAGGTGGCCATGGCATTGCCGTCTACATCCTTGCCGTCGATGGTCAGCACGTAGCTGCCCTTTTGGAGCTTTTCAGCGGGCAGGGCATAGCCGTCACCGGTTTCCTCGTCATAGTACACCGGCGCTTCCTGGCCGTTTAGCGTCACACGGATGCTTTGGGGATCCACGCCGCTCTTAGCGTCCTCCATACAGAAGCTGATCCGCGGCTGAGGGATGCGGACTGTTACGCTGCCGATGGGGGTCACGTCGTGCACGGTGGGACCCTCGGTATCCGGGGTCAGGTCCACAGTGTAGGTATTGTCGATATAGGGCACGGATTCATTGCCCTGATTGTCCTTGGCTTTGACGATCACTCGGTAGGATTGGCCATCTTCCAGCCCGCTTAGGCCAAAGCTGAGCTTTCCGGTTTGAGCGTCATAGGTATAATCGGTTTTCGCTATGCCGTTGACGGTTACGGTGATGGAGGAAGCATCCACACCGGAACCGCTGTCGCTAATCCAGGTGGAGAACTCCATGGAATCTTGATAGTAGCCGCCGCCTTCGGGCGTGGTCTCGTTGAACACCGGGCCGGAAAGGTCGTTGGCCTCATCGGTGTAGATAAACTTCAAATCGTCGAACAAGAGGGTGGTGGTATAGTCCTGATCGGGAGTCAGGGCGCGGTTGGTGTTGGAGAACCAGAAATAGTTGAAGACCAGAGTCATAGGCCAATCCTGTGGGATCTCCGCCTCTACGTATTTCCAACCGATCCAGTCGATGGAGCCCACCAGGTTCAAGCTCTTGTCGGTGCCGGTGCCCGGGCCGGTGCAAGCGGATTTGAACACAGCGGTGAGCATGACATTGATGTTGTCACTGACACCGTCGTTGTTTTCATCGCCGCTGTAAATCCACATCCCGAACTTTTTCGGCATGGCTTTGGCGGTGTAGCGTTCTTCCATTTGCGCGCGCAGCTCCTCGTTCCACACGCCGGTGCCCGCATAATCACTGGTGTCGTCCCACAGAGGGATGAAGTTTGCCGTCCCATTGGTGGTGCGCTTCTGGTTGGCGGCATCCCAGGCCCACATGGAGGTATCGTAGGTGACCCGGAAGCTGTTCTCGCCGTTTTTCACGCGGCTGCCTTCCATCTCGGCGGTTTCAAACCCGAGCATGTCGCTCTTGCCACCGTACTGGGTCTGGCGGCCGTAAAGATAACTGCTCATGTAGTATCCTTCGATGGGGGAATCCTCAAAGTCGTCGATAATCTGTTCCTTGAGGCCGATGATGATATGGACGCTGTAGGTCTGCCCTAGGAAGGTTGCGGTGAGGTCCGCTTCCCCTTCCGAAGCGGTGACGGTGAGCACGCCGTCTTCCAGCGTACCAATGGCATCCCCGGTCAAAGCCCACTGGGCGGCGGAAGAATCAATGTAAATTTCCTTGTTGGCGCTGTCATACGCCTTAAGGCGAAACGCGCGGGTATCGCCCTGCTGCAGGGTGACCGTCCCGGTGGCGTCCAAGCCCACCGAGCCAAAGGTATCCACCACCTGGATGGTAGCCGTCCCCACTACGCCGTCCACGGTTGCGGTCACCGTATCGGTGGTGCAGGACGCCGGTGCGGTATAATGGCCGTTTTGGTCGATGGTTCCCTTTTCCGCGCCCCAAACAATTGTCTTCCCTTCCGAGGAAAGGCTGCTGCCGCTGGTGTCCGCTAGGCGCACAGAGAAATCGTAGGAAGAGCCGGGATACAGCTTGATGTTGTTCTCATCCACCACCACGTTGCCCACAGTGGAGCTCTTCGGTGCGGTGCTGACAAACAAAAGGGAGTTGGAAACCGAGCGGGAATTGCCGTCGCTGGGATAGCTGACGGTAACCAGCTCGTCACTGCCGGCACGGCGTGCCAGCATCTCAGTGGAGCCGCCGCCGTCCATATTCAGCACGTCTACGCAGCCCAGCTGGTTCATCATATAGTTGGTGATATCCTTAAAGCTGGTGCCGTCGCTCTCGGAGAAGTTGGTGCCCGGCTTTGCGACGCACAGCACATGCATGGTTCCGTCCGCCGTCATGCCGATGACGGTGCGGGAATTGTTATCGGTGCCGCTGTTGTTGACCATGTCCTCATTGACAACGCCGTCCTTGGCCAACAGATGGAAACCGTTGACCGCCGTGTAAACCTCGTTGCACAGGGTGCCGCGGTCGGTATACACGCCGTCTGCCTCCGCATAAGTGCCGGTGTAAAGGTTGCAGCTGTAGGTGACGGCCTCGCCCACTGCAAGTCCAGCAACCTCCTGCGCTTTCGTACCGTATCCGGCGTACACAATGCAGTCGGAAGGAATGGCAAAGCCGGACTCGGTATAGGTCTGCACCACTTCGCCGGTATACTGGGTACCAGCGTGAATGTAGCCGTCAAAATCGTTTAAGCGGATCAGCGCGTATGCCTGCTGGTCGGATACCCCGCCGGCACCGTAGCTCATCACATGGTCGCGGGTGAGATAATAGGTGAACACCCGGGTATCGTTGCCGGTGCAGTACTGGTTGCGGTTGATGTACTGGACCTCAGCTTTGTAGTCCTCGCCCACCTGGATATCGGCCACGCTGCGCAGAGGATCGATGTTCGCTTTGCCGGATTCATCCACAAAAAACACCGGCGTAGTGGTAGTGTGGCTGGAATTGGGCTGGCTAACCAGGATGTTCCCGTTTTGCACCTGGATGCCGCTGTTGATTCCCCAGTCCATGTCATAGGAATCGGCATTGATGGCGGCTACCACGTGGTTCCCCTTAAGGATCTCACGCTGGGCCTGGCCGCCTACCGTCTCCATTGCGTTGACGGTATCCTGTGCCTTGGCGGAGATGATCTGCAGATTTTCCGTCCCCGGCGTCACCGTCAGATGGTTGACGCGCAGGCGGTGACCTTCCTGCCCGAGATAGTTGACAATGTCCTCTTCGGAATAATGCACGCCGTTGATCAGGTTTTCATCCGCGAGGATATTGGTGACCTGTCCGGACGGTTCCGCCGCGGCAACGCCTATTGCTCCCGCTGACGACATCAGTGCCGTAGAGAGGAGAGCAACCGCCATAAAGGCGGTTAGAACGCGCCGCAGACGATTCTGCTTTGTCTTTCGCATAGGTATCTGTTCCACTCCTTTCATTTGTGAACCGTTACAATTTGCTGTAAGGTTCACTGGAACAAGTGTAACAGGGGACAGGCATTTCTTTGATCAAGGTCATGTAAGGGTTTGCTATTGTTCTTGTAAAATCTCACTACCGCTTTTTATACCTATTTATATAGTGCCCTTCTTTACCATCCTTTCTTCCAAGCCGGAGGGTTACTGCAAAGCCCCCGTTTGACCGTCAAAAGGGCGACTGTTTCCACTTGCAAAACAATACAGCACCGCCCCAGAAAAGCATCTGTACGTTTTCTGGGGCGATGCTGTGAGAGAGGAATATCCCTTTTCCCGGCCGCGTGCTATTGGTCCTTTCCTTTTGGCATTCGATCCGGATTTCGGGAGAGCACCTTTTTAAATTGAAAGGAAAAAAGAATCACAGTAAAGGTAACCGCCAGGAAATCCGCTACCGGTTCGGCCATATAGACCGCCATGGTTTTATCAGAAGGGAACAGTTGGGGCATAATATAAATGAGCGGAACAAGCAAAATAAATTTGCGCATGACGGCCACCATGATGGACGCTTTTGCATTTCCTAGCGACGTAAATGTCATTTGGCAGGCCATCTGGATACCCATCAGAAGCATGCAGGCCATATAGGTGCGCAAGGCGGTTTTGGTAAAGTCCAGAAGATCCGGGGACGAGGTAAACATAGCGGCGAACACCTGCGGAAAAAGCATAATGCAGGCCCACAGCAGGGTGGAATAGCAAAGGCTTGCCTTTAACAAAAGCCGGAATGCACCCTTGACCCGGTCTACCTTCCCAGCCCCGTAATTGTAACTGATAATGGGCTGCGCCCCTTGCCCAAGGCCTTGCAGAGGCAGCATGGCAAACTGCATGACACTGGTCAGAATCGTCATGGCTCCTACGGCAGTGTCGCCGCCGTACCGCAGCAGGGAGGAGTTGAAGCAGACGGAAATCACGCTTTCACTGGCCTGCATCACAAAGGAGGAAAGGCCGAGAGCTAGGCTCGGAAGCACAATGCTGGCTTTTAGTACCAGATTTGCTTTTTGAATTTTCAGGTGGGTCTTTTTCCCAAACAAAAAGGCTAGCACCCAGACACAGGACATGGCTTGGGAAAGGATAGTCGCTAGCGCCGCGCCCTCGACACCCATATCAAATCCAAAAATAAAAACCGGATCGAGGATGATGTTGGCAACCGCGCCAATGAGCACAGAAAGCATGCCGGTCCTCGCAAAACCCTGGGCCGTAATAAAAGCGTTCATTCCCAGAGTCAGTTGGACAAAAACTGTGCCGACAGCGTATATGTTCATATAGGAAACACCGTATTCAATGGTGTTCTCACTGGCGCCGAAGGCCATGAGAAAATCCCGGTTCCAAACCAGAAGGGCCGCCGTCAGCAAAACGGAAATAATGAGCTGCACTACAAAACAGTTGCCCAAGATTTTTTCGGCGGATTTGTGATCCCCTTTCCCCATAAAAATGGATGCCCGGGGCGCGCCGCCATAGCCGACAAATGCGGCAAACGCCGTGACAATCATAATCAAGGGCATGCACACGCCCACCCCCGTCAGCGCCGCCTCCCCTACCTCTGGAATATGGCCGATGTAAATACGGTCGACGATGTTGTAGAGCATGTTGATAACCTGGGCGGCTACAGTGGGCAGGGCCAATCTAAGCAATAGCCTGCCAAGCGGCTCCTTTCCTAAAAACTCCTTATCTTCATTCATACCTTTCCCCTCCTTATCAGTGCTCTTTTTGTGTTTTCCATCATCTTTTGGTTGACCCTGTCAAACAAGTCCTTTTCTTCCTGACTCAAGCCAAAAAACACTTCCTGGTTAAACTGGCTGCGGATGGCCTCCACTTCTTTGGTAACAGGCGCCGCGTCCGGCGTCAGAGAAAGGTGGATTTTCCTGCGGTCTTCCATATCCTGCCTGCGCCGAAGGAGAGATTTTTGAATCAATCCCTCCACCGCTTGGGATACGCTGCCCTTCGACAGCATCCGCAGCTCTACGATATCTGCGGCGGTATCTTTCCCGGGGTTATTAAAAAGGAAGCTGATGACAGTCGCTTCCACTAGGGTAAGCTGGTAGTCCTGGCAGACACGTTTGAGCATGCACTCATGCAGCTTAACCATGCGGCGGATGTTTGTCAGAAAGTCGGCCGGCCGGCTCATGCTTATGCCTCCTTTTTCACCTTTTTACAAAAAGTTTTTTAAAAAACAGTTTATTTAAAAACTATTATACCTATGATTCCAGGCATGTCAAGAAAAGCGACCCCTTGTAAATGAGACGGATCGCTGGGATCGGATGTACGATGGCCGCATAAAATTTAAGGCAACTGGTGACACTGATGGAAAGAAAGCAATGCGGCAGTCAATGTGCGGGAGGGTTGCGCTGCGTATGGAGAAGCACATTTTAATTGTAACCACCACCCACGATTTTCTCTGGAAGTTCGAGCGCGACAATGTAGACTTGCTCCAACGCATGGGGTATGTGGTTCATTACGCCGCCAACCTAAACGAGCCGGCCTACCGTTCGGATGAGGCCCGGTTCCAGGAAATGGGGGTTTGGGCACATCACATTGATATTGCCCGGTCGCCCTTTTTGTTTGCACAGAACAAACGGGCGCTGCGCCAGCTGCTGTGGCTGGTTCATCGGTTCCGCATCCAGGCTATCCACTGCCACACGCCGGTCGGTGGGGTGCTGGGGCGCTTGGCGGGAAGGCTTTGCGAGGGGCAGCGGCCGGTTGTCATGTACACGGCGCACGGCTTTCACTTTTATAAGGGCGCGCCGGTTTTCAACTGGCTGACCTATTACCAGGTGGAGCGGCTGCTGGCCCGCGACACCGACGTTTTGATCGTTATCAACGAGGAGGACTACCAGGCCGCCCGGCACTTTCGCCTTCGAAAAGGAGGACGGCTCTACAAAATCCCAGGCGTGGGGCTGGACACGGAGGTGTTCCGCCCCTTATCGGAAACCATGCGGAACGATCTGCGTGCCAGGCTGGGGTTGCAGACAAAAGATTTTTTCCTGGTCTCGGTGGGTGAACTCAACGAAAACAAAAATCAAGTGGTAGTGCTAAAAGCGTTGGAAAAACTCCGGCAGGAAGAAGCGGACGGGTTTTCCTATCGGTATGGGATTTGCGGAGACGGCTTTCTGCGAAAAAAAATGGAGCGATGGATTGAAGAACGAAAGATGCAGGATACGGTTACCTTGTACGGCTTTTGTCCAAACGTGGCGGAGGTCCTCGGCTGCGCGGATGCGGCGGTGTTCCCTTCCAAACGAGAAGGGTTGGGCATGGCTGGGTTGGAGGCACTGGCCATGGGGATTCCCGTTATTGCGGCGGACAACCGGGGAACGCGCGAGTACATGCAGGACGGAAAAAACGGGTTTGTCTGTCACAGCGGCGATGTGGACGGATTTGTGAGGGGGATCCGGGCGGTCAAAAGCCTGGATGAAGAGCGGAGAAGGCAGATGAAAGAGCAGTGCCTTCGTTCGGTGGAAGCGTTCGGCCTGGAACATGCACACCAGGTGATGCGCCGTATTTATCTGGACGTAGACGGGAGGATCGAGCCAAGTTCCTATGGGACAGCTTATCAAAGTCAGCATTATCATGGGGGTGTTTAACCCCAGCGACCGCGACCGGTTTCTCCGGGCAGTGGCCTCTTTAATCGGCCAAACCTTTTCCAGGTGGGAACTGATTTTATATGACGACGGATCCGACCCAGCCCATCAGCCGCTGATCCGGGAGGTAGCGGGGTTGGACCGGCGGATCCATCTGTTGCGCGGGGAGCGAAACCACGGCCTTGCCTTCGCTCTCAACGAGGGAATCCGGCTGGCAAAGGGCAAATTCATCGCCCGAATGGACGACGACGACATTGCAAGACCAGACCGGCTGCAAAAACAGGTGCTGTTTTTGCAGGAAAACCATCGGTACCAATGGGTGGGGTCCAACGCCCTGCTCATAGACGAGCAGGGCGTATGGGGGATGGAAACAAAACCGGAGTGCCCAGAGGCCCGGGACTTTTTGTTCAACTCCCCGTACATCCATCCTTCTGTTTTGTTTCGCAAAGAAACGCTGATGGCCTGCGGCGGTTACCGGACGTCCAGGGATGTTTTGCAGTGCGAAGATTACGAACTGTTCATGCGGCTGCACCAAAGGGGCTTTCGCGGGTTCAACCTACAGGAGCCGCTGCTATGGTATTGGGAAGGACGGGACTCTTTTCGTAAACGCACCTATTCCAGGCGCGTAAGGGAGATGAAGGTGCGCTACCGAGGGTTCCGGGAGCTTGGGGTGCTCAGCCCGGGTACGTTTCCTTACGTGCTCAAGCCCTTGGCGGTGGGAGCGATCCCGGCGTCCCTCCACCGGCGCATCCGCAGGCGGATGAAAGAAAAAAAGGAAACCTAAGGACAGCAGAAAGAGGGGAAACGGGGATGACGCAGCCAAACAGCGAAAAGCTTTCGCAGTACCAAGCCTATTTAAAGGAAAACCCACGGCTCTATGAGGCGGTCCTATCAACCAAAGCGGCAACGGACGACCTTGCGGCACAGGTCGCCCAGCATGTACTGGCCCCGGCGCTGGGAGGATTTGTCCAATGGCTGTTAACAAATGCCGTGCGCAACGGGATAAAGCGGCTGTACTTTCTCGCGCGGGACGGGTACTGGATGCATCAAATGGCCTTGCGCCTGTGCAAGGCGCTTCCATTGCCCATCGAGTGCCGGTATTTGTGCTGCTCGCGGTATTCCCTGCGTCTTCCCACCTATCATTTGGACAAGCAGGCAGCCCTTTCCTACGTGTGCCGCGGCGGGCTGCATGTAACCATGGGGACTATTTTACGGCGGGCGGGGCTGACGCAGGAAGAACAGGACGAGGTGGCGCATGCGCTGTCTGTCTCCTTAGGGGAGGAAGTCCCCCATGCAAGGCTGGGGCAAGTCCGCCGCCGGCTTTCCAGCTGTGCGCTTTTTCTTTCCTACATGCGGGCCCATTCAAAAAGGGCCTTTCCCGCTCTTACTGGTTATCTTCGGCAGGAAGGGCTGCTCGACGGGGAACCCTATGCTGTTGTGGACAGCGGATGGGTGGGATCCATGCAGAAAACCCTCGGCGATGCGCTGGCCCATTTGGGATGCAGCCGGCCGCTGGAAGGGTACTACTTCGGGCTGTACGAGCTGCCAAAGGGAACCGACCCAAACTGCTATCACAGCTATTGTTTCGGCCCTACCGGGCCGGTTGGGGAAAAGGTGTACTTTAACAACTGCTTATTTGAAGCGGTGTTCACCGCTCCCCATGGCATGACCCTTTCCTACCGGGAGGAAAACGGCCGATATGTCCCTTGTTTTGGATGCATTCAAGAAGAATATAAAAAGTTCTTAGAAAAAACCGGAGAAGTCTACACCGCGTACGCCCTCCAGCTTGCCAAAGCATCCGGCAGGGCGCTCCTTTCCCCTGCAGTAGTACAGGAGGACCGGGCGACTGTACGGCGTCTGCTGCGCGCCTTTATGGCGGCGCCTTCCAAGGAGGAAGCGGCGGTGTTCGGCAGCCTTCCGTTTTCCGACGACGTGCTCGATCAAAACGAGCGGCCTCTCGCCGCCCCTATGACGGAAGAGGAGCTGGCGTCCAGCCACCTGCTCGCAAAGCTGCTCTCCCGGGCGGGAAAGAGGAACGGCGCGCAACCGGATAGCGCCTGGTTTGAGGGAAGCGCAGCCGCCTATTCGGAGCATCCCGCCCGGCACCTGCGGCAGTACGCCTGGTTTCAGTACCTGCGGCACTGGCGCAAGCAGGCATTGTACCAAATGGAAAGGAGGAAGCGCCTGTGACCCGCGCCCAGCAAAGAAAGCAGCACGCTTTTGTCATCCGGCAGCTGACGGCCAGGGAACTCAAACGCAAATACGCCAGGTCTTATTTGGGGATCGTTTGGAGCGTGCTCAACCCGCTTTTGTCCATGGCGGTCCTTTCCTTGATTTTCTCCCAGCTGTTCCGCCGCTCCATCGACAATTACCCGATCTATTATCTGACCGGTTACATCCTCTGGCAAGCCTTTACCGGCGCTACCACCTCGGCAATGACGACGCTGGTGGACAACAAGGCGCTGCTGCTGAAGGTAAAGTTCCCCATGGAGCTGTTCGTTTTGACTAGGGCGTACACGGCGCTGATTAACCTGGGGTATTCCCTGGCGGCCTATGTGGTGATGCTGGCGGTTTTCCAGGTCACACCCAAATGGACAATGGCCTTCTCAGTGGTGATTATCGCCTGTTTGTTTTTGTTTGCTTTGGGGCTGTCGTACATCCTGGCGACGGCTTACGTGTTTTTCGGAGACGTCCGGCATCTTTACACGGTGGTGCTGACCCTTTGGATGTACTGCTCGGCCATCTTTTATCCGGTGGAGCAGCTGCAAGGCCCCATCCGCGCGGTCATAGACGCAAACCCGCTGTACGTATACATCCACTGCCTGCGAAAAGCGGTGATGTCAGGGGCTTTGCCCACCGGCTTCGAACTGGCGCAAATGCTGCTGTGGGGGGTTGGAACGGCCGCGGTGGGATACTGGGTGTTCCGGCGCAGCAAAAACCGGATCATGCAACGGGTCTAAAGGAGGCATACATGGGTATTTGGGAAGGGCACAGGCGGGCAAGCCGGCGGATGCCAAGAGACCCGGCGGTGGACATTGAGGTCAGAAACGTCACGATGGAATTCCGCCGAGCTAAGGATGAGGCGACCAGCTTAAAAGAGCTGGCGGTGCGCACCCTCCGCCGGCAGCATTCATACGAAACCTTCCGGGCGCTGGACCGGGTCAGCTTCTCCATCCGAAAAGGAGAGGTTGTGGGGATTGTGGGAACCAACGGCTCGGGAAAAAGCACGCTTTTGAAGATCATCTCCGGCGCGCTGGTCCCTACATGCGGCCAAGTGCTGGTAGACAAAAGCAAGGTACAGCTGCTTACCCTGGGCACTGGGTTCGACCTGGAGCTGACCGGGCGGGAGAACGTCTACCTCAACGGGGCGATCATCGGGTACACCAAACGCTACATTGACGAAAAGTACGACCAGATCGTAGCGTTCGCGGAGCTGGAAGGGTTTATGGAGGAGAAGGTGCGAAACTATTCCTCAGGAATGGTATCGCGGCTGGGGTTTGCCATTGCCACCGTCCGGGATACGCCAGAAATTTTGATTTTGGACGAGGTGCTGAGCGTGGGGGACTTGTTCTTCCGCAAAAAGAGCGAGGCGCGCATCCGGGAGATGATCCACGGGGGATCGACGGTGCTGATCGTCTCCCATTCCACCTCCGTCATCCGGGGGAACTGTTCCAAGGCCATCTGGATCGAAAAGGGAAAGCTGCGGGCGATGGGAGACCCGAAAAGCGTGTGCGACGCGTACGAAGGGATGAAAGGAGGGTAACCGTTTTGCGGGCATGTGTGTATAACCTGCTGGTCAACCGGGTGCCGGGCATCCGGGACCGTTACCAAAAGCGGCGAAACCAAAAGGGTACCAGCCGCTTGACGGCCCTTTTGTTCCTTTTATGGCTTAACGTGCAGTACTATCTGCTGTTTCGAAGGGAGCTGGCTTTTCCGGAGCGCTATCCGGTCTACGAAGAGCGGCGGCTGCCGGAGGGGGAAAGCGAGTCCTCCCGCTCTCAACGGGAAGATCCAGCTTCCTTTGCCGAGAAGCTGTCCCGCTGCGACGTGGTTTCCTTCGACGTATTCGACACCCTTTTATTACGGGTGGTGTCCGACCCCACCGACGTGTTCTTCTTTGTAGGGATGTCCCTCTCCTATCCAAACTTTCGGGCCATCCGGGTGGAAATGGAGAAAAAGGTGCGGGAGCAAAAGCGCAGGGATACGGGGAGCGGCGAAGTCACTCTTGCAGAAATTTGGGATGGGGTGGCGCCCGAAACCGGGATTGACAAGACGCTCGGCATGCAGACCGAGCTTTGGTGGGAAAAGGCATGCTGCATTGCCAACCCCTATATGAAGCAAGTCGTGGAGTGTCTTAGGGCAAAGGGCAAAAAAATCATTGCTGTTTCCGACATGTACCTCAGCAAAGGCCATATCCGTTCCCTGCTGTCATCCTGTGGATACCCGTCCGTTCTTGATTGCTTTATCTCCTGTGAATACGGCGTCTCCAAAGGAGAGGGAACCTTGTTCGACCGGGTGCAAGAACAGGTCGGGCGGTCGTACTCCTACGTCCATGTGGGCGACCACGAACATGCCGACTACCACCAGCCCCGGCGCCATCACATGCAGGCCTTCCTTTCCCTCAACGTTAATCATATCGGAAACCGATACCGCCCAAGCGATATGTCCGCCATAACCGGGGCTGTATACCGGGGCCTTGCCAACGCCCATCTCCACAACGGCCTGACCGCCTATTCCAAAGAATACGAATACGGGTATCTTTATGGGGGCCTGTTCGTTACGGGCTACTGCCGGTTTATCCACCGGTATGCAAAGGAGCACGGTATGCAAAGGCTGCTGTTCCTTTCCAGGGACGGTGCGGTGTTGCTTAAAGCATACCGGATGATGTACCCCCAGGAGGCCGACACTGCTGTATATGCGTATTGGTCGAGGCTGGCGGCGGTGAAGCTGGCGGCCCGGTATTACAAATGGGAGTATTTCCAACGGTTTTTGTATCACAAAGTGGATCAGCAGATCCCGTTAAGCCAAATTGTAAAAAGCATGGAGCTGTCCTGCATGCTCCCGGATTTATGCCGGCGGACTCACACAACCCCGGAAACGTTTTTGACGAATAAAAACGTCCATTCCGTTCAAAGCTATTTCCTAGAAGCCTTTGAAGACGTGCTCGCGCAGTACGAACCGCAGCGGGAAGCGGGAAAAGCCTACTACCAAAAGCTTTTACACGGCTGCGACCGGGCAGCGGCGATCGACGTCGGCTGGGCGGGCAGCGGCGCGGTCATGCTCGACTGTATGGTCAACCGCGTCTGGGGGCTGTCCTGCCCCATTACCGGTATCTTGGCGGGAGGCCCGTCCGCCCTCAGTCCCCAGGCGGACGGTGCAGAGCCCTTCTTTCTCAACGGGAAGCTTGTCAGCTACCTGTATTCCCAACGGGAAAACCGGGACCTTTGGAAGTTTCACGACCCGGCGCAGAGCCACAACCTTTACTGGGAGCTGCTGTTGGGTGCGCCCCATGGAAGCTTGAAGGGCTTTTATTGGGATGGGGACGGGAAGGCAACATGCCGGTTCCAAGCTTCGCCGAAAGAACCGCAGCGCATTGAGGAAATCCATCGGGGGGTGCTGGCGTTTGTAGAACAATTTCTCGAAGCAGAGCGCCGGCTTGCCATGGAAATCCCCATCAGCGGACGGGACGCTTACGCTCCGATGCTGCTCGCCTGCAGCCGAGGCAACCGGAAGTTTCGAAAAGGGTTGGAGGAGCTTTTGGATGATGTTCACATCGGATAAGGAAAAGGGCCGGCGGGCGGTGCTGTATCACGCGGTCAGCTCCTACCAGCTGCTGGAAGTCATGCTGCACCGGCTGATAAACCACGAAAAGGAAAAAGCGGTTTTGATTCTGCCGGACTTTATTACGCAAAAATATCCCAAGTACCAGAGGCTGGAAAGGCTCGGCCTGTTTGACGAGGTTTACCTCTTCCCCTACCTACGCATTCCTCATCGGGAGGAGGCAAGGATTTTAGAGGATGTCAGCCGGTGCTGCCAGCAGCGCATTCCCTATGAGATCACCGATTTTTCCGAAATTTACGTGGCCGGGGCGCACTTCTACTTCTCCCTTTACCTGATTGAAAACCACATCCCGTTCTCCTTTTTCGAAGACGCAGCGGGCATGCTCAGCCGGTGGAAGGAACACGATGAGGCTTTGAGCAAAACCTTTCCCATCCATGCGGCCATCGCTAGGAAATACGGGCTGTTCGACGGACGAAACCCCTATATCCGCCGGATTTACTGCCTGAAGCGGGCGCAGACGGTGAATGTTTCCGGAGAACGCTATGAGGATTTTTCTGTGGAAGAGGCTCTTCAAAATCTCTCCCGCCAAAAGCGCAAACAGGTGATCCGCTTTTTTATCAAGCGGCGCATCTGCACAAGGGCCGACGCCATCCTGCTCACCCAGCAGTACGCAAACCTGGGGATTATGACTCAAGAAGAGCAGCACCGTCTGTACGAAGGAATGCGAACGGCCATCCCGCCGAGTACTCGTCTGCTGATCAAGCGCCACCCGGACGACACGCTCCATTACCAGGACATCTTTCCCCATGCAAAAGAAATCAAGGAAGTATTCCCAGCCGAGCTGCTTCCCTACGTTTTTACACGAAAGCCGAAGGTGATCTACACCTTTGACTCCACCGGTTGCGAAAATCTCCATACACAGTTTCAAATTAGAAAGGTAAGAAGGGAACTATATGCCGAATAATCGAATTTTACTCCTTGTCAATTCTGTTTATCAATTACTGACGGCAGTGCATATGAAGTGTACTCTATTGCAAGAGGCAGCGATAGACCTGCTAGTATCCGACATTACCCCCGCGCTTAAAGGGTACATTCCTCGTCTGAGGGGGACGGGGCTGTTCGAACGCGTCCTCTTCGCAAACGTAAACGATCTTAATCGGTCGTATCCTCTAACGAAGCTGGACGCGTTAAACGAAGCGTTCGCAGATAGCAGACGCATCTTCCAATGGGTACTCAGCGACGACTTGGACGTATACGACGCGGTTTATTTTGCGAATTTTGACCTGTTTACCCGGATGCTGGCCAACTGGTACTATGCGCAGCTGTGCGAATTCGTATGGTTCGAGGACGGGTTTTCTTCTTACGTGATCGATTATCTAAAGGAGGACCGGGCCGCCGTTAACCGTCACAGGGAAGGGCGGCGGATCCAGGATAAGGTCAGGCGGGTGCTGCTGTACGAGCCGCGGCTGGCGATGCGGGGGGACGGGCTTCTCAACTGTCCGTTGCCCAAAATCTCGAGAAAAGACACCGCCTTTCGTTCCCTACTCAATGGGATTTTTGACTACCATAAGCCCGAAGACCCTGCAGATTTTATTTTTTTAGAACAGTCCTTCCGGGCGGAGGGGATCCAAAGCAACGACCTTGCTTTGATGAAGGAATGCCAAGAAACGGTGGGGCCGGGGCGGTTTGTTGTCAAACCCCATCCCAGAAATCCGGAAAACCTCCCCCTTCAAATGGGCCTAACCCGCCGGTATGACGGGGACGCGCCGTGGGAGCTGTTTTTGCTAAACGAGGGGGCGGCAGACAAAACCGTCCTGACCGTCTGCTCCAATGGGGCGCTGACGGCAAGCCTCGTCTTTGGAATGGACATGAACACGGTGATGCTGTATCGGCTGTTTGACGGGAAGGTGCTGTGGAAAGAGGACGAGATCCTCAAACGGTATTTGCAGACGTTCCAGCGGCAGTTCGCAGGGAAAAACTATTACGTCCCGCAGACTGTGTATGAGCTGCAGCATATTTTACGGTATTTGGGAGGGCAGCATGGAGAACAATCCCATTAAGGTTTCGATTATCATACCGGTGTACCAGGTGGAAAACTACCTGGAGCGAGCGGTGGACTCGGTTCTCGCCCAGACCCTGGAAGAAAAGGAGATTATCCTAGTGGACGACGGGAGCACAGACGCTTCCCCGCAGATCTGCGACCGGTATCAAGAACAGTATCCGGGCCTAGTACGGGTGCTACACAAGGAAAACGAAGGGCTTGGACTGACCCGCAACGCCGGAGTTCGCATGGCTAAGGGGGAATACGTGGCCTTTTTGGATTCCGACGACAGCGTGGAGCCGGACATGTATCAGGAACTGTACGACAAAGCGGTGGAGGGCGGTTACGACTATGTGATGTGCGACGTAAAGATCATCTACGTGGACGAAGGCCGAAGCTCCGTAGTGTCCTCTTACCCCAGGGAAACCATCGATCTCGCCGATTACATTGCCAACGGCAACAACATCACCTACAGCGTCAACAAGCTCTTTCGCAGAAGCATCTGGGAAGAAAACCAGTACGAAAAGATGCTGTTTGAGGACATTTCCCTCATTCCCTCTTTGGTCACCCGGTACCATCATGTGGGCTACATCCCCAAGCCTTTTTACAATTACTACCGCCGGTCCGACACCATTTCCACCACCTTTGCGGGAGAGATGGTGGACATCATTCAGGCGTTTAGCAACTTTCTCGACCGAAGCGACCCGGCCTACCGGGAAGAAGTCGTCTACTGCACGGCAAAGCAGCTTTACTGGAACATGCTGCAGTCCAGAGTGCTGTTCCAGGCGGACTTTATTGGGCTGCTTCAGAAATACAAAAAGGATTTCCTGTTAAACCCGTATCTTGCCAAGGACAAGCAGAGGAAAAAGCTGCTGGAATTCTTGGATTATGAGGTTATCCCGGAAACCTTCTTCTGTGTGCATTTGGGAAGGCCAATCCCCCTGGGCTACCTGGAGGAGATCCGCACCGATTTCCCAAAGGCGCGGCTGATTCAAGTGGACGAAATCAACTGCTCCGAAAAGGAGCTGCCCGGCTGTGTACTAAAAGCGCTGGAAGCGGGGAACCTTGGGTTTGTGGAGGAGTATTTGGCGCTTCGGCTGCTGTATAAGGAAGGCGGCATTGTGTTGAGCCCAGACATGCGGGCCAATCTCAACCTCAAGCGGCTGCGGCTCAACCGGGTCTTCTTCGGCTTTGACAGTGAAGAAGATCTGTTGGGCGGCTGCTTTGGGGCGCTGAAGGGGCACTACGTCATCCAGGCGCTGCTGGATTCCTACCGGGATGAGTCCATCTTCAACAAAGCCATGCTCCCTTTAAAAGACCGCATCCGGGATTTTCTGATGATACACTTTCAGCTGAAGGCAAACGGCCGCAACCAGCTGCTCAAGCACGAGGTCCAAGTGTATCTGCCAAGCGTGCTGGCGTACGACATGAAGGACGGGGACAACTGCTGCAAAAAAGCGCAGTACCCGGTTGCACAGGGGTACGAGGTGGTAAGCGATGCGGTGCTCAAGATGTGGTCCGACCGGCTGCTGGAAAACTGGAACCTATATAAGCAGGAGCGGGGCACAAAGGCGGCTGGGGGTGCAAGGCCGTCCCCGGCTGCGAAAGACCCGCCGACCCTTTCCCTGCAGGAGATGGACCGGCGTATTCAGGAAGTGGTGGACACGTACGAAAATTCAACCTGCTGGCGGCTGACAAAGCCGATTCGGGCCGTCGCCAGGCTGCTCGGAAAATAAGGAGGGAGTTTGGATGCATACGGTTGCAATCATTCCGGCGCGGTACCATTCCAGCCGTCTGGCCGGCAAGCCGTTGGAGGACATCTGTGGAAAACCGATGATTTGGTGGGTGTACCGCCAGGTAAAAAAAGCGAAGGGGATCGACGAGGTCTATGTGGCCACCGACCACGAACGCATCCGGCAGGCGTGCGGCCATTACGGCATCCCCTGCAAGATGACTTCGCCGGATCATCCCACCAGCACCCAGAGGATTTACGAGGTGGCCAGGCAGGTGAAGGCGGACGTATACGTCTGCGTCAACGGGGACGAGCCGTTGATACAGCCGGACTTGATCGAGCGGGTGCTCCCCCCGTCGACGGAGGGCTTCTTTGCCACCAACCTGATGGCCAAAATTCACCGGCCATCTCATGTGGTGGATGAGTCCAACATCAAGGTGGTGACCGATACGCAGGGCAATGCGCTGTTTATGTCCAGAAGCCCCATCCCCCACCCTAAGGCGGCCCTACAGTTTGACTACTATAAGCATCTGGGGGTGCTGGCCTATTCGCTGCAAGCCCTCGCGTTCTTTGCACAGACGGAAAAAGGGGAGCTGGAAAAAATCGAGGACGTCAACGAGCTCCGCTTCATCGAGCATGGGAAACCGCTGCGCATGATCCCGGTGGAGGCGGACACGCTGTCGGTGGATACGAAAAAGGATTTGGAATACGTTCGAAGCATCATTCGGGACCGGCTGGAGAGAGGAGAGGAAGAGGCATGAGCATTCAAGTTCTGGACTGCACGCTGCGCGACGGCGGGTATATCAACGACTGGCAGTTTGGAAAAAAGAACATCGCGTCCATTTTGGACAAGCTGGAACAGGCAAACATCGACATCATCGAGTGCGGGTTTTTAACCGGCATGGTGCAGGATGAGGAATGCTCGCTGTTTCACGACGTTGAGGGGATTGAAGCGGTGCTTCCCCGGCGGGAACGGACGTCCATGTATGTGGCGATGATCGCCATTGGGGAAAAAGAGCTGCACCCCTCCTCCCTGCCGCCTTACGACGGAAAGAGCATCGAAGGAATCCGGCTGACCTTTCACAAGGAGGAGGTGGGGCAGGCCGTCGAATGGGCGAAGATCATCATGGAAAAGGGATACCAGGTGTTCATGCAGCCGGTGGGGACGGTGTTCTACACCGATCTGGAGCTGCTGGAGCTGGTGGAAAAAATGAACCGCCTCAGACCCTACGCCTTCTATATTGTCGATACGCTGGGGAGTATGTACCGCAACGACGTGTCCCACCGGTTTTACCTGATCGACAAAAATATGGATCCGGGCATCCGTCTGGGGTTTCACGGGCACAACAACCTGCAGCTCGCCTTTTCCAACGCCCAGATTCTGGGAAAAATTCAGACCAAACGCACCCTGGTCCTGGACGCCACCGTGTACGGGATGGGGCGGGGCGCAGGCAACCTGCCGACAGAGCTAATCACCCAGTATATCAACAAAAACATCGCGTCCCGGTACGATGTGACCATGGTGATGGACATTTACGACGAATACATCTGCGCGATCAGGAAACGGTACGAATGGGGGTATACGGTACCGTACCACATCGCGGCGAGCCACGTCTGCCATCCCAACTACGCCGCTTATCTGATCGACAAGCAGACGCTGACCATGAAGGACATTGAAAAAATCATCCAATCCATCCCGGGAAAGCACAAGGTATTGTACGACCGGGGGCTGATTGAACGGCTTTACACCCAGTTCCAAAGCAAAAAGATCGATGACAGCGCTTGTGTCGGGGAAATCACCGCGCTCATAAAAGGGCGACCTCTTCTCCTGCTGGCCCCGGGCAAAACCCTAACAACCCATGCCGACGCCATCCGGTCGTTTATCGAACAGGCGCATCCTTTTGTCATATCGGTCAACTTTGTCGATTCCCGCTACCAGGCGGACGCCTGCTTCGTAAGCAACCACAAGCGAATGGACGTGATTGAGCGGGATCTTCAGCCGCCGGCCCGGATGCGCGTCATCCTCACCTCCAACATCCCTTACCGTGCCGGGGAGGACGACTTGTTTGTCGATTACGATCAGTACACCAACGACGATGAGATGATTTCCGACAACGCGGGGCTGATGCTGCTAAAACTGCTGATCCGGTGCGGGGCGAAAGAGGTGTTTTTGGCGGGGTTCGACGGGTTCCTCCCCAGCGCGAAGGGGAATTATTACCGCCAGGAGCTGGACATTCCTCTCAAAGAAGAGGAGGCGCTGGAAAAGCAGCGCCGGATTCGAAAGCAGCTCAAAGAACTGTCCCGTTTCCTCAATCTTACGTTTTTGACCCCTTCGGTTTACGAGCAGGAGGAAGCGGATGTATAAGTGCGTTTTATTCGACATGGACGGTACCTTGGTCAATTCCTATGAGGGGATTTACCGGGCGTACCGGCAGGCATTTGCGTGTTTGGGCCTGCCCTTTCTGGGGGACGCCTTTGTTCAGACCGCTATCGGCGCACCTCTCCCCTTTGTGTTCGAGCATCTGTGCGGCATGAGCCGGGAGCGGGCTGTACAGGCCATCCGCTGCTACCGGGAATATTACGCAAAACAGGGGTGGCGCCAGGTGCAGGTTTACGACGGGATGCGGGAAACTCTGGGCGAACTAAAGGAGGCGGGCTGCTTTCTGGCGACCGCTACGCTAAAAAAGGAGACGTTTGCCAAGCAGATTCTGCAGGAAACGGGGCTGCTCTCCTTGTTCGACGCCGTGTGCGGGATGGACGAGGACGACCGGCTCACCAAGGCCGACCTCATACGCCGGGGCATGGAAGCGGCAGGCGCTCTGCCGGAGGAAACGGTCTTGGTGGGCGACAGCGAATTCGACCTGGCGGGGGCCGGACAAGCTGGAATCGATTTTTTGGCGGTCACCTACGGGTTCGGGTTTCGCACGCCCCAAGCCCGCGCACAGCTAAACGGCCGCATGCAGGCGGAAAGTCCCCGTAACATTGCCGCGCGGCTCAGGCAAGCGAGCGCGAGGGTATGAAAAGCGCCCGGGAAAATTTCTCCGGGCGTTTCTTTCTGCGCTTTTGATTTTTCAAAGAATCAAGTAAGCGGCTGGTTCCAATGGTTGCGATCCTTGAAGGCTTTCAGCTGGTCTTGGTAGGCGACAAAGCTTGTTAGGTCCATCGTGCCTGTGCTATCGTCATACGTACCGTCTGGATTAAAAAGCATCACAATTAGTTTAGAGTGTTTCCCAAATCCAGTATATATTGCTCTACCATAATCATCGGAAACGATATAAACTATGGGATTTCCCCTGCTTCTTGCATCGTCACCAAGATAAGAACGATATCGACGATACACCACTTCTTCATCCATCGGCCCTTTTGATTTTGCTCGTACAATCTCCACCTTTACGCATTTCTCTTCAGCAGTGGATTTTAGATGAAATCTCTGAACAGATCCGCTCGTCTGTGGAGTACAACAGCGACGGGAGCCTGGTTACCAAGGTAACCGACGCACGCGGCAACGGAACCACCTATTCTTATGGGGGCAACCCGGGGCTTGTCACCAAAGTAACCGACGCCAAGGGGAATGAAACCAGCTATACCTACGACTCCAACACCGATGCGGTGACCTCGGTATCCTCCGGGAGCACCGCCAACAGCTATACCTACGAGGACGACCAGCTCACCAAGATTACCCACAACGGGTTCGACTATTCCTTTACCTATGACGGCTTTGGCAACACCACTCAGACCAAGGTGGGGAGCCAAACGCTGATGGCCAACACCTACGGCCCCTACAACGGCCTGCTCCAGCTTGGCACCTACGGCAACGGCAAGACCGTGGGCTATACCTACGACGAGTTCGACCAGCTCATCGAGAAAAGCTATGACGGGACTGCCGCCTTCCGGTACAAGTACGACGCGAGAGGGGCTCTGTTCGAGCAGGAAGACCTGCTCAACAACATCACCACCCGGTATGAGTATGACCTGATCAACCGCCTGACCGGTGTGCGCACCAGCCACGGGCAGGAGCTGCTGGTCCGTTACGACGACAAGAACCGGGTGGACTTTAACCTCAGCAAGGTGCTGGGCGTTGCCACCAAGACCCAGTTCCTCTACGGGGACACCTCCCAGCAGCAGAAGCCCGGGCTCATCTATGGGGTGAAGGTCAACGGCAATCAGGTCCTCAGCTACGGCTATGACGGCCTGTCCCGTCTTTCCACCCGTACCCTGAACACCTCCACCCCCTTTGTCACCCGGTACGAATACCTAGAGGGAAGCGCCCCCAATTCCACCACTGCTCTTATTAAATCCGTGCAGAATGGGGACAAGACCCTCTATTATTCCTATGACGAGCTAGGCAACATCACCGAAATCCGGGACAACCTCTTCCCGGACCTTTACCCATTGGTGCGGTATGAGTATGACGAGTTGGGGCAGCTGGTAAAGGCATATGAGTACGACAGGGGTATGTGGGCCTACGGCTACACCTACGATGACGGCGGGAACATCCTGAAAAAGAGCGTCTATGACCTGACGGTGGATGACGAAGGGACCATTGTTGACCATGAGATCGTCTATGGGTACAACGATGCCAACTGGAAGGACAAGCTGACCAGTTACAACGGCCAGACCATCACCTACGACGAGATCGGCAACCCTCTCACCTACCGGGACGGCATGGCCTTCACCTGGCAGCATGGGCGGGAGCTGGCCACCTTCTCGAAAGCCGGGACAAATGCAGCCTACCACTACAACGACTCGGGGATCCGGGTGAAGAAGGTGGTAAACGGGGTTGAGACGGAATACTACTTGAATGGCTCGACGATCCTGACCCAGATCACCGGGGACGACCGGTTGGATTTCCTATATGACGACACAGGAAGCTTGCTGGGGTTCCTTTCCGATGGGGAAAGCTACTACTATGTGAAAAACCTGCAAGGGGATATCACCGGCATCCTGGACAGCAACGGCAGCCAAGTGGTAAACTATGTCTATGATGCATGGGGCAAGGTGGAACTTGTTTCCGGGACGATGTCCTCTACTCTGGGCCATCTCAACCCATTCCGTTATCGTGGTTACTACTATGATGAGGAATCCAGCCTTTACTACCTCAACTCCAGGTACTACGATCCCGAAACTTGCCGATTCATCAATGCGGATGGGTATGTAGACACAGCTCAAGGCATTCATTCCCAGAATATGTTTGCTTATTGTGCAAACAATCCTATTAATAGGTCTGATTTAAATGGGCAGTTTTGGGGTCTCGTAATTGGTATCACGTTTGTTGTTGGACTTGTAGCATCTTTGTCTGGTTGTTCCTCACAACCCGCACCAACTTCAAATACTGGGGCAGCACAGCCATATGTAAATATGCCTGGAAGTAGCGATAAAAACTCTCCAAATTGTTATGCATATGCAATTGGATCACCCGTCAATGAACAACCTGGTGGGAGAAGCGGGAAGTCACCCACTAAATGGAATGATGTAAATGATGTTGGAAAATCTGTTGAGGCAGACCTGAAATCTATGGGAAAAACAGTTCGAAAAATTGATGGACCTAATGCAAAGGTTTATGACAATGAGTTTAAGATTGCATTAAGAGTGGGGACACAGCCATATGCATACAATCCATATTCAGGCGAACTATATTACGACTATCATTTCATGCGTCAGACAGATACAGGCCAATGGGCTGAAAAACATGGTATCGGTGGTGCTTCAGTTTTGTGGGATGCTGGAATGACACCAGATACAATCCCATGGACACTGAATGGTGTTCCATATTATGACAGTCCTATTATTTATTATGCAGTTGGGAATTGAGGTTGATTATGAAATATTTTAAATGTTTTTTCTTATTTATGATGCTACTATGTACGTTATCTGCATGCAGTAAAGGAGAGAGTAATTTGAAAGGAAAAATGTACTCACCTGATCGAAATATAACGGATCTTGTATCAAAGACATATAGCAATTCACAATTATTGACTATAACTCAACTTGACGTGACTATGGATGAACTAAATAAACAATATCCGATTGAATGCTTAAGAAAAGTCGGAAACGCCTGTAGAGTGTCATATCTTGGAAACGATAGTGTTGCTGTGATTTTTTTTGATAGTAACGAAAATAAAATTTTAGGGAGGGTCTATAATTTAAATCTGACAAAAGCTGATTTTAATGAGTTAGCAATCGGACAATCCTTAGAAAGTGTACAAAAGATTGATCCACATGGAGAATACCTATTTTTATATACTGGCAGCAATGATGCTCCCAAAATTTCCACGCACTATACGAAAGATGGATATTGTATTACCGTAGAGTATAGCGAAGAAAACACTATTTTGAGCATTTCAACTAACTTAATCTAAAAATATTAAAAGCGTTATTAACAAGCAAGGCCCGCCAAATGGCGGGCCTTTGTCATGTAATATCTATTACCACTTGGCGATAATCTTAGCATATACCAGCTTCTTCTCATAACTGTACTTGCTGATCACAACCATCACCGGATCCCCAACATGGAAGTCCTCGTCGCATTGCCCCGCACTGTAGGTGCATAGGCAGTCCATGTTGTCGTCCAACCGGCAGAATACCCCTCCTTTGTATTTCCCGGTGATGAACGACGCCCGCCGGCTCCCAATGGGATGACGGATCTCCACCCCTTCGAATGGGTGCGGCTCCACCTCCTTCAAGGAAAAGGCCAGCTGATCCCTCTCCTTGTCGTACCCTTTGATGACAACCGGGCATTCATCCCCAGGCCGGTACCGTTCGTGCAAATCCATTACCGTGTAGGATACGTCCTTCATGGACAGGGTCATATCGTACCCATAGCATTCCGCTAGGATGTGGGAATACCCCACCGCCAGAATCCGGGCCGTCGCCTTGTCCCCCGCCTGTACCTGGTCGCGCTGGAAGGTGTACCTGCGGTAACGCATGGCCTGGCGGCGGGAGGCCACACAGCATTCTTCTTCCTTGTCAATGTCGGTGACCACATAATCCATCACGGCGCCGCCCATGGACCGCAGCACATGAGTAGGCTGGCTGCTCTTTTCATCAAACCAAATCTCCCGTTCCGGGATCAATACCTTCACCCGGTAATCAATCACCACCAAGCTGAAGACCTCCCGGTCGAATTGCCGGCCGTTCTCCGGGTCGGTCAAAGACACTACGTTGGAATCCATCCCGGTGATTTTCCCGGTTAAAATGGAACCGCTCCGGCAGGACGCATAGATGGCATTCCATTCCTTCTTCTGCGCTTCGGACAGTCCCCGGTCCCATGTCACATCCAATTGCCTAAAATCCATAGCTTTCCTCCTTTTCTTGCGGCTTTCCAATATAGAATCGAATTTTGCCGTCGGTTTGTATCACAAAACAATGGTCACAAAACACCTGGAGCGCTTCCTGCTGCCCGAAGTCTTCCAGTAGGAATACCAGCATGCGGTACTTGTGGTGGATCCCCTCCAGCATGGCGTTGACAATGGGTTCCCTCCCTGGCGCTACCGGGCAAATATCATACCGGATCAGTTTCCCAGCCTTTTTCTTAAAGAAGGTGATGAGGAATGGGGGCGTCCCCCGTTGCTGCATCTCAATCCCGTCCCCAGCCAGACGGAGCATCACGTCCACCGCCAACAACATCTCTTGGGAAACCGTGGTGTCCTCCGCCTGGAGCAGATCCTCCCCTTTTTGCACAATGCATCCCATTGCGATTAACTGCCGGATGGCTTTCCCTATGTAAGCCGGAACCTCCGACTCCATCCGCAGCAGCTGTTTCGCCTGGTCTACCCGTAACGTTCCATACATCCGCAAAAGCTTGAGCAGTTCTTTTTGAGGCTTGGTCAAATATTTGATAGCGCATCCTCCTTTCTTTTGGACGGAAGAAAGAAATCGGAATCCTCCAGGTATTCCGGAGGCAGGGACAAAATCAGCGAACTGTCTTTGGCACAGATGCCGTTGAAAATCACCGACATGAGGTAGGCCGTGGGGTTTGCCACCTTTGCTTTGTTTTCCTTCATGCAGTCCAGCGCCCCCATCAGGATTTCTGCGTCCAGAAGATGCAGGGCGCTTCGCACCTTGGCTTGGGGCAGCCTTGCATTCCCCACCTTCAAGAAATCTGAGTAATACATCCGTTCAATGGCGGCGCGGAACATAGTTTGAATGTTTTTCTGGAAGAGGCTAAGATCGCATTGCTCATAAATCCCTTCCAGCTCTTCCGCGTCCTCCTCCACCCCTCTTTGTTGGATGGATGGAAGATCCGTCTGGTTCCTTTCCTGCTTTCTAATCTCTTTCTTTTTAGGCTGCCGATCCGGCAGGTCTAGACCTTCCATTCCAACAGGTCCAGAAGTGCCGTTTTTACACATCAAGGCATGCGGTTTCGGCAGGTCTTGATGTGCCGGATCGGCAGATCTGTCCGCCTGGTCCTGGTTTTCCTGCATGACGTCCGGCTCTTCCAGCCGTCCTACCTGATTGAAATCCTCCACAAATTCCGACGCCTCCTGGTCGGACAGCTCCAGTTTCAACACATACAACAGATTCGGGTATCCGCGGCCTTGCCGCTGCTCATAGAGCAACCCTTGTTCCATCAGCTCTTTAAACGCCGCAATCGCTTTTTTGTAGCTGATATTCAGGGTGTTTGAGACCTCTTCCCGGGTATAGATCAGATACACTTCGCCGTCCTCGTTGACCCATCCATTCTTCTGGGACAACGACAACCGGTTGAGCAGCAATGCATACACAAATTTGGCTTCCAGCGACATGGCCGTGTATTTCGGGTTGGCAAGCAAGGCAAAAGGGAACCGCAAGAAATCTTCCTTGACCACATCGCGGATCCGATAGCTCCGTTCCATCCTTCTTTCACTCCTTCCTTAACAGGTTATACTTGTAAATATAATAATCTGAGGTATAATAATTCCATGGAGGTGTCTGCCATGAAGAAATTTGTCGACCGGGAAAAAGAACTGGCCACGTTGGAATCCGAGTATGCCAAGGACAGGGCGTCTTTCGTCGTCCTATACGGCCGCCGCCGCGTTGGGAAAACCGCCCTGTGTTCCGAGTTTATCAGGGGAAAACATGCTCTGTATTTTCTTGCGACAGAAGAGTCGGAGGCGCAAAACCGCAACCAGTTTAAAGAACTGGCCGCGGAATATTTGGCGAACCCCCTACTCAAAAGCGCATCCGTCGATAACTGGGGGATCCTGTTTGACACCATTTCCCAAACGCCGCTCCTTCAAAAGAAAGTGATTGTTCTGGATGAATTCCAGTATTTAGGCAAGGCCAATCCTGCCTTTCCGTCCATCTTTCAAAAGATCTGGGAAAAACTGAAGGATACCAACATCATGGTCATCCTGTGCGGTTCCCTCATCACCATGATGGAGGATCAAACCCTCAATTACGGCAGCCCTCTCTATGGCCGCCGAACCGCGCAAATTAAACTCAAACAGATCCCGTTTCAATACTACCAGGATTTTTACCCGGGTAAATCCCGTAAGGAATTGATCGAATATTACAGCATTACCGGAGGCGTTCCGAAATACATCGAGCTGTTTTATGACGATACCGACATTTATCAGGCCATTCAAAACAATGTCCTGAACCGTTCCAGTTTCCTGTATGACGAACCCACCTTCCTGCTTCAGAAGGAAGTGACGGAAATCGGGAGCTATTTCTCCGTGATCCGCACCATTGCGCAGGGGAACCATAAACTATCGAAGATCGCCGGCGCATTGGAGGTCAAACAGACCAGCTTGTCTAAATATCTGCGGACTTTGATCAATCTGGACATCCTGGAGAGAGAGGTCCCGGTTACGGAAAAGGATCCGGAAAAGAGCAAAAAAGGGTTATACAAGATCAAAGACAATTTCCTTCTGTTCTGGTTCCGGTTTGTCTACCCCAACATCGGTTTTTTGGAATCGGACCAGGAACAGATCGTCATGGATAAAATCCGAAAGAACCTAGTGGACAACCATATCGCCTTTGTCTATGAGGACATCTGCCGGCAGCGGATGTGGCAGTTGGCGGGGGAAGGCACCTGGGATTTTACCTTTGCCCGTGTAGGACGGTGGTGGGACAACAAAGGGGAAGAAATCGATGTAGTGGCCACCGACGACGATGGAAAAAACATCATTTTTGGGGAATGCAAATTCTGGAAAAACCCGGTTGGGATCAATATCTTAAACGCCTTGGAGAAGAAGGCCGCTTTGGTAGACTGGAATCGCACCGGGCGTAAGGAGTGGTATGTCCTGTTCAGCATCAGCGGATTTACCGATGAACTCAAACAACTGGTTGACAAGAGAAAGAACCTTCTCCTGATCGAAGGATGAGATTAAATCTCATCGGGAGAAACTTCGGTGAGGGTCTTACAGTCGATGCCTTTGGAAAGGTCAATCGGGGGATGCAGGTCCAGTTCCTCCGGTGTGGGGATGTATTCGCCGCTTTCCTCCGGCTTTGGGATATGGGCTTCAAAATCCTGCGAGGGACTTTGTGCAACGGTTGCACAAAGTCCTTCTTTTTTGCGCCAACCGGGGACGTAATCCACCGCCTTGACCGACCGTAACCTCTCAAAATCCGGATGCTCTTCCGGGACAATCTTAAAAAGCTTCAGCGGCAGTTCCCCGCGCATCAAAAAGAGCGCCTGATCCCGGGGCAGCCGCCTTACTTCATCGGCCATCATGAGGGGACGCCCGGTGGAGGTCTTGGCGTGTACATAAGGCCGGGTGGTGTTGAGTACCGGGGAAAAAAGCGGCGTCATCGGGACGTTTGCGTTATTCACTCGCACCGTCACATCCCCGCACTGGGCCGACCAGAAATCCGCCGTCATTTTGTCGTTGCAGCCAAGGAGCAATTGATAGTCGCAGTCGCCTACGATCTCCTCCCACTCGGTTTTGGGGTACCGGTCGGCCAGCTGCGCCACGCTCTGCACCACACACTGGATGTTGATGTTGCGGGACCGGGCGGTACTCAGGATCTTTTTAAAATCGATGACGTCGATGTTACAGAATTCATCCAGCAGGACATTGACGGTCACCGGCAGTTTGCGGGTGGGCTGTTTCCGCGCAGAATTGGACAGGCGGACAAACAGAAGCGAAAAGAACAAGGAGGACAAAAAACGCAGGGAAGAATCCTGATCGGAGATGATGCAGAAATAGGCGCAGGGTTGATTCCCCGGCAGTTCCAAATCGATTTCGTTGTATTTGGTGATGCTGTCCACCAGCTTGTTTTGGAAAACATTGAGACGGCTGCCTAAACCCACGAAAATATTTCCCCAGATGTTGTGAGGGGCTTGGCGGAAGATGCCGTAGGGAGGCAAAGCCGGATGCCCTCGGGGCAAGGACCGGAACCGTGCATCCAGTTCGTTGACACTGGTGGTTGCGAGGATCTGATAAATCGTCCCCAGGCTTCTCTGTTCTGGTGGAAGAAGCTCCCCGGTTCCCGGAACCGTCATGGTTTGGACATAGAGGATCAGCGCCATCAGGAGGTTTTTCTCCGCCGTCGCCCAAAAATCCTGACTTTCCTTTTCGGTGGAGGTGTTGCGGATGATGGTTTCCGCTATCTGCTGTACCAGGTTCACGTCGGCAGCCGAATCCATCAGGCAGTTCCAGGCGTCGGAAGCTTCTAAATCCAACAAATTGTATGCCCGCACCTGATACCCGAGGGCGCGGAAATGGTCGGAGAATGTTTCGTAGTATTCCGCCTTTGGGTCGGCAAAGATGATGCTTTCCCGCCGCCTGGCCGCCTGCAACGCAAATGGCATACAAAATCCCCGGCTTTTGCCGGAACCAGGAGCACCGTATACGATAATGTTGTTGTTTAACCCTCTCTGATCTTTCAGCCCCACGTAAGTACCCTTGTCTGTTTTTCCAAACAGCGGCGCCGTTACTTCCTTGAGTGGGCCGGCCTCCAACACTTCTTTGATATGGGATGGTTCCATCCAGCCGGAGGTCCCGTGGGTCCCTTCCGGCAGGATTTCAATTTTTCTCTGCTTGTCCAACTTGGTTTTGTACCCGGATATGAGGCTGTACCCTTTTTTGGTAAAGAGGCAATAGAGAATAACGAGGAAGGCCGTAATCCCTAACCCGGTAGGAGAAAAGAGAGCGCCTAAGTTTACAAATGGATCCCAGGTAAACAACGGCTCGTTTGAAGAATTCCAAGTGTTGTCGATCCCTGCTGAAATGGAATGGATAACGGCGCCGTAGAAATAGGCGGCGAGGAACCCGATCCCAATGGCTTTCGGAATATCCTTTTTGTGTTTCTGATAAAGCTCACTGCATTTGCTTTCCAGCTTTTCGAGCTTGGAAGAAAGCCGGAACATGCACATACCCTCCTTTCTGGGTAAGAAAAGGCGATTGATTTGGAGAAGGAAGGCTGGAAGGGATCTGAAGAAGCCCCTCCACCACCTCCAGCTCCAATGGGTGAAGGATCACATTCCTTCCTTGTAGGTATTTTCCCACCGCTGTAAGCTGGTTGGCGAGCAGGATAATATGAGCGGTAACCCCTTCGTTAACCACAGATTCAAATTGGTTGAAATCGCAGCCGATCCCAACGAGATACGGCTCTTTTGTGGTGCGATGGACAGCATCGCAGGGGCGATCAGCGGCGGGCATATATGCGGATCCAAGCAGCTTTTTTGCCAGCCGGGTGCGGTAATCCGGCTCCAGCAGGATACGCAGTTGCCGAAGCCCCCATTGAGTGAGAGGGACGTATCCCACACCGCAGGAAAACATCCGGCTTGCCTGCGCAAATGTTTGGGTAGTTGACTTCGTTTTCCTATCCCTGGAGTTTTGAGATACCGTTATGACTCCATCCAGGCTGGGTTTTCCCGTATATACGACAAAAGGTTTGCGCCCCATCAAAAGGCGGTCGGCCGTAAAAATGCGCTCCTCTGCCATAGGATACAGGCCGTCGTTGCCGTCGGATAGGTAATAAGGGATCAAGGCGATGTCTGCGCCATAACAGATCCCTGCAAACCGGGAACCGCCCAGAAGGTTGGATGCCGCCTTCCGGCGCAGGGCAAAGGACGGGAGAAAAGAGGGGATTTTGCTGCCTGCCTCTAGTGCATCCAGAAAAACGTTGGCGCCCATCCGGTAAAAGAACAGGACAAGCTCCGCCATCTGTAACCGTCGCGTCAATACTGCTCCCTGTCCCCGGTACTGCCTGTCCGGCTCATAGTGCAGGCCGATGGAATCCAGAAACGCGTAGCCTTGGAGGGTTACACGATAACTCTGCCCACACCGGCTTTGCCGCAGGTATCCAATGCTTCGCAGAAGAGCAACGGCCTCTTCTGCGAGGTATTTGCCGCACGCAACCGGCAAGTCTTTGCACCAGGCACACAACCGAAGCGCTTCGATTTCCTCTACTGAAAAAAGCATCATCCGCACCTCCCAACGTAAGCCTGCTTGTTTTGGACAAAATATATAGAGGAAAAACCTGATACGCAAAGCAAAACCGGTATGCTTTCCTGTGCTTGTTGCATCGGTCTCCCGGCCATCCAAAAGGGAGCCCTTTGGGGCCGGAAACAAACAGGGGTCAAACCTCGTTTGCCTGCATACAAAACAGGAAATCCCCCGCCTCTTCTACGGGCAACACATATATGTGGCAGCAGGCTTCCGGGCTTAAACGGGTAAACAGGCCAAGGGATAATTCAAATTGGTTGTCGTCCGGGAAAACCCGGCCTTTGAGTGCATTGATGACCGACTGGAAGGCTTTGTTGTCGTGGTCGAAAGCACGGCAGGTCTCCACATCGCAGTGTTCCACAATGGCAAGAAATGCTTGGTCGTAGAAAGGGACCGTGCCTCCGCCCGATTGAAAGCGGCGCAAAAGCCGGGTAATGCTGTCGGACAGATAAGCCGTCCCACCAAAAAAGTGGTCACGTGGAAGAAGGGTATTAAGCCGGATGTGCAGCCATCCGGTGTCCAAGACCGTTACATACCCATACACCTCCTTTTTGATGAATTCGCCGTCCGTGTACGAGGTGGAAACAGGGATGCGTGCCTGTTCCACCAGGCGCCTCATTTCAATGCAGGCCAGCTCCATTTGGTGAATACCGGCATCCAAAAAGGTATTGAATCTCTGCTGGGAAACTTGTTCTCGAAGCAGAGCCTCCACACATTTTTGGGCGGACAATATGCAGTTGTTCATCTTCAGGAGCGTCCCTTTATCCTTGTCCATCCGCCGTCCCCGCCTTTCGTTTTTCCAAGTCCGCCCGGTTGGTGGTAATCAGGTCATATTCCTTTTGAGATGCCCGGATCTCCACATGGACGCGGGTTTTCCCTGCACACAAAAGCCCTTGCCCTCGGCTGCACCGTACGATCTGCATGGTTTCTTCGTCCGAAAGCCCCAGCTTCTCTTGCAGCTTTACTGCTTCCGCCTCTTCCATTTGCAGCAACAATTTCAGACGGCTGTTGTTCAAAAGAGCGTCGCCGAATTTGCCGTTGCGCAGCGCAAAGTAGTCGATGGTATTCTGCGTGGCAGAAATGAAGACGCCGCCGTATCCACGTACTGTTTTAATCAGCTCGATCGCAAAATCCGCCGCCTGCTCGTTGCCCTCTTCTCCCGCGATCTTCCACAATTCATCCCCGATTATGGCGACTTTCCGGATACGTGAGCTGGTCAATTCGTCCCGGATAAAGGAAGTCGCTAGATAGGTACAGGCACTCACGTCCTCTTTTTGCGCCGAGCTGGTGTCCAGTACCACAAAAGAGGAATGAACATCTACGTTGGTCTGTCTTCCAAAGCCGAATTCCGTTAGCTTTTTCACCACAAGCGCGATGTTTTTCAAAGACGGGTACTTCAAGAGGACGGGATACAGGTGGGTAAAATCCGGCATATCCCGAAACGATCCATCCTCCTTGAGAAGGGAAGAATTGTCTTTTGTAATGCCGAACTCTTTGTAACATTCCAGAATGGCGGTATCCAGTTGATAGGATTCCTCCGGCGTCATGTTGGGATAGTGTAAGGCAAGATAGGTATGGATCACCTGTACTTTTTCCAAAAGGACCGAATCGTTCCGGGAAGCCCCGTCCCTCATATCGCTGTCGATATCCAAGGTCAGCTTTCGGATTTCCATGAGATTGATGCTGTCGTCCGATCCCGGTGAGATCTTTAGATATTGCCCGCCAATGGCTTCGCAGGCCGCACGGTATTCAAACCCTTTTTCCGGTACAATCATAAACACCTTAACGCCGCACATCCGCAGCCGCATAGCAAGCAACAAAAGGGTAAATGTTTTGCCTGCGCCGCTGGCTCCGAAGATTGCCAGGTTGCCATTGCTGTACCGGTCCGTGTTGTAGAGGTCCAGGATCGTAGTAGAATTGTTATACAGGTTGACGCCCAGCAAGACACCGGTATCGTCGCAAAGCTCAAACGAGGAAAATGGGAAAGCCGAAGCTGCCCCAAAGGTAAGGATGTTCCTTCGGGATAGCTTTGCAATCTCCGGGTCCAGCTGTGCCAGCGGCAGCATGGAACGGTAACAAGCTTCGTGCCGGTAGTCGGCCCTACGTATGATCAGGTCCATGGACTTACACTGGTTTTCCACATTGGACATACGCTTTTCCAGCGTTTCCTCATCGTCTGCAATGACTTCAATTAAGGTATGCATATAATAGAAATCCTCATTTTCCCGGTTCATCTGATTTTTGATATACATACCGCTGTCAATGGCGTCGTCCAATTCTTCGAAGTCGGTGCGGGTTTCTCCCACATCCCGCATCCGGGATCGGTTAATCATGGTGGTCTTAGACACCTTCGGGAGCATTTCCTCCTTGTTTTTCCGTTCCAGGAAAAAGCTGATGGAAACCCCGTCGCCCATCTCTATCAAAGGGGAAAGCCACGCGAGCCCTACCTGGGTAGGATAGCCATACCCGGCCACAAAGAAATAGGCGTGATAGACACCGTCGATCAGCACGTACTTTTTCGAGGTCAGGTCGCATTCGTTGGGCGATAGCAGGTCTTGTAAGGACATCCGGCCGGCTTCCTCTTCCTCCGTCCACTCCCCTGTATAGCCAGGCTCCCCGTAGACCGGGGAAAACATCCCGGCCAAAGCATCCAAATCCCTATGGCGCGCCTGCTTTTTATTGAGAATGGTGTAGAGGGTTTTCAACAGGAAATTATCGTAATCCTCGTGCCGAAGCACTTCCAGATTGCAGTAGTCCAGATATTGATAAGCTGTTTCCGCTTGGTCGGCCAGTTCCCCGGCAATGGCCTCAAAATCCTGCGCGCTTCCCTGGTAGGGGAAGGACATATAAAACTTATGTGTTACGGTCTCATGTTCGGCCATATAGTTGACCAGCTGGGCGTCCTCATAGATCATTTCCCGGCAATTCTCGTTGATTTCCATTTCATAATGCCGTTCCATCTGCTTACAATAAGCGTCGATGTCGGCACGCTGGGTACGTACAAGAATTTGGAGAAAGGAAGGGGAAATCTTGAGATAGGACGCTAGATAGTGAATGATGTTGAGCTGTTCCATGGCGCTTTTTAAATGGAAATTACAGGGCAGCACTTCCAACAGCTTTACATTCCGATTGTCTTCTGTGCGGATGACTCCTTTTTCAATATCCGTCACAGGCGCCAGCTTCTGCGTTCCATTTGGATACCGGGCATAGGAGCCGGATTCCATTTTTTTAGAACCCAACAACAGTGTTTTTAGATCCGGCAAGCGTTTTTTCTGGGGCATATAGCCGTTTCACCTCCGTAGATAAGAATTTTTCGGTTCCGTCTCCAGTTCCAATACACTCGCACAAAGGTAAGCAAGCTGTAATCCCGGATTCCCATCAGAGCAAAACCACACAAAGGGACGATCACGATCAAACATCCCACAAGGTTCCACACCAGGCCGAAGGGCAGGATGGACAGCAAAAGCATCAGGGTGGGAATGCCGAGAGCAACTGCTTCCACCGTATTGCGAATGGGGAACATCCCTAAGATTTTTCCGGCATCGGTAAAGTTGGTTGGAATATGTACAGGTTCCATGCTTTTCTCCTTTCTATGAAAGATAACCGGTAGGATCTACGTCCTCGCCGTCTAAGCGGACTTCAAAATGGCAATGGGGGCCGGTGGCCCGTCCGGTCTCTCCAACTTTTGCGATCAACTGCCCGCGCTGTACCTGCTGGCCTTCGCTGACAAGCAGTTCGCTGCAATGGGCATACAAGGTTTGCAGGCCGTTTCCATGGTCAATTATGACGTGGTATCCATAACCGGTCGTATTGTATTTAACGGTGATAACCGTGCCGGCCTCGGCTGCATAGATACCGGTTCCCGTGGGCCTGGCAAGATCAATTCCGGTATGGAAATTACCCGGTTCCCCGGTAATGGGATCGGTCCTGGAACCATAGCCGGAGGTCAGAACACTCCTCCAGTCTACATCCGGGAATGGGCTTGCCAGCTGCCCGGTTCCCGTATCCGGAAAAACCACAGAGCTGGAGCTTCCCTGTCCAGTCAGCGTCTTATACATCAATTCCGCCCAATTGCGGTCGGTCTCTGAAAAGCTCTCCAGAATTTGCTCCGGCGTCAGATAGGTAATGGTCAATAACATCTCCGAAGGAGAAGACCCTTCCGCCTCTGAACTGGACTCCCCTGCTTGCGAACTTGCTTCCTCCACCGTCTGAGCAGGATCGGAAGAAGCGGCTTCTTCCTCTTCTTCCTTTTCAGTAACGGTATACGGGATGGTGTCGGCCACATAGGATCGGATACTTTCCTCGTTCATGTTCCGAAGATCGTTCCCACAATGTACAGAGTAAAGGGCGATAAACCAATTCTGTTCCATAGGGCCGCCTTCTATGACCACTTCATAGTCCACGTTTTCCGACGTATCTTCTTCGGAATCTTCTGAGGAAGATACATCCGGGCTGCTCTGGGCTTCTTCCTCTCCATCGTTTATCACCGAATCTTGTATTTCCTCTACCCTTTGGGTGCAATACTGCTCATATTGGGCGTAATATCCGGCTATGGTCTCCGCCTGGGCCGTTAGGTCTCCAACCTCTTGATCAGAGGTGCTGTCATAACCGAACATCATGGACGGCAGGCAGCAAAAGATAATGACCGGCAGCATGATAATCACCAGCACAATCACCAGGATATACGGCCAGAAACGTTTGGCTGCTTCTAGTAGAGCGGCCTGCCATCCTCCCCTTAGGGCGGCAAGGATGATCCTTCGGATGGCGTCCGCAAGCTGGGCAACATCACCCAGTCTTTGTGCACCGCTTTTACTCATTGGAACCCTCCTCTTGCTTTTGAGGCTGTTCCGGCACACCTTTCGGTTCCGGTTTTTGTCCTTGAGGGATCGGCCGTGCCGAATGGAACCCGTTCGGGGTAAAGGATCGATTTATCGGCCTGGAGGCTCCTGATGTTCCTGCCCCTGGGTATGTAGAGGGACGGGAGGATGCGGGAGCGCTCGGACGGGAATTCTCCTGTGTGCGCCTAAATGCCGGTTGCCCAGAGGATGTGGGGTTTCGACTTCCTGGGAAGGCGCGGACATTCGGCTGCGCTGGGCTTGTTCCAGCGGCCCTGGTGGAATCGTTTCCAGGGCTATGGCTTCCCGATTCTGCTGCCGGTGCTGCGGCAGGCGCAGGCGACGGTGACATATTCCCTGTGTTTTGTGGACCCGGGCCGGGGCTGTGGAAGGCATTGTTTCCACTGCGGGAAGGCGGAACCGTCCCAAACCGGTTGGCATTTACGGTTGTCCCGCCGGCAAAATGGACGTTGGATTTTGATTGTGCATTGGAATGGCCGAAGGACTGGCTCCCATTCTGGCTGGACTGACGGGTGTTTGTATTTGTCGTCGTATTGGCGGCTCCAAACCGTGTATTCTGATTGTTTTGTGCGGACGTCTGATTTTGTGCAGAAGATTGATTGGAATGGGTTTGCGAATTCCCTCCGGTATAGCTGCTGCTCTGATTGCCGAAAGAGGTGCTGGAATCTCCAGCATAATGCTGTGTGTTGGCTCCACCGGTATAGTTGTTGGCGGAATGATAACCTGCAACCGCCGGACGGCCGCCACTGCTTGGCCGAGATGGAGATTTTGATCCAGACGCCTTGTGGATTACGGAGGAAAGGACGGTACGGGCTGCTGTCATAACCAGCATGCCCCCGGTCCCCCTGCCCAACGGATCTCCAGTGATGGCTGGATTGAGGCCGATTTTGCTGATGGTATTGTCCACCTTCCTGGCAACTCGCACCAATCCTACCAAAAGCACGCACCAAGGCAGCACCAGGTCACCAGAGGGCATGGTGGCTAGGCCGGATAAGATCAGCTGTAGAAAGAGGACGTTGAGAACCAGCATCAGGATCATGGAAGCAAAGCAGCGGATATATCCGGCGCAGATTTCCTTGGTGCTTTTGCTGCCGCCCATAGCAAGGCCCAACGGGGCCAGAAGCGTCAACACCGCTACAATGGCGTAGCGTTCCCCGATTTCCAGGAAGAGCTTAATGAGCTGCAATCCCAGGATAAAGCCGATGATTATGACCAGCACCCACGCCGCGCCTACGGCAAAGAAACTTTCGTCCGGCATAGTGACCGCGACATGTGTCGGGATACCGATTAAGTCAATGACTGATTTTCCGATGCCGAGCCCAATCGTGCAAATTTCTTTGGAAAAGATCAATAGGAACCCGAAGATGCCAGTCCGGCAGAGAAGGATGACCGGGGATTCCCCTTCAAACCCCAAACCGGAAAACATGGATTTCATACATTGAAACACGCAGTTCCCGATAAGCAGCCCCCAGCCCACCGCTACAAATACAGAATAGAGGTCGAGGACAATGGGGACGGATTGCTCAAAAAAAGTTAAGTCTGTATTAAGTACGCCCAGCAGGGCGTTGGCCACATAGGTAAGGAGGTCGATAAACAGGCTGTAGATCCACTGTACCAGCCCTTTTATAATGCCTTCCAGCATTTTGCCTCAACCTCCTTACGGCAAGGTGTTGTATCCGTCGAGTAAAGGACGCACGTAAGCGATGAATGCGCCGATGCCGTTGATAACCGCCCACGCAATCCACACGCGTTTTAGCCAATCCCATGCCTGATCCACTTTGTGCTGGTTGTTGGACATCTTCGCCCCAATAACCGCTACAGCCGACATCAATCCGGCCAGCGCCGTACTGATCCCGGCAATGCTGTTGTATACGGTCCGGATGATATCGTCGGCCACCGTAAACATGTCCCCACCTGCTGCATACACCGTCGATGTGCAATACAATGTTAAAATTGAAATGAAAACAACAAGGCGGGCGCATTTTTGAATTACCTTCTTCAAACGCTTCCCTCCTAATTGGTCAATGGGACCTTCTGTATCTGCGCCCCGCCGTTTGACAGGACAAATTGACGGATGCGTGCCATTTCCATGGCCCGGTTTATCGATCGGTTGTCCGACTTGATAAAACCATGCAGCAAAATGATGGATCCTTCCTCCGTCAAAGAAAAAACAATCCGGACCATCTGTTTCACCCGGCTGCGCAGTTCATACAATCCCTTGTATCTCCCATTTCGGATCGCCTTGACATGCGGCGGCTGCAATGGATGGTCATGAAGCTGTAAAAGCAAGGAGTGAATCTTCTCCTGCTGTTTCGGCGCAAGGGTTTCAATAAATTGGTCTACTGGGCGATGCCCATTGCAATCCACATAATGATAAATTTCACGGGACATTCTCCGTTTTCGCCTCCCTTTCCCGTAATGCATTGTCGAACAGCTCCAAAAAGGCTTCCATATAGCATTGGAGCGCAGGGGGATTGGCCGCCAGGAGCTGAAGATGGTCGGGTGTTTTCCACATGAGGAATCCATACATAACTACAAGATAAAGGTACATGCCTATGTAATCTTCCATGTCCATCAGCTTATGCAGCGTCTGATGGACACTTAAAATCCCTCCCTGCCAGTGTGCAATGCGGATGGATAGCTTATCAAAAAAGGATGGAAAAATCGATGCGGCAAAATTCCCGATTTGTATGCGATTGGGCTCATTTAGATTATCGATGAAATACGATTTCCGCAGTTGATCCAGTGCCCAGGAAATTTGATCTGGATTTGCCGTCACATTTATCACTTCAGACAAATCCACAAAAGATAAATAGTACTTTCTCATTCAGCCACCTCCTGATAGGAAAAAGAGCAAGGCCAAATTTGTTTGGCCTTGCTCTTCATCATTTTCAATGGTTATCCTATTCTTTGTTTCTGTTTGCGGATCACCAGCAACAAGACAAAGGCTGTTGCGGATACCACCAACAGGGCAATGGGCCAGGCCGGGAACTCCTCACCCGTGTCTGGCACTTCCGGTATGGGTTCGTTCTCCACCTCCAGTTCGATGGTCTGCCCATTCTCCGTTATTTGGACCGGCAAGGGTGCAGAAAGGTTCTGATATCCGTCTTTTGCAGCCAATTCCCGCAGCTCATAGGTCCCATAACGGATTCCTTCCAGAAGCAAAGCTCCATCCTCGCCAGTAACACCGCGGGCAACCTCGTTTCCAGCTTCGTCGTAAAGGCCGAATTCTACACCGGACAAAGGATTGCCGGTCAAACCATCTTTTTTGACAATGCGGATGTTTCCGGTAATCCAGTAATTTTCCTTGGTGTATTCCAAGACAGTATCTTCGGGTTTCAATTCAATTTCGGTGGCTGCTTCATCGAGAACATACCCTTGCGGTGCTTTGATTTCACGCAGATAGACCGTTTGGCCCCAAATGTTGTTTGTAAACCGGATGACGCCGGTTTCGTCGGTGATCCCGGACTGTAGAAGGGTTCCCTGTGCGTCAAACAGGCCAAACTCCGCGCCTGCCAACGGTAAGCCGGATTCGTCTATCTTGTGTACCACAATCTCCACCGGCCGGCGCTCATTCTCCCATTCAAAGGTAACGCTTTCGTCCCCTGCTTTGATCTCAAACTCTTCGATCTTGTCGTTGACCAGATATCCTTCCGGGGCCGAAATCTCCCGGATAAACACGGTTTGTCCCCATAGCTGCGGGCTGAATTGGATATATCCATTCTCATCGGTGGCCTTCTGCTCGATCAAATTCCCTTCTGCGTCGTATAAACCGAACACGGCTCCGGCCAAGGGCAGCTTGGTATACCCATCTGTTTTGTAAATCTGAATTTCACAAGGTATGCGGTCGTTTTCATACTGGAATTGCAGTTCGGTTTCTCCAGGCTGGATTTCTACCGTTTCCACATGATCGGACAGCTGGTATCCTACCGGGACTTCCAGCTCTTTGATCTGGAAGGTTTGTCCCCACACTTGCGGAGAGAATCGGGCATAACCATCCTCACCAGTGACGGCCTTTTCCACTAGGTTTCCCTCTAAGTCAAACAAGCCGAATGTGACGCCGGGCAAAGGCTCTCCTGTATGGCTGTCGGTTTTATACACGCGGATTTCACAGGGGATGCGGTCGTTGACAATGGGGATTTCTTGTGTCAGGCCATCGGTTTCTACGGTAATCTGCGGGCCGGCCTCCAAAGGATAATATCCCGTCTTCCCTTCCAGTTCCCGGACGGTATACTCGCCGTACCGAATGTTCTCAAATGTAAGGGTTCCGTTTGCATCGGTCCGGCCGCGGGTGACCTCATTGCCTTCTGAATCGTAAAGCCCGAACAAGATCCCCTCCATGGGCTGGTCGTTAAACCCGTCCCGTTTGACGATTTTGATGCTGTTTTCGATCAGTTTGTTAAAGAAGGTGACGGTACTGTCTTGCCCATAGGTCAGTTCCACTTCCTGGCTGCCGGGCTTAATGTATCCGACGGTTACGTCACTATCCAATTCCATGACGGAATAGTTTCCCACCAACAACCCTTCCACATAGATTTCTCCGTTTGCATCGGTATAAAACGTTTCGTCATAGGCAAAATCTTCCCCCGCATAAGGGATACCGACGATCCGGAAGGGGACACCTTCAATATTTTGCATGTCGGTGCTCTGTTTGACGATTTTGAGATTGGCTTTTTGGGACACATTTTCAAAATTGTTTTCAGAAGTCTCTGAATAGACAACCGTTACTTCCTGGGGATCCGGGGTCACAAAGAAGGCCGGGACATCGTCCTCATATAAGGTATAGCTCCCGATGGGGACGTCATGGAATACAGCGACACCGTCTTTGTCGGTGGTTGCCGTCCAATCAATTTCATCTCCGGCATAGGAAGTACCTTTCAGACGGAACACCATTCCTTCTACAAAATGGTTGTTTAGATCGTCGGTCTTTACCACCTTAACGTCGCCGGCCTTTTTGTCGTTATAAAAATGAAGTTCCGGCTGATCTCCGTATGTGAAAGTAACCTCTTGGCTGTCCGGCAGAAGATATCCAATGTTGACGCTGGATTCTACCTCCGACACGGTATAGGTACCGCAGGGCGGAGCGTCCGGATCGGTTTCTTTGACATCCACAACGCCTTGTGCGTTGGTCGTGTAGGTCTTCTCCCAAGGCTCGCCGGTGGAGGTAGTTCCTTTCACAAGGAATTGGATGCCCTCCAGATTCTTTCCATTGTACGATTCCTTGACAATTCGCAGAGGAATCTTATGGAGGGCGTTATAAAACTGCGTCTGTGTGGTTTCGTCCCCTTTGATGACCACCACTTGTGAGGCGGCAATCTGGTAATTGCCGTTGACCGTTTCTGCAACTTCTTCTACGGTGTAGGTTCCAATGGGCAAATCTTCCACATAGATTTCTCCGGAAGAATCGGTATAGAAGGTTTCATCGTAGAGAATCCCCGCGTCGGTGGTTCCAAAGATGTGAAAGCCGATGCCTTCTATAAAGTTGCCGTCTTCCGACGCTTTTGTGATCGAAAGGTTTCCCTTTTTAAGTTCGTTATAGATTTCAACCGTACTGGTTTCCCCGCCGTTGACACGGATATTTTCATCGGTGGGGGCGACGATCCAATCCGGGATGCCGGTCTCTGGATATCCTAATTCTGTGACGGTATACGTTCCGGTGTAGAGATCGGTCAGTTCAATGCGGCCCGAGGCATCTGTCTCATGGATTTGGTCGTATGATTTGCCGTTGTCGCATTGACCAACCACGCGGAATTGGACGTCCTGGGTCATAACATCCTGTTCGGAGGATTTTTCGATGACCAATCCGCCCTTCTGGTACTGGTTGAAGAATTCCACAACAGTGGTCTGGTTCGGTAGGACTTCTACCGTCTGGCTCTCCGGTTGGTGGTAATAGTCCGGGACATTGATTTCAGAAATGGTGTAGGTGCCGGCGGTAAGACCAGGAACGGAGATCCGGCCGTCTTCCCCGACGGTTACTTCCTGATTCACTCCGTTTCCTTCAATCCGAAACTGCCATCCTGCAACCGAAATATCCGGATCGGCTTTTTTGACAATATCCAAAGTACCGGTATTCTCAGTCTGGAAATTGACATAGAACTGAACCGGGTCTTTAACGCCGGTACACATGGTTTGATATCCGACATGTCCCCAGACCAGGAAGGGGTTGCCGTATACCGGAAGGTCTTTTCGGTAAAGGATGCTGACCGGCTCGGTGATGGGATTGGAAGTGGTAAAGGTATAGCTGTTTCCATTGCGCGTGACAGAGATACCGTGGGTGTCCTCGGACAAGGCTTGTAAATCCACATCCGACAAATTTTCATCGGTCAATGTCACGGAATACAGCCCGGACTGGGCATCATACTGCATCGTATGGGTTGGGGCTTCATAGGAGCTGACGTTTGCAAAGCTGGGGATCTTGGAATGCTGCTCCATTTGTGTGAGGATCCAGTTGTAGGCAGCTTCCGCCGGCCGGTCTTTCAGCTGATCGTAAAACTGAGTGGCTGGGATGGGGCCGTTGTCCTGCAATGTTGTGGGGGACGTGCGGAGGTTTTGCTGGTATTCCCAGATGATGGCTTGGGTGGCAAAATAATAGTCGTCCTCGTTAATGCCGGAAATAGGCAAAGGCTTTCCATGCTGGAAGCCATACACGGTTGCCAGCATAATGCCTTCCTGGGCAACCCGGGGAAGATTCATGAAAAACCGGCTGTTTTCCCCGTTGACGCTGGTGTATCCATTGTTGGACGAACCAAAGGATACGCCCACTTCAATGCAGTAGACCCACTGTTCGTCTACGTTGAGTTCCGTATACAGGTACATGTGGGGATGATCACGGTCGCCGGCCGACGTGGAATAACTGGTGTTGCCTTCCTCGTCATAGAGCATAACCGGATAGTTGGCCGGGCAATGGAACGGCAGCCCATCCGATCCCATGATTAGCCGGCCGAACCGGGAACTACACACGACGCCCTCGGTGGATTCCCATGCGGAGGCCACTGTCCCGCTGAAAACAAGGGTAAACAAAAGGATGATACTGATAACGGCGGATAAAATCCGGTGAGATAATGTTCTTTTCATAAAAAACCTTCTTTCTCAATAACAAAAGCTCCCTGCCGGAATATCCGGCAAGGAGCTTTTTCTGGTTTTTAGTGCAGCATATACACGAGATATTGACCGCCAGAACCCTCTATATAGATTGCAAAGTCCTGCAATCCCCATTTGTTTTTATCGTATTCCACCATCTCATACAGTTGCCGTCTCACAAGGGCAGGATTTTTGCTGCTGGCGGACAACGTATATGGATTCCACCAAGAACAATTATCCGGCGTCCGAAACGTGCCGTCCGGATGGGTAGGACGATGGACCATGCCGAGGGTTTCCCCATACCGGATCAGGTCGGATTGAATAGCGGCGATATCAAATGGATAAACATAGGGCTTCAAGTCGTCTGGAATGGGGTCTGGTTCTGGAGTCGCCGAGGAGGAAGGGGATGCTTCGGAGGATTCGGATGGGGCAGGCGGCGATGAAGAGGGGTCTGGAGCCGATGGAGACGAACCCCATCCCCCATGAGAATCGCTGCTTTCTGAGCTTGACGGGGGATTTGAAGAAGGAGGATGCATTTCACCGCCGCTCCCCTGGTCGGAGGATTGCCGGGAGGAAAGATGCGAAAGATCCTCCCGGTATCCTGGTTTGGAACCTTCTGAAATTTGGGAAGATTCCCTGCTGGTATCACTTCCTTTTGATGAGAATGTCGGGTCTGGGTTTCCCGCTGTCGATCTATCGTCAGATGATGCTGATTCACTGTCCTGCCCACTTCTTTCGACGAGCATAAAAGCAGAGCTTGTTCCACTGGGCAACGAGGATGTAGAACTCTCAGGGGTGTTTTGATTCCCGCATCCCGCTATTCCCAGCAACAACATGACCGCCATGGCCGTATATTTCCATGCTGGTCTCATCATATACACCAACTTTCGTTAACCCTTCTATATATTAAGCCTGTTGGCAGGCTTGCTTTGGGTATGAAATTTATTTTTGATATTGCTCCAGGAAGCTCTGAAACAGTCTTTGCGCCTCCTCATAGGACAAAGTGTCGGGCAGCTGAATGGTCATTTTCCGGATATTTTGCTTGTCCATTGCCGCTTCATAAAAAACGCGCTGAATCGTCTTTTGAGAAGCGGTCCCTTCCTCTACCAGCTTTTTGACAGCATCGGCCTGCTTCATTTTGATCTTTCCATACTGTGGCATAATCTGATAGAACAGAAACGCTTGAAGTTCCTCCGGGATATATGACAACTTGACACCGACACGGAAAGACAGGGTTCTTTGATCCACCGCTTCCAGCAATGGTTTGATGAGATAGGTCAAACGAATGAGATAAGCAACCATACGCCGGCTTTCCTTATTCTCTTTTCCTGCCTCCGCCAGCGAATCTTTCCGCATAGAGGGATCGTCTGCATCCGATAAGTCGTTTCGCTTTCCTTGGGAGCTGGTCAATTCCAGTTTCATCCGATAGGCATAGGCCCGTTCGCTATAGGATAGGTTCCTTCTTTGGCGAAGATTTGTGTCCAACATAATAAGGGCTGCTTGCTGGTCGTCAATGTCCTCACGGATGATGGACGGGATTTCTTTTCGACCGCAAATGACTGAGGCGCGATAACGGTTGCGGCCGGCAAGGATTTGATATTTTTTACCTTTCGTTGGACGCACGGTAATGGGTTCCAGCACACCATGCTCCCGCACACTCTCTACCATCCGGTCCATATCTTCTTCGGAATACGGGAGAAATGGCTGCGGCCTTCCTGTGATCTTTTCAAAGTTATCGTCCTGATATTCCTCCAAACAGTCGGTTGGTAACAACACACAGGGATAGGATGATTCCTCTTTTCGCTTGACTGCTTTTTCTTCTATTCCATCGGAAAAGAAATCGCTGTCTTCCTCTAGAAGCGAAAGGTTTTGTACCTGGTCTACAATTGCCCTTCTACGCATGGGACATCACCTCTTCTGCTACTTCGGCATAGGCCGCCGCTGCGTCGCTGTTCGGTGCGTACTCGTGGATGGACATACCGAAGCTAGGCGCCTCGCTTACCGATGTGCGTTCCGGGATGATAGGGGCAAAGATATGGATATTCCCAAAGTCCCGGTAAACCAATTCACGGAAGCTTTGATTGTTCTTCGTCCGGGCACGATATTTTGTAAAGAGGATCCCCTCGATAGACAGGTGAGGATTCATGCGTTTTTTCAGGCCGTTGATGATGGGGAGCACTTCCCCCAGCCCTTCACAGCCGAATATGTTGGCTTCTACAGGAATCAAAACGGAATCCGCACAGGCCAAGGCGTTATGGCAAAACAAATCAAATCCGCTGTGAGAATCCAGAAAGATATATTCATACTCCTCCTTTATAAAGGAGAGCGCGTACTCCAAAAGATGCTCACAATTGGTGGCGCTGGGTAAAAGCTTTACCAGCCTTGCCAGCTTTGTGGTGGATGGAATCAGATCCACTTCGCTGGTATGGATAACGCAGGAATGAACCAATTCCGACAGCTCTTCATCGTCAATGTCATCATGATCGATGAGATAAAAGAAGATGTCGTAGATGGTCTTGCACGCTTTGAGTTCACTTTGACGCACCCCAAAATGGGTAGTCAAGCTATGCTGCGGATCAAGGTCCACCACGCAGACCTTTTTCCTTTTTGATATGTATGCGCTTATGTTTACTGTGGAGGTCGTTTTTCCGTCCCCACCTTTACAGGTGGCGGTGCATATTACCTTACACATACTTTCACCTTTTCTGTCCTTTCTGCCGTACTGGAAAATTACAAAATTAGATAGAAATTTTCTATTCAACTTCCTTTCCTCACTCCTATTTTGCCCTTCATTTTGACCGCTACTGATACCGCTATAGCGGTGTAGAGTAAGGAAAAATTATAATAAATATACAGATAATACGTCGATATAAAGACAGAATATACGGTTTTTACTACAAAAAACGTGAAAATATGCGTTAGACGTCGGGCTCATAACCCGAAGGTCGTAGGTTCAAATCCTGCCTCCGCAACCAATAGATTGAGTCTGGACGCAATTTGCGTTCCAGGCTCTTTCTTTTTTGAAAACAATATGCTCTCACGCAGCATCTAAAATTCCCCTTTGATCAGAATAATCCGAACTTGTTTTCAATAGAAAACGGGTTCGGATTATTTGTTTTTGCCCGTTGCGAAGCAGCCCTCTTCCACAACCGGGTGAGCGCAAGCCAACTTCTAAACCAGGAAGGCACCGCAAAGAAACAACCGATAAGGAAATGCGAATACCATTATCAAAACGACGCTCTGATTTTCCGGATTTTAGATTAATTTTGGTATCTTATCAGAGGGCAACTATGATATAATAAAAACGATCCTTTTGGATGATTGTAGACGCATTGGGTACCGCATGAGTATTTCAATTGGGATCAGCGAAAGGAAGATGTTGCATGTCTGTAAATATAACCTTCACAGAAGATCAGATTACAGGATTATTTGGTGAACTAGCAGCAGAAGATGAAGAAAAAGTGCGATTTAAAAATAGCTTTTTTAAAAGCACAACATACGAAAAAATTCACAACGATCGTCCGCTAAGAATTCTGGTGGCGCATAAAGGCGTTGGAAAATCAGCTTTGTTTAGAATGTCTTATGAAGAGAACTTGGAGCATAATGTGCTATCGCTATGGATTCGTCCCAATGATATTGCCGATTTGTGCCAAGTGGATGAAGATAAAAATCCATTGAGCTTAATAGAAAAGTGGAAATCTGGGCTTAATTCCCGCATTGTGGAATTAGTGATGCAACAATTTCACATTGAGACGGATTATCCACTTGCAAATGCCGCTATTGAAAAGGGAATGAAGCTGATAGACAAAATTACAGCCATAGTAAAAGGAATCGACGGTAAAGTTGATATAGATAAATCCAAAAAATTAATTGCAAAAAAATATATTTCCAATCACAAAATCGTGATCTATATTGACGATTTGGATAGGGCCTGGGAAGGTACGAACAGCAATATTAAAAGAATTGCAGCACTTTTAAATGCAGTACGCGATCTTACGAACGAGTCTCCCTGTTTGCAGTTTCGAATTAGTCTGCGTAGCGATGTTTATTTTTTGGTACGCACTGCCGATGAATCGACAGATAAAATTGAGGGAAATGTAATATGGCTTACTTGGACCGAACATGAATTGTTGGTTTTTTTAGCAAAGCGTGTACAAAGCTACTTAGGAAGGCCTATTTCAGAAACTACTTTACTGAAAAAGCCACAATTCGAAATAGTTAAATATTTATATCCAATTATGGACAGCCATTTTATGGGAGAAGGAAAATGGAACAATCGCCCAATTCATTATATCCTTTTATCTCTAACAAGAAGAAGACCGAGAGATTTGATTAATTTATGTACGCAGGCAGCACGCGAAGCCAGCAATAATCGCAATAAGACAATTAAAACCACTGATTGGGAATGCGTTTTTTCCCGGTATTCGCAAAACCGTTTGCAAGATACGATCAATGAACATCGATACGAATTGCCAGAGATAAGGCGCCTTTTGTTGGGTATGAAACCAAGCCACGAGCAAAAGAAATTGTCTGGCTCTCACAAATATCCTGAGGAACAAATCATAAATAAGATATCTGGAATCATGCAGAGTGGCAAATTTGTGTTTTCTGATGGGCGCATCGCCTCAGCAAAAGAACTGCTTACCTTTATGTATAAAATTAATTTTTTAGTAGCTAGGAAGGATTTGCGCGACGGATACATTGACCGCAAATATTTTGAGGATAACAATTACCTTTCAACGGAATGTGTCGAGTTTGGATATGAATGGGAAGTACACCCAGCATTTCGTTGGGCACTATATCCAGAAGCAAGGAACATCTTCTCTACCATTGATTTGCCGACTTTAATATGAAACTCATGTTTTAGTAGAGTTTGATTCATTTTGCAGCGCAGCATCCGGTGTTAATTACCATTTATTTACTGTCTGCCATAGAAAGACGCCACTGTTCCCCTACGTCCATTTTCTGCGCTTTGGACGGTTTGCGCCGGTTGCAAATTTGGACGAAGGGTGTTATACTTTGTAGGAACAAACCTGCGATGGAGAGGTAAAACTGCAAAGCGGTCGCACAGAGAGCCGGCGGTGCTGGGATGCCGGCGGACACGAGGCAGACAAATGGGCTCCGGAGGGCGCGGCGAACAGGGCCGTTTTACGGCCAGTAACCGACGACGCAGCATCGGCGTTATAGATGAGGGATGTGCTGGCATCCCGCTTTTAAGCACAGGCTTTCCCTTTGAGGAAGGCAAAACAAGGTGGCATTTTTACAGGTTTCGCGCCTGTCCTTGGGCTTTTGGCTTACAAGGGCAGGCGCTTTTTCTTACGAAAAGGGAGGTCTTTTGAATGGCGAAGCAGCTGTTAATGGGCAACGAGGCCATTGGCCTGGGCGCCCTGCGCGCCGGTGTGGGGTTCGTGTGCGGGTATCCGGGAACCCCGTCCACCGAGATTCTGGAAACGGTGGCCAAACACAATCCGGGCGACGTGTACGTGGAATGGTCGGTCAACGAAAAAGCGGCGATGGAGGCGGCGGCCGGAGCGGCCTATGCAGGCGCCAGAGCGATGGTGACCATGAAGCAGGTGGGGCTCAACGTGGCCTCCGATCCGCTGATGAGCCTCGCTTACATCGGCGTCAAGGGCGGTATGGTCATCGTGGTGGCCGACGACCCGGGCCCCATCTCTTCTCAGACCGAGCAGGACACCCGGCATTTCGCCCGGTTTTCCAAGCTCCCGGTCTTCGATCCCGCATCCCCGGAGGAAGCGTTTGAGATGATTTCCGATGCCTTTGATTACTCGGAAAAATACCAGACCCCGGTGCTGCTGCGGCCCACCACCCGGGTCTGTCACGGGTGCGCGTCCATCGAGATGGACGGCGGCCGTAAAAAAATCACGCCGGAAGGGTTTATCAAGGATTCCAAGTGGGTCATCTTCCCGCGGCTTACCTATCAAAACCACAAAAAGATCGAGGCGCGCTGGCCGGTGCTGGGGGAGGACTTTTCCGCTTACCGGTTCAATGAAGTGACCGGCGGCGGCAAAAAAGGCATCGCCGCGGGCGGAGTAAGCGCGGCTTATGCGAAGGAAGCCCTGGCGCAGATGGGCGAATGTCCAAAGTTTCTCAAAGTGGCAACCCCTCATCCCTTCCCCGAACGGCTGGCCCTCTCCTTCCTGGAGGGGCTCGATGAAGTGCTGGTACTTGAAGAGCTGGACCCGGTGATCGAACGGGAGCTTGTCTATTTGTGCGGCAAGCATCATCTGCCGGTAAGGATTTGCGGCAAGCTCACCGGGCACACCCCCAACGCCGGGGAAAATTCCACCGAAACCGCAAACGCAGCCATTCGTTCCTTCCTGGGGCTGCCACAGGAGGAATCAAAGCAGGCGCCTCTTCCCTCTTTGCCGGTTCGTCCGCCGGTTCTCTGCGCGGGATGTCCCCACCGGGCGTCCTTCTACGCGGTGAAGGTGGCGATGAAAGGGAAAAAGGCGGTCTTTTCCGGGGACATCGGCTGCTATACCTTGGGAAACGCCAGCCCTCTCGACATGGTGGACACCTGCCTTTGCATGGGCGCGGGGGTGACGGTGGCACAGGGGCTTCACCGCATCGAGCCGGATGCGGTGAACTTCGCCTTTATCGGGGATTCCACCTTCTTTCACACGGGGATTCCCGGCGTGATCAACGCCGTATATAACGAAACCGACATCGTCCTGGTTGTGCTGGATAACGCCACCACCGCCATGACCGGGCATCAGCCCCATCCGGGCACCGGCAAGACCATGATGGGAGAAATCTCCCGGAAGGTAGACATCGCGGGGGTGCTGGGAGCGGTCGGCGTCGGGCATGTGGCCAAGGCCGATCCGTTGGATCTGAAAGCGGCGGTAGAGGCGGTCAGGGAAGCGGCGGCGGTCAAGGGCGTATCGGCGGTCATTTTCGAGTCTCCCTGCATCGCGGTGACAAAGCCGGGACCCACCTACCGGGTGGACGCTCAAAGATGCACCGGCTGCAAGCGGTGTATCCGGGAGCTGGGATGCCCGGCGATGGTTTTGGAAAACAACAAGGTGAAAATTGAGCCGTCCATGTGCTACGGGTGCAGCGTGTGTGCCCAGGTCTGTCCCTTCGGGGCGATTGGAGGGGAAGCAAAATGAAAAACTGCATGTTGGCGGGCGTTGGCGGGCAGGGAACCGTCCTCGCCTCCAAGATCATCGCCCAGGCCGCTATGAAGGAGGGCCTTTCGGCCCACACGGCGGAAACCATCGGCATGGCCCAGCGGGGCGGCTGCGTGGTCAGCCATGTTCGCATCGGAGAGGACGCTTTTGCGCCTCTGATTCCCAAGGGGACGGCGGATGTGGTCATCGGGTTTGAGCCGGCGGAGGCGGTGCGCTGCTTGCCCTATCTGAAAGAAGAAGGCGCAATGGTGGTGAGCACCAAGGCGGTGCAGCCGGTAACGGCATCCCTCTCCGGGTCCCCCTACGATGCGGAGGGGATGCTTGCCTTTTTAAGGGAACGGGTAAAACGGCTCATACTGGTGGACGGCGAAGAGGTCTGCCGCCAATGCGGGTCGGCGAAGGTGTTGAACGTGGCTTTGCTTGGCGCAGCGGCGGGCGCCGGCGTTCTTCCCGTGACGCTTACGCAAATCGAGGATACCATCCGGGAAAAGTTGCCCGAGCGGTTCCTCTCCATGAATCTGAAGGCGCTTGCGGCGGGGGCCGAAGCGGTGACTGGGGGAAGGAAACAATGAACATGAAGCAAGAACAATTTGATCTTATCAAAAAACAGCTCGGCCGTCTTGCTGCTGTTGACGGCGGATTTTATCAGAAAAAGTTTCGGGACTTTGACGTAACGTCCATCCAAAGCCAGGAGGATTTCGAGAAGCTCCCCTTTACCAACAAGGACGAGCTGCGCGAGGCGTATCCGCTGGGTTTGCAGGCGGTGCCGGATGAGGAGATCGTACGCATTCACTCCTCCTCCGGCACCACGGGCACCCCCATCATCATCCCCTATACCAAGCAGGACGTGGAGGACTGGGCGGTTATGTTCGAGCGGTGCTACCGCACGGCGGGGCTTACCAACCGCGACCGGGTGCAGATTACCCCCGGCTACGGCCTTTGGACGGCGGGCATTGGGTTCCAGGCAGGCGTAGAGCGGCTGGGTGCCATGGCCATCCCCATGGGACCGGGCAACACCGACAAGCAGATTCAGATGATGATTGACTTAAAATCCACCGTGCTGGGAGCCACCTCCTCCTATGCGCTGCTGCTGGCGGAGGAGATCACCCGGCGGGGCGTCAAGGACCAGATCCATCTGAAAAAGGGAATCATCGGTTCGGAGCGGTGGGGCGAGAAAATGCGCAAGCGCATCGCAAACGAACTAGGCGTACAGCTTTACGACATTTACGGGCTGACGGAGATTTACGGGCCGGGCATCGCTATGAGCTGCGACGAGGAATGCGGCATGCATTACTGGGATGACTACGTCTACTGTGAAATCATTAACCCCCACACCCTGGAGCAGGTGAAGGATGGGGAAATCGGCGAGCTGGTCATCACCACTCTGCGCAAGGAAGGGGCTCCCCTCATTCGCTACCGCACCCACGACCTGACTAGGTTCTTGCCGGGCGAATGCGCCTGCGGGCGAGCCTATCCCCGCATCGACACTCTCATCGGCCGCACCGACGACATGGTGAAGGTCAAGGGGGTCAATATCTTCCCCGGCCAGATCGACGAGCTTTTGCGAGACATCGAGGGTGCCAGCAGCGAATACCAGGTGATGATCGACCATTTAAACGGCAAGGATATTATGACTTTGTTCTTTGAAACCGACGCGGCGGGTGACCGGGAGCCGCTGGAAACCAATGTACGCCAGCATTTTAAGACGAAGATCGGCATTACCATTGTACCGAGAGCCGTATCCATCGGGGAACTGCCCCGCAGCGAGAAAAAGTCCACCCGTATTTTTGACAACCGGTATTAAGCGATGGCGGAGTTTACGAGAGTTCCTTTCACGCGGGCGGATTACGGTGAGCTGGTGACACGGCTGGAGGCCATGGCGGAGGAGGGGTACCGGGCATTTAACGCCCGCATCGTCCCCGACACGGCGGCGCCCATGCTGGGGGTGCGGGCCCCGGCGCTGAAGGCCCTGGCAAAGCAGATTGCTAATGGGGACTGGAACGGGTATCTTTTGGCGGCGCAAAGCCCGCGGTATTACGAAGAAATCCTGCTCTACGGATTGGTGCTGGGGTTTTTAAAGGAACCGACCGAGATCGTGATGGAGCGGGTACGCGCCTTTGTCCCCAGGATCGACAACTGGGCGGTTTGCGATAGCACCTGCATGGGACTCAAAACCGTGGCAAAGCACCGAGAGGAATGGGGGCCGTTTTTAGGCGAGCTTTTGTCCTCGGAGAACCCCTGGGCCGTCCGGATGGGGCTGGTGCTGCTTTTAAGCCAGTGCCTCACCTCAGACACGGTAAGGCGGATTTTGGAGGCAAGCGGAAGGATAAAAAGCGAACATTATTATGTGCGCATGGCAAACGCCTGGCTGATTAGCGTATGCTACATAAAGTTTCCGCACGAAACCGGGCCTTTTTTGCAGGACTGCCCTCTGGACGACTGGACTTTCAACAAGGCGCTTCAAAAGATCACCGAATCCTACCGGGTGTCTCAGGAGACCAAGGCGGCCATCAAACGCCTGAAGCGGTAGGCGGATGCGTATGGTTGCTTCTATGAGCTCTCGCCGCATCGTTCCAAACATCCCGGGCAAGTCAATGCCCGCGGCATGAGATATTGCAGGCACGACATACGGCTTGCCTGTGCCTTTATCCACTGCCTGTAAATGGACGGCAGCGTTTTCCTAATGGTAAGATGCCGATGGCCTATCGGCACACAAAAAAGGCCCGGAAACCCACAGGGGTTCCGGGCGTTTTTTTTTTTTTCCTTTGTCTTGTTCCCGCCGCCCACGA
>CAMLYM010000003.1 GCA_946491705.1 uncultured Clostridia bacterium
GCATTGTACCATCTGGACGCCACCTGGGACGATTCCATTATGACCGAAGGCGGCCAGGAAATCAGCCATCTTTACTTTAACCTAACCGACGAAGAAATTTCCGCCACCCATTCCGATTTTGCCTCTCCCGGCTGCGCGGCGGGAGACAACAACTACTTTGTGCGGATGGGACGGATGTTCGACGTCTTTGACGACAATACCAGGGCGGCCATCGTTTCCGCCATTGCCATGAGCGCCATGAGCGGGGAATCCACTCTGGAACTGCGCTTTTCCTCGGCAGAAGCGGCAAACGCCGCATACGACTCTCTCGTGCGCAATAATGAGATTTTTTCTCTGCTGACCCAGGCGAACGGGTCGCTGGAAAGCCCGCTCTTGGACGACACCAACGTGGGCTTTGGAACGGCGGACGAAAGCCTGCATGTGATCACCATTCTGCTGCATTTTGCAAGCGCTGGATAAAAGGAGGGGGGTTCGTTGGACGTTTGGGATATCGTTTGGGTCGCGGTGCGGATTTTGTTTGCAATTTACCTGGTTTTCGGATTCTTTTTCTATCTGAAGGCCCAGTCGGCTGCGGCCCAAGAGCAGGTGGACGGGAAGCCGGGCAGCGTTTCGCTTGGCACGGCGGTGTTCATCATCCTGCTGTGGCCCGCGCATTTGCTGCAAAAGAAAAAGGGGTAAGCTCCTGCCGGCGCCGTTTTTTCGAAAACGGCGCTCCTTCGTGTTGTCATAAGGTCCGCATCCTCCCAGCGGCGGAGGCGGAACCTGTTCATTGCCGCTGGAGAAACGGCGGTGACGAATCAATTGGTGGATAAGAAACGAATTGAAGCGGCGGTGCGGGAAATCCTGCTGGCCGTGGGCGAGAACCCGGACCGGGAGGGCCTTGTGGAGACCCCTGAGCGGGTGGCCCGGATGTATGAGGAGATCTTCTCCGGCTTAAACGACGACCCTAAGCGGCACCTGAAGGTGTTTACCGACACCCAGCATGATGAGATGGTTCTGGTGCGGGACATTCCGCTCTATTCCGTATGCGAGCATCACCTGCTCCCTTTCATCGGCAAGGCGAACATCGCTTACATCCCCCGAGGCGGAAACGTGCTGGGGCTTTCCAAGCTTGCGCGGATCGTGGACAGCTTTGCCCGCCGTCCCCAGCTGCAGGAGCGGCTTACTTCCCAGATCGCCAACTTCCTGATGGACGAACTGGACCCTTACGGGGTGGCGGTGGTCATCAATGCCGAACACCTGTGTATGACCATGCGGGGCGCCAGGGCCGCCGGGGCCAGCACCCAGACCTCCGCCCTGCGGGGGCTGATGCGGTCAGACGCACGGGCCAGGGCGGAGGTTATGGCTCTGCTCAGCGGCAAATAACAGGAGGGATGCGCATGCAGTTTTCCGGCAACGGGTTTTCTTTTCCTTTGGGGGAAAAGACCTATATCATGGGGATTGTAAACGTAACCCCCGATTCCTTTTCGGACGGGGGCCAATATCTTGACCCCGAAAGGGCGGTGGCCCACGCCCTGCGCCTGCAACAGGAAGGGGCGGATCTGATCGACATCGGCGCCCAGTCCACTCGGCCGGGGTTTACACCGGTGTCTTCTTCCGAGGAATGGGAGCGGCTGCGCCCGGTGCTCGAAGGGCTTTCGGGGAAGCTTTCCGTCCCCGTCTCTGTGGACACCTTTTACCCCGATGTGGCCGAGCAGGCCCTCAAGGCCGGGGCGCACATCATAAACGACATCACAGGCGGCAAAGAGGAAGCCATGTTCACGATTGCGGCCCGCTGTCAGGCGGGCCTGATCCTGATGCACCCAGGCGACGCGGCCGATACGGCCCAGTATGCCGGGAGCAGAGACATTGGGCAGGCGGTGCATGACTTCCTGCTTGCCGCGGCGGAAAAGGCGCTGGCCAAGGGGGTAACGGCGCAGCAGATCTGCCTGGACCCGGGGATTGGGTTCGGCAAGACCATGGAGCAAAACCGAGCGCTCCTTCTTTCTAAAACCGCCCGGGCGGAGGGCTACGCTTACCTGGTGGGGGCCTCCCGCAAACGGGTGACGGTGGACGCCTGCCCGGCCCCGCCGGACCAGCGTGTAGGCGGCACGGTGGCAGCCCACACGCTCGCCCAGCTTGCCGGGGCGGACATCCTGCGGGTGCACGACGTGTTCGAAGCGGCGCAGGCGGCGCGGCTGACCGACGCGGTGTTACGGGAGACGGGATTCTCCCTGTAATCGGCCCTGGGGTAAGGCGGGTTTCTTTCCCGCCGCCAAAAAATCCGGTTCGGATGTTTACTTGGAGGAACCTATGGACAAAATTATACTTAAGGGACTTCGTGTTTTTGCAAACCACGGGGTATTTCACAGCGAAAAACAGGCGGGGCAGCCCTTTGTGCTGGACCTTACGCTGAAAGTGAACCTTTCCAAGCCATGCCGCAGCGACAACGTGGAGGACACCATCAATTACGCCGAGGTGGCGAAGGCGGCGGTGAACACCATGCAGGGAAGCTGCTTTAATCTGATCGAGCGGGCGGGACAAGCCGTGTGCGACGCGCTGCTGGAACGCTTCCCGGAAATCCGGGAAGTGGATTTGACCCTTTATAAGCCCCGGGCACCCATCGCGGCGGACTTTGAGACGGTGGCGGTGCAGCTCAAACGCAAACAGACGGGGGTGTGAGAATATGGCGGACGCGGTCATCGGCCTGGGCGCCAATTTAGGCGACCGGCTGGCCGCCCTGCAGGGGGCGGTGGATGCACTTTCCCTTTTGCCCGGCACGAAGGTGACGAAGGTTTCGGCGGTATACGAAACCGATCCAGTGGGCTATGCCGAACAGCCAACCTTTTATAACGGTGCGGCCGTACTGTCTACTGCCCTGTCTCCTCATGCGCTTTTGGGTGCGCTTTTGGGGATTGAGGCGGCGGCTGGGCGAGTGCGGCGGATGCAAAACGGACCGCGCACACTGGATTTGGACCTGCTTTTGTACGATGGGGCCAAGTGTGACGACGCGGAGCTGACCCTTCCCCATCCACGGATGCTGGAGCGCGCCTTTGTGCTCGTCCCGCTTTTGGAGCTTTATCCGGAGGGAACCGCCCTTTCCCTCCCTTTTCGGGAAGCGCTCGACAAAACAGGGCAAAGCGGGGTGCGCAAAACCGGGTACAGGCTGGCTGTTTCAGAGCCGCAGCCTGATTCATTTCACTCTGGGAGGTAGAAACATGAACTGCGACAAAGCCGAGGTTCTGGGCGATCTGCGTTATTTAAAGCTGCTGGCCAAGGAATACCCTTCCATCCAGTCGGCCTCCACCGAGATCATCAACCTCCAGGCCATTCTGGGCCTTCCCAAAGGTACCGAGCATTTCATGAGCGACCTGCACGGGGAATACGAGGCCTTTGAGCACATTCTCAACAACTGCTCCGGGGTGATCCGGGAAAAGGTGGACATCCTCTACGGCAACTCTATGTCCAAGCGGGACCGGGCGGTGCTGTCCACCTTGATCTATTACCCCCATCAGAAGCTCGACGAGGTTAAAAAGACCGTGACCGACATGAACGAATGGTACCGGCTGACCCTTCACCGGATGATCGAAGTGTGCCGGCTGGTGGCGTCCAAATACACCCGCTCCAAGGTGCGCAAGCTGCTGCCGCCGGACTTTCAGTTTATCATCGACGAGCTTTTGCATACAAACTACGAAATCAAGAACAAAGAGCAATATTACGAGAGTATCATTCAAAGCATTGTGGACCTGGACCGGGCGGACGCGTTTATTGAGGCGCTGGCCGGGCTCATCAAGCGTCTGGTGGTGGACCGGCTGCACATTGTAGGCGATATTTACGACCGGGGCCCCAGGCCAGACATCATCATGGAACGGTTGATGAGCCACCACTGTGTGGACATCCAGTGGGGCAACCACGACATTCTCTGGATGGGCGCGGCGGCGGGAAGCCCCGCGTGCATTGCAAACGTGCTCAACAATTCCATGCAGTACAGCAACTTAGACGTGATCGAGAATGCCTACGGCATCAACCTGCGGCCGCTGGCGGTGTTCGCTCAGGAGACCTATCATTATTCCTCCTGCTTTGCGCCCAAGAACGCCAAGGACGAGAAGAAATACGGGCCCAAGGATTTGCGGCTGGTAAGCAAAATGCACAAGGCGATTTTGGTCATCCAGTTCAAGCTGGAAGGGCAGATCATCAAGCGGCATCCGGAATTCCAGATGGAGGAACGGCTCCTGCTGGACAAGGTGGATTACCAGAACGGCACGGTGACCATCGGGGAAAAGACGTATCCGCTTAAGGACTTCCAGTTCCCCACCATCGACCCCAAGGATCCTTATGCCCTGACCGAGGAAGAGGAAAGCGTGGTCGAGCAGCTCATTTCCTCCTTCAAGGGCAGCGAAAAGCTCCAGCGGCACACCCGGTTTCTCTATTCCGAGGGCGGGCTTTACAAATGCTTCAACGGAAACCTGCTTTATCACGGCTGCATCCCCTTTCAGGAGGACGGCAGCTTTATGGAGTTCTCCTTCGGAGGGGAACGCCTTTGTGGCAAGCAGCTGGTGGACTATGCGGAGGAAGTGGCCCGGCAGGGGTATTACAGCCGGCCCGGCAGCCCCCAGAAGCAGTACGGGGAGGATTTTCTCTGGTTTTTGTGGTGCGGGAAGAATTCGCCCTTGTTCGGCCGGCTGCGCATGGCTACCTTTGAACGGATGCTGATTGAGGACGAGTCCACCTGGGTGGAGCCGAAAAACGCCTATTACACCTTAACTCAGCAAAAGGAAATCTGCGAAAAGATTTTAAGCGAGTTCGGCCTGGGAGATAAGCCCTATTCCCACATCATCAACGGCCACATCCCGGTGCGCTCCCGGGACGGAGAGGACCCGGTGCGGGCGGACGGCAAGCTCATCGTCATCGACGGCGGCTTCTGCAAGGCTTACCAGAAGGCCACCGGCATTGCCGGGTATACCCTGTTTTATAATTCCTACGGCATCCGTCTTGCTTCCCACGAGCCTTTTGACTCCACCGTGTCCGCCATTCAGCAAAATAAGGACATTATCTCCACCTCGGTGGTTTATGAAACCGCCCAGCATCGCATCCTGGTGCGGGAAACGGATACCGGCGCCCAGCTTCTGGCGAAGATTGCGGATTTAAAGCGGCTGCTGGCCGCGTATATGCTGGGCGTCATCAAGGAAGACTAAACCGTGTAAATTTCCATTTGGGCCCTTTACTTTTGTAAACGCCGATGTTATAATGAGACGGTTACTTTTGACCCATTTCGCAGCCGTTGGGTTTTGCGCCCCGTTTCGGGGAATTTCACCTGCCGCGCGCTTCGATTTCGGGCGAATCTTAGAAAGAGGTGTATCTGCGCTATGATGCTCAAAGAAGAAAAGCAAGCCGTCATCGTCAACAATGCCCGCCACGAAGGGGACACCGGTTCTCCTGAGGTCCAGATCGCCATTCTCACCAAGAGAATCAACGATCTGACCGAACACCTGAAGGTGCATAAGAAGGACCATCATTCCCGCCGCGGCCTTCTGAAGATGGTCGGTCATCGCCGCAACCTGCTCAACTATCTGATGAAGAAGGATATTGAGCGGTACCGCGCCGTCATCGAGAAGCTGGGCATCCGTAAGTAAAGTAGCTTTGGGAGGCAGGCGCGAATTGCGCCTGCCTCATGTTGCTTTTGTTCTTTCCCTCGTCCGCCTGTTCACCGGAGTACGGAAGCGATTTTAGCAGTAAAACGAGCGTTCGGAATCTTTGCCGAAGGCTGGTTTCATTGCTAAATGCGCGCCGGCCTCCACGACTGAAATTCTTACTTTGGAGGAATTGCATCTATGTTTGAAAACTTCCGCGTATTTGAAACGGAGCTGGCTGGCCGGCCGCTCAAAATCGAGACGGGCAAAATGGCGTGCCTGGCAAACGGCGCATGCCTGGTCCGCTACGGCGACACCGCCGTCCACTGTGCGGTCACCATGTCCGCAAAGCCCCGGGACGGCATCGACTTCTTCCCGCTCTCGGTCGACTTTGAGGAAAAGCTCTATTCGGTGGGCAAGATTCCCGGCTCTTTCCTGAAAAGAGAAGGCCGCCCGTCCGACAAGGCGATTCTCGCCTCCCGTTTGATTGACCGGCCGGTGCGCCCCTTGTTTAACAAGGACATGCGAAACGACGTGTCGGTAGTGGCTACCGTCATGTCGGTGGATCAGGACTGCTCCCCGGAAATCGCCGCCATGATCGGCGTTTCCACCGCTATCACCATTTCCGACATTCCTTGGAACGGCCCGATTTCCGGCGTTTCGGTGGGCTATGTGGACGGGGAATACGTCATCAACCCCACCGCCGAGCAGAAGGCCAAGTCCCAGATGGCGGTAACAGTGGCTTCCACCGAGAAAAAGGTGGCCATGATCGAGGCGGGCGCCAATGAAATCCCAGAGGACGTGATGCTCGAAGGCATCCTCTTCGGCCATAAGACCAATCTTAAAATCGTCCAGTTTATTCAGGACATCCAGGCCCAGATCGGCAAGGAAAAGGTGGTCGTGCCCTCTTTGGAGCCCGATCCCGAGCTGCTGGAGGCCGTCAAGGCGTTTGCCATCGAGGACGTGAAGGCGGCGCTGGACACCGACGACAAGAAGGTGCGCGACGAGCGCTTAAAACCGGTGTACACGGCGGTGCATGAAAAGTTCGACGAGCTGTACCCCGACCAGGCGGCCGCTATCGACGAGTGCCTCTACCGCACCCAGAAATACGTGGTGCGCCGCTGGCTTTTGGACGAGCAAAAGCGGGTGGACGGCCGCGGCATGGACGAAATCCGTCCCTTAGCGGCGGAGGTTGGTCTGCTGCCCCGGGTACACGGTTCGGGTATGTTTACCCGTGGCCAGACCCAGGTGCTCACCGTGGCGACTTTGGGTCCGGTCAGCGATCAGCAGATGCTCGACGGCATTGATCCCCAGGAATTCAAGCGCTATATGCATCAGTATAACTTCCCGTCCTACTCGGTGGGCGAAACCCGGCCCAGCCGCGGACCCGGCCGCCGGGAAATCGGCCACGGCGCCCTTGCTGAGCGCGCCCTCGAGCCGGTCATCCCGGACGTGGACGAATTCCCCTACGCCCTGCGCCTGGTCAGCGAGGTGCTTTCCTCCAACGGCTCCACCTCCCAGGGCTCCATCTGCGGTTCTACGCTGGCGCTGATGGACGCGGGCGTTCCGATCAAGGCGCCGGTGGCGGGCATCTCCTGCGGCCTCATCACCGAAGGCGAGCGCTGGATGACCATGGTGGACATCCAGGGTTTGGAAGACTTCTTCGGCGACATGGACTTTAAGGTGGCCGGTACCCACAAGGGCATCACCGCCATCCAGATGGATCTGAAGATCGACGGTTTGACCCCGGAAATCATCAAGGAAGCCCTGGAAAAGACCCGCAAGGCCCGCCTTTACATCCTCGACGACGTGATGCTCAAGGTCATCCCCGAGCCCCGCAAGGAGCTCTCCAAATACGCGCCCAAGATGCTTTCCACTACCATTCCGGTGGATAAGATCCGCGACATCATCGGCCCCGGCGGCAAGATCATCCAGAAGATGTGCGCCGAGTGCGACTGCAAGATCGACGTGGAGGAAGACGGCCGGGTGTTCATCGCCTCGGTCAATACCGAGGGTGCCGAGCGGGCGCTCAACATGATCAAGACCATCACCAGCGATCCGGAGATCGGCGCCATCTACAAGGGCAAGGTTACCCGCTTGATGACCTTCGGTGCTTTCGTGGAAATCGCTCCGGGCAAGGAAGGCTTGGTGCACATTTCCCGCCTGGACGTCAAGCGCGTGGAAAAGGTGGAGGATGTGGTCAACGTGGGCGACGAAGTGATGGTCAAGGTCACCGAGATCGACTCCCAGGGCCGCTTAAACCTGTCCCGCCGGGATGCGCTCATCGAAGTGGAGGGCCTGGTTCCGGAGAACGACGTGCCTCCCACCCGGCCCCAGCGCAGCGGCCGGCCTCCCATGGGCGGGCATCGTCCTCCCAGAAGGAACTAAGGATTCGGTTTGTAAATGTTACAAGGGCCGGATGTCAGAAACGCTTCTGGCATCCGGCCCTTTTGTTTTTCGGCGCATGTCTGCCCCCGGAGGCGGGAAGGCTAAGGAGGACAGCGCTATTGGCATGGGCCGACCGGTGACGGCCAACGTATCCAGTTCTTCACCGGAGAAACGGCGGATGACAATGGAACAAAAGACGTTGCAAAATGGACTGACGGTGGCATTCGAGCCCATTTCCTTTTTTCGTTCGGCCTCCTTCGGCATCTGGGTGCGCTGCGGCTCCCAGTACGAGACGGCGGCGGAAAACGGAGCCTCCCATTTCATCGAGCATATGGCGTTTAAGGGGACAAAGCGCCTGTCTGCCATGGACATTGCGGTGAAAACCGATTTGTTCGGTGGCCAGGTCAATGCCTACACCACCAAGGAATACACCTGCTTTTACGCCCACACGTTGAGCACCCATGCGCCTGAAGCCTTCGAAATGCTGTGTGACATGGTGGCCAATCCCCGCTTTGACGAAAAGGACGTGGAAACCGAACGGGGCGTCATTCTCGACGAGATCGCCATGTATGAGGACAGTGCCGACGACGTGGCAGCGGACCTATTGTACGCGGGCGTATGGCCGGGGAAGCCGCTAAGCCGCCCGATTCTCGGCACCGCCGAGACGGTGGGGGCGCTGACCGCCGAGAGCCTGCGTGCCTTTCACGCCCGGCACTATACCCCCAATCATCTGGTGATCTCCGTGTGCGGCAATTTTGACAAGGATGCGTTCCGGGACATCATCGACCGGTATTTCGGGGACGCGCTTCGGGGCCAGGAGGCGAAGGCACCGGAATGTGGCCTGTGGACTCCTTGCCTTTCCCTGCGGGAGAAGGACTTTGAGCAGACGGCTCTGCTTTTGGGCCTGCCCGGCCTGCCTTCACAGGACGAACGGCGCTACGCCCTGGCCGTCTTTTCCAACATGGCGGGCGCCAACGCCTCTTCGCGGCTTTTCCAGCGGCTGCGGGAAGAGCTGGGGCTTGTTTATTCGGTGTATTCCTACCATGTAGCCCACGCGAAGGCGGGGCTTTTCGGGGTGGCGCTGACGGTAACGCCTGACTGCGAGGAGCAGGCGCTGGAAGAGACATTTCGTGTGCTCTGCTCCATGCGGACCTCCATGACCCAGGAGGAGCTGACCCGCAGCAAGGAGCAGCTCAAGGCGGGGCTGGTGATGAACGGGGAAGGTATTTCCGCCAGGTGTGGCAACGCGGCCAGAGGGATTCTCTTGGAAGGCCGGGTGCGTACGGAGGATGAGCTTTTGGACATTGTGGACCGGATGACCCTCGAGCAGGTAACCGAGGCGGCCGAGCACGCGCTGGACTTTGAAAAGCTGGCGCTGGCGGCGGCCGGGCGGGTAAAAGCAAGGGACACTTACCAAAGGCTGATTGACGCGGGAGAACAGGAAGGGTATACTAAACAACGATAGAATTCTTTTTGGAAGGGAACGGAACCAGAGCATGGGACAGGATTTACAGGACGCGCGGCGCATTGTGGTGAAGGTGGGGACCTCCACCCTCACCCACGAAAGCGGAAAGCTCAACTTCCGCCAGATTGAACGGATTGTGCGGGTGCTGTCCGACTTAAAGAACGCAGACCGGGAAATCATTCTGGTGACTTCCGGCGCCATCGGGGTCGGCGTCGGAAAGCTGGGGCTGCCGCGGCGCCCCTCCGACGTGGGCGGCCGGCAGGCGGCTGCGGCGGTGGGCCAATGCGAGCTGATGTTTACATACGATAAGCTGTTTTCGGAATACGGTCAGATCGTCTCCCAGGTGCTTTTGACCCGGGACGATATTGACGACAAGGAACGCTGCCACAATGTGGTCAACACCTTTGCACGGCTTTTGGACATGGGTGCGGTTCCGATTGTCAACGAAAACGACACGGTGGCGGTGGACGAACTCATCGGCATCAATTTCGGGGACAACGATTCGTTGTCCGCCATCGTCGCCAAGCTGATGAAGGCGGATGCGCTGGTCATCCTCACCGACATCGACGGGCTTTACACCGCCGATCCCCACAAGCATCCGGACGCAAAACGCATTCCCCGGGTGGAGCACATCGACGATTCGGTCAAAGCGCTGGCCGGCGGGGTAGGCTCTTCCCGCGGCACAGGCGGAATGATCACCAAAATCAGCGCCGCCGAAATCGCCACAGGGGCCGGCATTCCCACGGTGATTATCGCCGGGGAAACGCCTCAGCTTTTGTACGACCTGTTTGAAGGGAAAGAGGCCGGGACGATTTTTTGTGCTAGGTAACTTGTACTAATTTTTAGGGGGGAACCATATGTATGATTTGAACACCTTAGGAAGAAAAGCCAAGTCCGCCTCCCGCATTCTGGCGGTAACCGGAACTGCGGTGAAGAACGCCGCGCTGCTCGCCGCCGCCGATGCTCTGCTCGCCCACATGGATGAAATCCTTGCCGCGAATAGCCGGGACCTGGAAGCCGGAAAGGCCGCGGGGCTGCGGGAATCGCTTTTAGACCGGCTGGCGCTGAGCCCTGACCGGATCGCCGGTATGGCCGGGGGAATCCGGAAGGTTGCGGCGCTGCCCGACCCGGTGGGCCAGCTGGTGGAAGGTCATACCCTGCCAAACGGCATCCAGCTTTCCAAGGTGCGGGTTCCCATGGGGGTGATCGGCATTATCTACGAGGCGCGGCCCAACGTAACCTCCGACGCCGCGGCTCTCTGCCTAAAGGCGGGTAATGCGGTCATCCTGCGAGGCGGCAAGGAGGCCTTTGAGTCCAACAAGGCGGTTACCAAGGTCATGCGGGAAGCGCTGGCCGGGACGGGGCTGCCGGAGGACTGCGTGGCGCTCGTGGAGGACACTTCCAGGGAAACAGCCACCGCCCTGATGCGGTTAAACAAATACTTAAACGTGCTCATTCCCCGGGGCGGCGGCGGGCTCATCCGCTCGGTGGTGGAGAACGCCACGGTGCCGGTCATTGAAACAGGTGTGGGCAACTGCCACGTGTACGTGGAGCAGAGCGCTGACGTGCAAATGGCGGCGGACATCGTCTTTAACGCGAAGACCCAGCGCCCCTCCGTGTGCAACGCCGCGGAAAGCATGCTGGTGGACGCAGCCATTGCAGAAAAAGCCCTACCGGTGATTGCTGAGAAGCTTTCCGCGAAGAAGGTCGAGCTGCGCGGCTGCCCGGAGACCTGCCGGATTTTGCCGAGCGCGGTTCCCGCTTGCGAAGAAGACTACGACACCGAGTTTCTCGATGATATCCTGTCGGTTAAGGTGGTGTCCGGCGTGGAGGAAGCGGTGGCGCACATCAACGCCCACGGCACCGGCCACAGCGAATGCATCGTCACCGGCAGCTACGAGGCCGCCCAGCAGTTCACCGACGGGGTGGACGCGGCGGCGGTGTACGTCAATGCCTCCACCCGGTTTACCGACGGAGAGGAATTCGGCCTGGGCGCCGAAATCGGCATTTCCACCCAGAAGCTGCACGCCAGAGGGCCCATGGGCCTTTTGGAGCTGACCTCAACCAAATACATTTTACGGGGCAACGGGCAAATCCGCTGACCTCGACCTTTTTCAGTCAGGAGGGACCCACATGGCGGCGCATCCGTTTGTCCGCTGCGGCCTTCCGAAACCAAGACGTTCAAAAGCTCCGCGGATCGCGGGGCTTTTTCTCTTGCTTTCGGCGGCTGCGGCGCTGCTCTATGTTCTTTCGCCGGTCTTTTCCGGCATGGGCGGGCTCTTTGACCAATCTGAACAGCGCGCTCAGATCGAAGCCCTGCTCGCCCCCGCCGTTATGGTGGACCCCGCGCCTTTTTCCGACCTGTCCCAGGCGGACCCGGTACAATTGACGGAAATCGCCCTGCGGGCTGCTCTACTTTCCTCCTATGAATCCGCCGCCTCTCCCCTGACCGACGACAGCGGCCGGATCATCGTGTCCTTTGACCTGGTTCGGCAAAAAGGCGCGGCCTTATTCGGGGACAGCGTGACACTGACGCCCGCCACCATTCAAAGCGGTTCCACCATCTTTGAATACGTGGAGGCGGAAAACTGCTACCATGTTCCCCATGTAGCCCAGACGGGGTATTATATTCCAAAGGTCACCCAGGTCACCTCCAAAAACGGCGTGATGACAGCCCAGGTCGCCTGTATTTCCACCGCTGCGGGCGGGTACCAGCGGGACAGCGAGGGAAACACCATTCCTCCCAGCCCGCAGAAAACCGTCAGCTACACCCTGGCCGCCCAAGACGGGTCTTACCGCATTACCGGGCTTGCGGCGGCATAGGGGTTCTTCCGGCAAAGCTGCTGGAAAATGCGCAGGACGGTTCCCATCCGCATGCGGGTGTGGTATACTTAAGATTATTGTGTGCGCGGCGGTTTTTCTCTGCGCCGTCCGTCTTTTTGCAGGGCTCGGCCCTTCCTGGCGGAACGGCGCGGGACCCCGCGACTTTTGCAAGGATGTGAAGGAAATGGAACAGATTCAACGGTTTTGCTTCGGCGCGCCCCGGGAGGGCTTTGTTCTCGTGGAGGCCAGCCATTTGATGGAGGCGGACGCATACGGCTTTCGCCTGTTCTTGGACGAGGACAACCGTCCTTTGTCCCAAATCCAGGCAGGCTCCACCGGCGTTTGTTCCAGCCGGGCGGACGTGCCTTTGCAGTTTGAAGCGCTGGTGAAGGAGCCGGGGGTATACCGGGTGACGGTAACGCTGCAAGGGGGCAACGCAGACGGCAGGGTCACCCTCTTCTCTACCCATCGGCGGTTTCATCTCATCGACTGCCCGGTGAAGCAGGGCGAACAAAAGGTGGTTTCCTTCTCGGTAAACGTCTGTGACGTGCAGCCAAACGAGCTCCCCTTGGTAAAGGGAGACCGGGTATGCATCGGTATTCTGGGCGAAAACGCGGTGTTGTCGGCAGTAGAGATCGAAAAAGCGGCGGGGGTGACCGTCTTTGTGGCGGGAGACTCCACCGTGACCGACCAGAGCGCCAACTATCCTTATTGCCCCAAAACCAGCTACTGCGGCTGGGGACAGATGCTGTCCCAGTGGTTTTTGCCCGGCGTGGCCATCTCCAACCACGCCCAGTCCGGCCTGACCACCGACACCTTCCGAAACGACCTACATTGGAAAGTGGCGCTTGCGAACATGAAGCCTGGGGACTTCTGCCTCTTCCAGTTCGGCCATAACGACCAGAAATGCGACGAGCTGCAGGCTTTCGGCGGATATCTGGACAACCTGCGCCGGTACGTGGGCGAATGCCGGGAACACGGGGTGCAGCCCATCCTCTGCTCTCCCATCAACCGCATCCTGTTTGAGGAAAACGGCGCTTTGCGCGATCTGCTGGGCGAATACGGCGAAGCGGTGCAAACGGTGGCCCAGGAGGAAGGGATCCCGTTTATCGACCTGCTTTCGCAGACCACCGCCATTTTCACCGATTTCGGCCCCGAAAAGGCTCCCTCCTTCTTCTGGAACGACGGCAAATCGGTAGACCGCACCCACCCCAACGATTTGGGCGGCGCGCTGATTTCCCGTCTTGTGGCAAGCGAAATCGTCCGCCAGGGTATTACGCCTCTGTGCGGCTTTATCCGGGAGGATTTCGTTCCCTATGAGGTGCCCGCATGTAAAATCCGGCCGGTCCAGAGTGCGGGAGGATCCACCAGCTTTTTGCTCAACGATCAAATCAAGATCAACACCGCTACCGTCACCGATCTGGCCGGCTGCCCCCAGAAGGCTGCCGTGCTGGAGCTGCTGGCAAAAGGCGTCCTAAGCCCGGTTTCCCCCGGCGTCTTCTCTCCTGACGCCCCGCTTTCTCTTAAGGACGCCGCCACCGCCATGCTTCGTTCGCTGGGCCTTCCCGGCGAAGGCGTGGAGGACGCAAAGGCCCGGGATCTCCTTCCCTTCGACGGGGAAAATTCGGAACCGGTCACCCGCGAACAGCTGGCGGCCCTGCTGGTCTCTACCTATAACCTCCGCGCACCGGACAAGGCCATCATCGGCAGTGTTTCCCATTATCCGGACCGGGCGCAGATTTCGCCCTGGGCTCTCGACTTCGTGCGGGCAGCGGACGAAATGAAGTTCATGGGCCCGGAGGACGAATCGGGCGCATTTGCGCCGAAAAATCCAGTCACCCGTGCTCAGGCCGCCGGGTACCTGCGCAAAATGATGGCGACCCGCTGACCAAACACAGGAACTAGAACAAGGAGGACGCGCTGCATTGAAACAGACCACCGAAAAAAAGCCCCTCAAGAAATGGATGCTGGGCCTTCTGATTTTTTTGATCGGCTTTACGCTGAATACCTGCATGAACCTGTTTCTCAGGGATCCTATTGTATCCTTGATCTCCATTGTCGGCTACGGGCTTTTGGCTTTTGTGCTGGAGGTTGTGAGCTTCACCGGAATTTTGATCTTCGGCCTTTCCTTTCGGGGAAAGCACCCTTGGGTCTGCATCGGCCTGGTGGGCCTGGCTCTCTTCTTATATCTAATCTCCGGCGGTGCCTTGATTCAGATGCTCACCACTCAGCTGTAACCGCCTTCTTTGGAAAAGAAACAGCGCCGGACTGCGACATCAAGTCGTGGTCCGGCGCTGTGTTTCGTTTCCTTAAAAAGCCTCTGCCCGGCGCTGCTTTCTCAGCTGGTTGCGACGTTTACCCGCTTCCCATTCCGCCTTTTCCTCATCTGTTTCCAGAATCAGGCGGGGCACGGGAACGGCCTTTTCCTCCTTGTCCAGCGCCACCAGCACCAGATAAGCCCGGTTGATCATTTTGCGCTCGCCCGTCAGCTTTTCCACATAGGTATCCACCCTCACCTCCATGGAGGTGTTGCCCACGTAAGTGATCTGCCCGATCAGAAACAGAGTGCTGTTGACATGGGCCGCTGCCTTGAATTGCAGGTTGTCGATGGAGGCGGTGGTCACGTTGCAGCCGGAATGCCGCCGGGCGACAACCGCAGCCACCACGTCAATCCATTCCATCAGCCGACCGCCGAACAACCGGTCATACCCGTTGATATGCTCGGGCATCAAAATCTGAATTTGCTCGGTGCGCGATTCGCTCACCCGTTTTGCTCTGGGTCCTTCCATAAAACCGGCCTCCTTTTTCTACCCAATGGTTTCCTCACATTATACTAGTATACGCCCCAAAAGGGAATGGCTTGCACCCATTTTCATCGTTTTTTTGAGAATCGGTCTTTCCCTGTCACCGATTTCTGGGCAAGGCGGCGACGACTTTTTCCGTTTACAGAAAAAAGCGCCGTAAAACCGGCGCTTTCTTATCTCCAATATTTGCGGTCCAGGCTTCGAAACTGCACCGCCTCGGCAATGTGGGGCGACTGGATTTGCTCGGCCGCGTCCAAGTCCGCAATGGTGCGGGCTACCTTGATGAGCCGGTCGTAAGCCCGGGCGGACAGCCCCATCCGCACGAACGCCTGCTCCAAAAGGCGCTTCGCGTCCAGCGTCATGCGGCAGTGCTCCTGCACCAGGGCGGGAGTCAGCCGGGCGTTGCAGGACACGCCGGTTCCCTCATACCGCTCCAATTGAAGGCGCCTTGCCGCGTTGACCCGGCGGCGGATGTCCTTAGAGCATTCGGACTTTTCTTGTGACGAAAGCTCGGAAAACTCCACCGGCGGCACCTCCACATGCAGGTCCAACCGGTCCAGCAGCGGGCCGGACACCTTCGCCAGGTAATTGGCCGCCGCCCCCTTTTTACAGGTACATGGCCGGGTGGGATGGCCGTAATAGCCGCAGGGACAGGGGTTCATGGCACACACCAGCATCACCGAGCAGGGATAGGTAAGCGTACCGCTGACCCGGGAAATGGTGGCCTGCCCGTCCTCAATGGGCTGGCGCAGCACCTCTAAGGTGTTGCGGGGAAATTCGGGCAGCTCGTCCAGAAAAAGAACGCCGTTGTGGGCCAGGGACAGCTCCCCCGGATGGGGCAGGGAACCGCCGCCCGCCAGCGCCGCGGGCGACACGGTGTGATGAGGCGCGCGGAAGGGACGGACGGTAATAAGCGGCGTATCCTGGGGCAGGCAGCCGGCGATGGAATGCACCTTCGTGACTTCCAGTTCCTCCTCAAAGGTCATTTCCGGAAGGATGGAGGGCAGGCGCTTGGCGAGCATAGACTTGCCGGAACCGGGCGGGCCGATCAACAAAACATTGTGTCCCCCGGCGGCGGCGATTTCCATGGCCCGCCTTGCCTCCAGCTGTCCTTTTACATCGGCAAAGTCCGGCACGCCGAAAAAGGACGCCTGGGGCAGCTGCTCCATATGCACCGGTTCAATCAAATCCTTCCCCTTGAGATGAGAGAGCAACTGTGTGACCGACTTGACCGGGTAAACCTCGATGCCGTTCACCACCGAGCCTTCCGCCGCATTGTCGGCGGGAATAAAAATGCTCTGAAAACCCACCCGCTTGGCTTCCATCACCATAGGAAGCACACCGTTTACGTGCCGCACCTCCCCGGTCAGGGAAAGCTCTCCGGCAAACGCCATGCCGGTGGGATCAAAGTCCAGCTGGTTGGATGCCAGAGCAATGGACAAAAACAAAGGCAAATCGTACAACGGGCCCTCCTTGCGGATGTCACAGGGGGCCAGGTTTGCCACGATCCGTCCCAGCGGCACCTCCATGCCGCAGTTTCGCAAAGAGGAACGCACCCGTTCCCGCGCTTCCTTCACCGCCGCGTCGGGAAGGCCCACCACATCAAAACCGGGCAGGCCCGTAGAAATATCCGCTTCCACTTCTACCTCGAAGGCCTGCATACCAAAAAGGCCCATGCTGGAAAGCCGTGCAAACATACCTGCCCCTTCCTGCGCGCCTTTTTGGACGCGCGCTTTTCTTGACAAAAAGGCGGCAGATGTCACCATCTGCCGCCTATCATTATAATACCATTCTTCGATAAAATCAAATCAATTATCAGCTAATTGGTACTGGTTCCCTGTTTTTCTCCTCTTTGCCGCCAGGCCCGCGCCCACCGCTGCAAGGACGCCCAGCGTCAGCGTCGCGATGGACAAAAGAAGAAGCAAAAACAGCGCGTTTTGCACGAACTCCCGGGCAAAAATCGAAAAGTAGTCCATCGAAAAGAAAAATTTATTGACCAGATGAGAGGTAATCAGGAAAATCGTGGGAATCAAGACAAAGAAACCGCTTGCAAAAAGAGTTCGGGAAAGCCATGGTAAAAACCGCCGCTTGCCCGCCGCGAAAAACAGCCCCGCCAAAAGCAGAACCGCCGCGCCCGCTCCAATGCCGAATGCCATCGGCACCTTCAGATGAAAGCTGCGAACCACCGCCGCCAGGTTGTCAAAAGAAACCAGCGGAAGAACGTTGGAAGCATAGGTAGACAGGATCCTGCGTTTAAACACGGTGATGTTGTCACGCAAAGCCTGGGAATCCTCCAAGCCTTTCGCCGCAACCGACTCGTCGATGCGCTCCTGCAGCTTTTGCTGCAAAGCCGGAGAAGGGACTTCCATATCCACCGCATCGGCCTCCCCACGGATGTAGGCGTAGAACCCGTCGATAAACGCGGACAGGTCCTGTTCCACCATTTGAGGCGTAGCCAGGTCCTCGAATAATTCCTCTTCAAAACCGGACTGCACAATATAATCCCCAAAATCCTCCTGGGCCTTCTGCGCCGCTTTTTCAAAATAATCCATTTCCGTGAAGGAACGCATAATGGCATCCTTATTTTCCACCGTCAGCAGATAGGTAGAACCCAGTTGAATTCCCGCCACCAGCAGCATCAGCAAAAGGGCCAGCAGGTAACAGACCGCACTGCGTATGTAACGTATCTTGTTCATATCAACTCTCCTGCCCGCTGCTTGAAGCTTCCACCGGGTCACAGTGCACCAAATAACGGGTGCTGGGGAATCCGGCCGCATTAAAGGGATAACAGGTATACAAAATCAGCTCTTCCCGGTCCCGGTTGATGGGCGGTTCGTTGATGATGTCCACCACTTCTCCCAAAGTCACTTGATAGGTGAAGGTACCGTAGCTGGTCGTAACGATCACTTCGTCGCCCGGCTGCAGTTCCCCCAGCCGCCCGAAAATCTTGCGGGCGTTGTGGCCGGCGTACAAAATAGTGCCGCCTTCTCCGGGCATATAACTGCCGGTAAACTGGCCTACGTTCTTCTTAATGAGCTTAAGGTCGTCCCCAAAGGTAACGTCCAGCGTCAGCCCCAGTGCGGGCAGTTCCAGAGTGGCGTATACCTCGCCGTATTCCGGGTATTCCATCCCGCTGGCGGTCACTTGGCCTTCTCCCTGGGCCGTGCCGGACGAAGGCGAGGAAGTAGTTGTGGCAGGGGACTCTTCCGAAGGAAGCCCTTGATCGGGTTCCGTCAGGAAGTAATCGGCGGAAGAATAGAGGGGAATCAGGATGTTGCCGCCCATCCCAACCAACAAAAATCCCACGAGAAAAAGGGAAGCAGTAATCGCAACATTCCGTGCAATTACTGCCGCCACTTTCTTTTTGTTCCAATTCATTCTTATGCAAGCGCCTTTTTACGCTTGTAAAGAACCGCGCCGCCAAAACCAGCCGCGAGAAGCAGAAGACCCGCCAGGCCAAAACCAGCCAGCATGGTAAAGAGATCCGCCGACGGATCGGCAGCCGTTACAGCGAACACGGTAGCGGGATCGACTTTGTCGTAAACCTTGCCGTCCTTATAGAAAATAAAAGAACCATAGGTGCCGGCAGTACGGTCGATCACGACCTCCAGGCCTACCGCCTTCGCACTGGCTTCAATGGCGGAAATAATGTCCGTCTTGTCCTGCGTGCTCAGAGTCTGCAGATTGGTGGACCCATTCTTTTCAAAGATGGCCTTGATCTTCTGGAAGTTTGCCATTACAATATCACAGGCCTCATCGCTGACGTCATATTCGCTCAGGTAACGCTCCACCCGGACAATCTGATCGTCCTTAAAGCGGAAAACCTCACTGCCTACCGTATACTCGCCTTTGACAAAATTGAGAATATCCTGTTCGTTGTAAGCCGCCGCGCTGAAGGACGCTGTAGCAAACAGCATTACCGCCAATAAGGCAGCTAAGCATTTCCCATGTTTTCTCATAATGCACCTCTCTCAGAATCAAAATTTATTTGCTTATCTTTAAGTATAACAAACGAATCCCGTTTGTCAACCAAATCCGTTGAAGGAAGCTCCTTTTTTCCATTATTTATATCCATTTCGCGCCCATCCGCGCTTCTATTTTTCCTGCTCTCCTTTTCTGCGCGAAAACAGGCAAATTTGTAACCGTTTTGATACAGATTTCCCCTTCACGCGATGATACAATAGAAGCGGCAAAAAGTAAACCAAAGGAGCCAAAGACGAATGAAATACCCAAGAAAATGGAAGCTACTTCTCTCGCTTTTGGCAGCCGTTTCGGTGATGCTGACCGGCTGCTCGGGAGGCGGCTTGTTCGCCGGCTTCGATATGAACAATTTGATGAAACCGCCCAAGCTGACCGGCAGCCAGTCCGGCATTCAGCAGGCGCTGGAGCAATCTTTAAAAAACAAAAGCTATACCCTCAAATACCCGAAAAGCGGAAAGGAACGATCCGCCTTCATTCCGGTAGATTTCGGGAAAAAAGGCGCGGCGGTGCTGGCCCTGTATAAACAGGACGGAGCAAAAATCCACATCAATGTCATCGTAGAGCAAGACGGGGCCTACCGCTCCATCGACGACATCGAGGGGGCAGACAGTGAGGTTTACGCGGTGCAGACCGCTGATCTGGACGGAGACGGAAGCGTGGAGGTCATCATCAGCTGGCTGACCACCAGTTCTTCGGACAAATGGCTTACCGTCTATAGTTTTGACGGCGAGGAGGCCGAACACGCCCTTTCTTTGAAGATGGAGGCCGGCTTTACCGGTATGCAGATTGTGGACCTGGACGGAGATTCCCAGGACGAGCTGCTGCTGATGCAGGTGGACTCCACCAACAAAACCGCTATGGCCACCTTATACCGGCTGACTCCGGATGGGATCGACAACGAGCACATGTATAAAGCGATGATGGACGGAAACGTTTCCCCCCGCACCACCGGCGCGTCCCCTTATCTGGACATCAAAACCGCCCAGCTGCGCAGCGGCATCAACGCGGTTTTTGTGGACGGCGCGAAGGGAAGCGAGTATACCATTACCGAGGTGCTCTATTGGAACGGGTCAGGATTGAGCAACCTGTTTTACGATTATACCGCGGAAAGCGTGGTGGAAACCATGCGTCCCAGTTCGATGCTGTCTATGGACATCAATAAGGACGGCTGGATTGAAATTCCGCAGGTGTCGGAGCTGCCGGGCTATTTCGACAAGAAAGCCTCGGAAAAGCTGTGGCTGACCACCTGGTACCGGTATGACGGGCGAGTGGACGAAGAAACCGAGAAGGATGCGCAAAAGGTGCTCTCGTGCAACATCAACAGCACCGACGGGTATTATTTCAGTTTCCCGGAAGAATGGGTATCCAAGCAGTCGGTAACCATTGAGCGTAACTCCACCGACCGCACCTCCAGTTTTTACGCGTATGAATGGGACGGAGAAAGCTTCCGCCGCACCGACCTGCTGATGACTCTGCGGGCCTTTACCAGCGCGGTGTGGGAAAACAGCGGTTCGAATGCGGGCTACGAATATCTGGGTGAGCACGGCAGTGTTGTGTATGCGGTAAAAATATCGCGCAGCGGGGCCGATTTCGGCATTGATCTTGACTTTGTCAAGGAGAATTTCGTCATTATGGCGGATCTCTGAGGAAGGCAGACTACCACTTGGAAATGAGGGAACGGGATGAAAAGCATTTTGGTAGCGGAGGACGAAGGCGCGATCCGCGAATTTGTCGTCATCAATTTGAAGCGGGCGGGGTACACCGTCTATGAAGCGGAAAACGGAAAGAAAGCGTTGGAACTGTTCGACAGCCTCCAGGGAGACGTGGACATTGCCCTTTTGGATATCATGATGCCGGAGATGGACGGGCTGGCCGCCTGCCGGGAGCTGCGGCAAAAAAGCCCCAACCTGGGAATCATCATGCTCACCGCCCGGTCCCAGGAAATGGACCGGGTCAGCGGTTTGATGATCGGGGCGGACGACTATGTGACAAAGCCCTTCTCCCCCTCCGAGCTGGTGGCACGGGTGGACGCCCTCTACCGCCGGGTGGAGATGAACGGCAACAAGCCCAAAAAGGCCGCATCGGAAGAAATTGTCTCGGGTGACTTTGTCCTTAACGTACGCAACCGAACCCTTTCCCATAAGGGAAAAATGATCGAGCTGACCCATGTGGAATACCAGTTCATGGAGTGTTTCATGACCAATCCCGGCAAGGCTCTGGGCCGCACCGATATACTCAACAAGGTCTGGGGCGAAGGGTACTTTGGGGAAGAAAAAATCGTGGACGTCAATGTGCGGCGGCTGCGGATGAAGATCGAGGAGGAGCCATCGGCCCCCAAGCACATCATTACCGTCTGGGGCTTGGGGTATAAATGGCAGGCATAACCATGCGAAAAAAACTATCGTTGCCGGGTGTGGAGCACATGTCCTCCAAGGGCATTACCCAGCGGTGGCTCTTCAACAGCCTGGGGCTGATTTTGGCCATTCTGATCGTCATTGAGCTGGCCATGGCCTTTATTGTGCAGGACTATTACTACAGCGGCATCCGCTGGCAGCTGGGGAACATCATGACCACCACCCAGGAGAGCTTTTCCCGTTACGCCAACCAAAGCCAATCGGAATTTGCGTCCCGCTCCATCAACGCGGTGGAAAATTTCAGCCTCAAAGAACAGGTGGAATTGCAGGTTTTTGATCAAAACGGCGACTTTATTCTTTCTTCCACCGGCTTTACTCCGGAGCTCGACCAGCGGCCGGACTATGACATGGCGCTGAAGGTGCTCAATGAGAAATCGGGGCAGCCCATCGGGGTCTCCTCCTACCACCTTTCCAGCGGCGAAAACGTTATGGCGTATACCTATATTCTCACCAACGCCGAGATAATGACGGGCGCCGTGCGGCTGGTGGTGTCCCTTTCGGGAGCGGACCGGCAGATTTTCATCATTGTGTCGGTGCTGCTGGTGATCGGCATTGCGGTGATTTTGTTTGTCATCATGTCCGGCTCCTATTTTATCAATTCCATTGTCATCCCCGTCAAGGAGATCGGCGTGACGGCCCGCAAAATCGCCTTAGGCGATTTTAACGCCCGGCTGGAAAAGAAGTACAACGACGAAATCGGCGACCTGTGCGACACCATCAATTATATGGCAGGCGAGCTGGGCACCACCGAAAAAATGAAAAACGATTTCATTTCCTCCGTTTCTCATGAGCTGCGCACCCCTCTGACCGCCATCAAAGGCTGGGGGGAGACGCTGATGGATCTCGACCCGGTCAAGGACCGGGAAATGATGGAGAAGGGCATGGAGGTCATTATCGGGGAATCGGAACGACTGTCCGGAATCGTGGAGGAGCTTCTGGATTTCTCCCGGCTGCAAAGCGGAAGGCTGACCATGAAGATGGAAAAAATCGACATCCTCGCAGAATTGGGCGAGGCGGTGTTCATGTTCCGGGAACGCTCCAAACGGGAAAACATCGAACTGATCTATTACGAGCCTGAGTTGCTCCCGCCTGTTTTGGGAGACCGCAACCGGCTCAAGCAGGTGTTTGTGAATATTCTGGACAATGCTTTTAAGTATTCCGACGCGGGAGGCCGGGTCCGGGTGGAGGCAGAGGAAGGCGACGGAGAAATCCGTGTGGTCATCAGCGATACCGGATGCGGCATTTCCGCAGAAGACTTATCTAAGGTAAAGGAGAAATTCTATAAGGCAAATCACACCCGCCGCGGCTCTGGAATCGGGCTGGCGGTGGCGGATGAAATTATCCGCATGCACGGCGGCAATCTAGAGCTCCGATCGGTGGAAAACTCCGGCACCGATGTCATCATTACCTTGCCTGTCGCCGGCACGTCGGAGGGCGGCGAAGAAGATCCCCCTCAGCAATTGCAATAGAAAATGCCTGGACAGCCGTCTTCCTACAGGGCGGTTGTCCAGGCTTCTTTTTTTGGTGATAAATATTCATATTTTCGCCTTATAACATCAAAGGCGGTTGACTCGCCGCTCCTTTACAACGGTTTCTTTTGTGCGGCAGGTGCCAGGGGCGACTGCAAGGCGGTTCTAACGAGGCTTGGAGGAAAGTTTCGCTCATTTGAAAGTAGGATAGAATTTAAGGAAATCCGCGCCGCTTCTTTTTAAGGCCGGCGTGCAAATAAAAAGGAGGGAATTTTTCATGAAATCCGATTGCAAACAGGTGCGACAGCTGCTGCCTCACTATGTACAGGGCCTTTGCAGTGAGGAAGAGCGCAGAGCAGTGGAAGAACACGTACGCGGGTGCGAGGAATGCCGGGAGCTTCTCGATGCGATGGAGGCAAACGAAGTGGAGCTTACCGATGATCCGCCTGCCGCTAGGAAGAAAGCATCGCCCAAGAAGCGGCGGCGCAGGCGGATTTTCGCATTGGTCACGGCGGTGGCACTGGTTTTCACAACCGCAGCCGTCACCCTTGTCTATAACCCTAACCTATATTACCAGTACCTTTATTGGGGCGACCGGATGCACATAACTCTCACCGTTGACGGGTTGTCCCCTTCTTTCCCTACCGACGAATGCCTAAAGCTGAGTTATCTCTATGTGGGGGAGGATACCACGACCTACAGTGCCGTAAAAAACTATGACTGGATTTATCCCATTCCGGGCACCTTTGACGCTTCGACACTGGATTGGGTTCCTCTGGAATTGGAAAGTCATCTAGAGAGCGATTCCCTTACCACCGGGTTTCCGGGCGGGCAGCCTGGGTACTATATTCTAAAAATTGAGGTAACTCCTTCGCTCTATAATTCGCTGCATCCTGGCCTGTCTACACAGGAGCCCGAATTGGGGCGGGTTTACGTCTTTGATTTTTACAATGCAAATGGGTGGGATACCTGGAAAATGGACCTTGACCTGAAGACCTCTTTTTCCACAGATGGATACCGCACTATGCTGGCCAGAAGGATGCGCTGTCTCACGCAGCCGGTATCCGCAAATGAGCAATGGCACTATTATCACGGCTGACAAAGCCGCCATATGCTTCTTCGTCAAATGAAAGCGCAGATAAGGTCATTATAAAAATATAGATTAGGGAAGTGAAGCTATGCAAGCAAGTTGCCGGGAACTGCGACAGCTGCTGCCCCACTATGTACAGGGCCTTTGCAGCGAGGAGGAACGCAGAGCAGTGGAAGAACACGTACGCGGATGCGAGGAATGATGGGAGCTTCTCGACGCCATGGAGGCAAACGAAATGGAGCTTACCGATGATCCGCCTGCCGCAAGGGAGAAAGCATCGCCCAAGAAGCGGCGACTTAACTGGTTTTTCGCGTCGAGCGGATACCCAAACCGTGTTTTAAAATGACACCGTGGGGATAAAGGAAGATTGCCCGGACTGTGGTCAATCAAACGACCTAGTCCGGGCATTTTTTGCTATCATATCTGCTTACAAATCCATAACACTTGTGACATTTCGCATCTTTTGGGTACTTATGATCGAAAAAGGGGGGAATGGGATGGGGCGGATGGACGACATGGCAGAGCAATACTATTCACAGGTTTATCACTATCTGGTTTCCTTGACCAAAAACGCCGCGCTGGCCGAAGACCTGACCCAGGAAACCTTTTGTCAGGCAGTGGTGTCCATCGACCGGTTTCGCGGCGAATGCACGATGTATGTTTGGCTGTGCCAAATTGCAAAGCATCAGTTTTACAAATACCTGCGCAAAAAGAAACGGCATGCGGAAGTAGCCTTTCCGGAGGAAGAGCTTCTTTCCTCTTCGGTTGTGGACGAAGAGTTTCTGGCAGCACAGGGAGCCATGGAAATTTACCGGGCCATTCACCGGCTTGCGCAGCCTTATAATGAAGTGGCAAACCTGCGCCTTTTCGGCAACCTGAAATTCGCGCAGATCGGGGAACTTTTCGGCAAAAGCGAAAACTGGGCTCGGACCACCTTTTACCGGGCGAAACTGAAAATTCAAGCGAATCTAAAGGAGGGAACAAACGAATGAGTTATCCATGCAACATCATTCAGGATTTGCTGCCAAGCTATGTGGACGGTCTTTGCAGTGCGCAAAGCCAGCAAGCCGTGGAAGAGCATGTGCGCGGGTGTGAGCCTTGCCGGCAGATGCTCGACGCCATGCAGGCAAAGGAGTATGAGCTGCCAGACCCGGCCCAAAACCTCAAAAAGAAACGGCCCTTTCAAAAGCTACGCAACCGGGTGCTGTCTTTGATTATGGCGGTGGTGCTGGTCTGCGGGAGCGTGTCGGTCTTCTTCCTTTATAACCAGAACTTCTATTATCAGTATCTTCACTGGGGTGACCGGGTTCATATCAATTTGACGGTAAACGATATTGATGCGTCGGTTCCCATTGAGGAATGCGTTGCATTCAGCTATGCGTATATCGGCGACGATCTGGATGCGCCAATCAAGATCAGAGAGATACTCAGACGGTATACAAGCAACCTTTCAGACGCTCTTCCGATGGATTATACCTCTACGTATGGATATGAATGGGTCCCTCTTACGCTTGACCGTACGGGAGATCATTCTTTTAGTACCAGCTTTCCAGGTGGGGAAAAGGGCTATTATATGATTCGTGTGGATGTAAAGCCGCCCTTGTATGACTATATCTTTCCCAATCTTCCGAACCCCGATCCAAATTGGAAAGGTGTTATCTTTACATATGATATTTTTAATCTGGACGGCTGGGAGACTTGGGATTATGATCTTATCATGCAAATGGAGTACTACGAGACGAATTGCTCGGTCCAGATCAGCGATCAATTTACAACCTGTTCCAGTTCCGGCACTTACACATCGAAATGGAAGCATAATATCAGATAAGAAAGAAGGAGGCCATCGGGCCTCCTTCTTTCTTATCTATCCGCCTCTTCTTTCACGGCTTCTCTAAAAAGCGCCCGAAGCCGTTCGCCGTCCCCTTTCAGGTAGAGCCAGCCGAACAGGCATTCCAGCGCCGTTGCCTGGTGGTACTCCTCCACCGACGCGTTCTGCGGCACCCGCCTGGCCGGGTGGGCATTGCGTCCCCGGCGGAAAACCGCCTGCTCCTCTTCGGTGAGCAGGGGAAGAATCCGGGCGGCAGCAGCAGCCTGGGCGGGCGCCTTCGCCAGAGCCACCGCCGCCGTGTGCAGCTTTTTGGGCGGATAGTTTCCCGCCCCAATCAGCCGCTCCCGGATCATCAGCTCATAAACCCCGTCGCCCACATAGGCCAGGGACAGGGGGCTGATGGTCTTTAGATCTCCTGCAAAGGGGAAGAACTGCTGCATTCCCTTTCTTCCCCTTCCTTAGTTGACAAAGTCAAATTCCAGGTCGTAGATACACACGGTATCTCCCTCCTGGATGCCTTCGTTTCGGAGCGCTTCAATGATTCCGCTCTGAATTAAAACACGCTGAAAATACTGCATGGATTCATAATCATCGAAGTTCACCCCGGACATGACCTTCAGCAGCCATTCGCCTTCCACAAACCAGACGCCGTCCTGATGGCGGATGGTGAAGGGACGGCCTCCCTTCTCAAACTTTTCCTGAGGCGCAGGCTCCGGCTCGTAGGTAACGATGGGAGGCAGCTTGGAAAGCTCCTCGGTAATCTTTTTGATAAGCGGGTCCACCCCGTAATGGATGGCTGCCATAATGGGGAAAAATGAGTACCCCTTTTCTTTGACATAGGCTTCGAATCTGGCCACCTGCTCATCGCTTGCCAAGTCACACTTGTTCCCGGCCACCAGCATGGGGCGGCCTGCCAGCTCCTCACGATAGGCGGCAAGCTCCTTGTTGATGGCCTCAAAATCCGCAATGGGATCCCGGCCTTCGCTCCCCGCCACGTCCACAATGTGAACCAGCAGCCGGCAGCGGTCGATATGGCGCAGGAACTCATGCCCCAGGCCTACGCCTTCGCTGGCCCCCTCGATGATCCCGGGTATGTCCGCCATGACGAAGGAAACGCCCTCGGCGATGCGTACCACGCCCAGTACCGGGGTCAGGGTGGTAAAATGGTAGTCGGCAATCACGGGCTTTGCCTCGCTGACCACCGAAATCAGGGTGGATTTCCCCACATTTGGAAAGCCCACCAGCCCCACGTCTGCCAGGAGCTTGAGCTCCAGCTTCAGCTCCAAGCTTTCCCCCGGCGTCCCCGGTTTGGCAAAGCGGGGAACTTGACGGGTGGCGGTGGCAAAGTGGGTGTTTCCCCAGCCGCCCCGGCCGCCCTTGGCAATAACCACCGGCTCGTCCGTGGACAGGTCCGCAAGCAGCCGGCCTGTCTGCGCTTCCCGCACGACAGTACCCCGCGGGACACGGATGATGGTGTCCTCCCCGCCCTTGCCAAAGCAGCGGTTTGCACGCCCCGCCTCGCCCGTCTGGGCGGTATACTTGCGTTTGTACCGAAAGTCGGACAGGGTGGTGAGATTGTCGTCCACCTGGAAGACAATGTCCCCCCCCTTGCCGCCGTCCCCGCCGTCCGGCCCGCCTGCGGCAATGTATTTCTCCCGGCGGAAGGAAACGCATCCGTTTCCTCCGTCGCCGGCACGTACCATGATTTTTGCACTGTCTACAAACATGCTGTTCTCCTATTCTGTGAGACGTCCCTTTTTGCAGGCCGCATGTCCGGCGGCCTTAGCTTACTATGCTTAGTATAAACCGGCCCCGCCCTTTTATTGGGCCGCATGGTCCCGGATCAGCCGGTATTCGAAGGAATCCACCAGGGCAAGCCAGCTTGCCTGAATGACGTCGGTGGAAACGCCCACCGTAGTCCACACGTCCTTGCCGTCGGTGGAGGTGATGAGAACCCGGACGTTGGCGGCGGTGGCCTGCTTGGAGTCCATCACGCGCACTTTATAGTCGATCAACCGGCACCGGCCCATGGACTGGTAAAAATGGGACAACGCTTCCCGCAGAGCCAGGTCCAGCGCGTGAACCGGGCCGTCCCCTTCTGCCGCCGCAATGCAAAGCTCGCCGCCCACCCGGATTTTGATGGTGGCGGTGGCGGAATTGCCGGTGTCGTCCCTGGGCTCTTCGTCGAGCACCTTATAACTGACCAGTTCAAAAAAGGGCTCGTACATCCCTAGCGCCTTGCGCACCACCAGTTCAAAGCTGGGCTCCGCCCCCTCGAACTGATAGCCGTCATGCTCGAGCTGCTTTAACCGGTCGAGAATCACCTGGGTTTCCCGGGACTCCCTCGTAAGCTCCGGACAGACCCGCTGCACCCGCTGCAAAACAGCCGCCCGGCCCGTTTGCTCGGACATGAGAAACCGCCGTTCGTTTCCCACCGATTCCGGGCTTACCTGCTCAAAGGACCGGGACAATTTCAGCACCCCGTCCGCGTGCATCCCCGCCTTATGGGCAAAGGCGGAGGCACCGATAAAGGGCTGGGTATGGGGAATGCGAACGTTGGCGATTTCCGCGATTTCCCTGGAAACCGGCGTCAGGCTTGCGAGGTTCTCCGGCGGGATGCACAAAATTCCCCGCTTGAGCTGCAAATTGGACGCAATGGTGGAAAGGTTCGCATTGCCGCACCGCTCGCCAAAGCCAAGCCAGGTCCCCTGCACCTGAACAGCCCCCGCCTGCACCGCGGCTATTGTCCCCGCGACCGCCATGCCGCAGTCGTTGTGGCAGTGAATTCCCACTGTCCCTTCCGGGAACTGCTTCACCACCTCGCCGGTAATTTTTCCAATCTCATCGGGGAAGGTGCCGCCGTTGGTGTCGCACAAAACCAAGCGTTCTGCGCCTGCGTCCGCTGCTGCCTGCAGCGCTGCCAAGGCAAACGCCGGATCGTCCTTATAGCCGTCGAAGAAATGCTCCGCGTCAAAAAAAACCTGTTTCCCGTTCTCCTTGAGGTAACGAACCGTGTCCCCGATCATGGCAAAGTTTTCTTGAGGGGTGGTCCCCAGGATTTCCGTCACATGCAGCTTCCAGCTCTTTCCGAAAATACAGCACACTGGCGCGTTCGCCTGCAAAAGGGCCTGCACGTTCGCGTCCTGCGCCGCTTTTATCCCTTTTCGCCGGGTGGAACCGAAGGCGACGATGGTCGCGTGGGCAAGCGTCATCGTTTCAATCTGCTGGAAATATTCCATGTCCTTTGGATTGGAGGCCGGGTTTCCCGCTTCAATGTAGGCGACCCCCAAGGAATCCAACAGCCTGGTAATCGCCAGCTTATCCTCCACCGATAGGGAGATTCCTTCTCCCTGCGCACCGTCGCGCAAGGTGGAATCAAACAGTTCAATTTCGCGCTGCATAACCGACACCCCCAAATTTTGATTTGCCTTTCATTATGGAGGAATTTTTCCCGCTTGTCAACCGCCGGGCCTTGGTTTTCCTTGTAATTTTCGGGGCAAGCGAGTAGAATAAGAATAGAAACAGGAAAAGGGGGTTTTGGCCATGCTGGTACGCAACTTCTTGGAATGCGACCGGGAATGGAACCAATCGCACGGAAGCCAGGCAAAGAGCTTTTCCGGCTTTGTTTTTAAAGAGCCGGACTTTGAGGTGCCCATTCGTTTTGTCCGTTTCTCCACCTATCCACCCGGCTCCGGCGTGGGGCTGCACACCCACGGCAACGACCAGGAGCTGTACATCATCCTGGAGGGCAGCGGAGTCTGTGAGGTCAATGGGGAAAAGAGGGAGGTCGCGGTGGGCGATATCATCGTCAACCCGCCCTACGGCACCCACGCGCTTTACAACACCGGAGAAACCAACCTAACCATGCTTCTTTTGGAGGTATACAACAAAGCCTAATTTCGCTCTTGCGTTCTTGGGGAAAATCCAGTAAAATAAGGAGGCTGCCGGAGCAGTCTCCTTATCAATCGGCGGGTATGGCGGAATTGGCAGACGCGCAGGATTTAGGATCCTGTGCCGCAAGGCGTGCAGGTTCGACCCCTGTTACCCGCACCAGCGGCCAGTCGCCGCAAACAAATCGCGCACTTATCTGAGTGTGCGATTTGTTTTTTTATACCTGCAAACACGCCACATTCTGTTTGCCGTCTCGCTTTTGATGATCTTTCTTTTCCTGCATATCGGCCAAGGGCGCAGGCCTAATCAACAATGTCCATCGTGTGCTCTTCTTTGATCAACGTAGGAAAGCACTCCAAATAATAGTCGCATTCGTCGCAGCAGCATTCAATGGGAAGGCCATTATTATCGGTATGCTCACCGTTACCAAGGCAATCGTCTCCGTTATTCCCAGGGGTGAGAGGAATGCCCGTTACATCAAGAATCATCTATTCATTCCCTATCTTTTCTTTCGTATAAATAGAACGCCTTTGTATATGATAACACAGTGTTTGTATCAACGCAAGTCAATAGTCATTAAAATGTTATCATATTGATAATGAGGTGTTTTTGTGGCTACTGAAAAAATTCAGACGGGTATTCGTTTTACAGAGGATATGCTTTTAAAAATCACCTATATTGCTAAGAAAAATCACCGCTCTCTCAATGCGCAATTGGAATATCTCGCACAAAACTGCATTGAGGAATTCGAGTCGGAAAAAGGTGAAATCGTGTTGTCTGAAACAGACAGGCTGAAATATAGGAAATAATTTGGATGTAAGCGCTATCGACGTACCCAGACAAGTCCCCGCGGATCAATCGCGCACGGTAACAAGTGCGTGATTTTTTGTACTTGCAATACTCATATGGATGATACGGAGGAGGAAATGTTTAAGCATAAGGCAAGTGGCGGTACCCGAAATTTGTGTGGTAAAAAAATCGCTGCATTGAGAAAAAATTTACCGGAAAAAAATCACAGAGATTGCTTGCTGAAAAAATGCAGATAAAAGGGATTGACATGGATAAGACCGCAATCAAACGAATTGAAAATGGCGAAAGATATGTGACTGATATCGAACTGAAAGCATTTTCGGAACTATTTTGCGTAAGTGCGGATTTTTTATTGGAATAACAAACCAATGCGGTTTTTGATGCAATTCACGCGCCAGTGTAACACTGGACGCAGTCGAATTGCAGAATGCCTCTGACAAACGGACATGGGGATTACATCCCCTTAATATTTGAGATTATAACCCCCATAATAGCAAATGTTACGGTGGGGGTGTCCTATGATCGTTTTTAATAAGCTGTGGGATGTTATGAGAGAAAAGAACGTTTCCACTTATCAGCTGCGTGAAAAATGCGGCATTGACAGCAAAACCGTTCGGCGGCTGAAAGCCAATGAAAATGTGGAGACCAAAACTTTGAATAAAATCTGTGTTGTTTTGGATTGCAAGCTGGAAGATATCGCCGAGTTTATCCCGGAACCCTGACAAGAAAGTTCTGCCGGCTCAACACAGCTTAGGTATGACAATAAATTATGTATATAAGTAAAGTAAAAAGAGTCCGGTCAAATGACCGGACTCTTTTTACGCATATTTGAACGAAAAACGGCCTCTTTTACCCCAATAGCGAAATCAGGCTTATTCCTTCTCTACTTCCATGTGCAGTTCAGACGTACAGTGGGGGCAGCGCGTCGCTTCGATGGCAATTTCGCTCATGCAATACGGACATTTTTTGGTGACCGGGGCTGCCGCCTCTTCCTTTTTCCGGCCCAGCTTCATAAGCTTATTGATGACTTTGAGCAGGCAGAAAAGCACCAACGCCATAATGAAAAAGTTAACCAAGGCAGACACAAACGACGAGGCGAAACCCGCCACGTCCTGCAGATTGTATCTTTCCGCCCCGGTAACGAACTTCAAAATCGGCGTAATAAAATTATCGGTCAAGGACGTGACAATCCCGGAAAAGGCGCCGCCGATGAGAATGCCCACCGCCATATCCATCATATTGCCGCGCAAGGCGAACGTCTTAAATTCTTCGATAAACTTCTTCACATTATTCTCTCCTTTTTCTCATGTTCTGTAATCCCAACATAGCATACTCCTCATGGTTTTTCAACAAACAATGCGCGTTTTTTTAGCGGAAATCTTTTGTTTGTAGATGAAAGAAACACAAGGCCATTCGTATAGACGCCAAGCTGTTGCAGAGCCTGCTTGAGGCTTGACCGCGGCCCGCTCTCCTTTTATACTGGAAGATACCCAATGAAATGGAGATGAAGACATGCTGCAACCGGTCGAGATGCGGATCATCGCCCGCATTCACAGCGATTTCCCCTCGAAATTCGGTATTCCCCGCCAAAGCGGTTTGGTTGACGCGTTGACATCCACCATCGTATTTGAGCCGGACTACCGCAATCCCGACGCCCTGCGCGGCCTGGAGGGGTATTCCCACATCTGGCTGCTGTGGCAGTTTTCCGAAGCCGTGCGGGAAGGCTGGTCCCCCACCGTGCGGCCGCCCCGCCTGGGCGGCAACACACGCATGGGCGTATTCGCCACCCGCTCGCCCTTCCGCCCCAACCCCATCGGCCTATCCTCGGTGCAGCTTCGGGAAATCGCGATGGATAAAAAGCTGGGCCCTGTGCTGCGTGTGTCGGGCGCAGATTTGATGGACGGCACCCCTATTTTTGACATCAAGCCTTATCTCGCCTACACCGACGCCCATCCCCAGGCCACCGACGGCTTTTCCTTTTCCTCCAAAGAGGATGTGCTGAAGGTGGACGCTGCGGCCGGGCTGCTCGAGCGCGTTCCTCCAACCTGTCGGGACGCCCTCTTACGCGTGCTGGCGCAGGATCCGCGTCCCGGCTATCAGGATACGCCCGGGCGGATATACAAAATGGAGTTCGCCGGGGTAGAGGTGCATTTCACCGTGACGGACGGACGGCTTACCGTTTGTGACGTTCTTCCTGCAAAAGACGGGATTCCAGGAAAAACGGGATCAAAATAACGGCGCGTACTTCTGCGCCTCCGTGTAAAATCGGGTGTACTTTTTACCCGATGGAAAGAAAGGATGGAGCCAATGACCGACTATCAGCCCAGTGCTCTTGCCAAAGAGATGATACGGTATTTAGACTGCCCTTGTAAGGTATTCGCCCCTATGGCGGACGACGATCCTCTCCTGGCCGCTTATGAGGAAGCCCGGCAGGAGGGACTTCGGGAAGGATTTACCCCGGTGCTTGTGAAGGTGGACGATACGCTAATGGAGTGCCTGGTTATGAACGCGGACGAGGAAAACGAACCGGACTTCGCCTTATCCGCCGTGCGCGCTTACCGGGCCCGGCTTTTAAGCGAGGCGCTGCCCGACGGGAAGGACTGCCTTCAGGAATGGGAGATGCAGCGCCGGGAGGAAGCCGAAGACGACGGATTCCCCTGGGACGACGTGCTCGGCGAGAGGACGGGCGGCGAACCAAATGACCGGTTCTCCGCCTATTGGAATTACGAGACGTCCCTTACCGACGAGGTGATTCTGGCAATGATCCCCACCGACAAGGCCTGGCAGGTGTTCGCCTGGCTGCCCATGGGCAACTGGAACGACTGCCCCGACACGCCCGAGCTGATGGCGGTGGCCAAACGGTGGCAGGAGGCCTTTGGGGCGGTGCCTGCCTGTATCAGTCACGACGAGCTGGAGTTCCTGCTGCCTGCGCCGGTATCCGACCCAAATGCCGCTCAAAAGCTGGCGCTGGAGCAGTACGCCTTCTGCCCGGACCGGGTGGAGCAATGCGAAGAGGACGGCAGCGTGGGAAAACTGGCTGATTCTTTAACTAAGTCCACCGTTTGGTACTTCTGGTGGGATTGATTTTTGCGCAAAGGCGCGCGAAAGGAGCGAGCACATTTATGATCGACTTTGATGAAATCATCGACCGCACGGGTACCGACAGTCTCAAATACGACGGCGGCCCGGTGATGAACCCATATCTTCCGGACGAATATCTGCCCATGTGGGTGGCGGACATGGATTTCGCCTGTCCGCAGCCGGTGCTCGACGCCATGAAGGAGCGGCTGGACCGGCGGATCCTGGGATACAGCATGCTGCTGGATCCGGGGTATTTTAAAATTGTAACCGGATGGTTCTGGCGGCGGCACGGCTGGCGGGTGGACGCGGACAGCATTGTGTTCAGTTCCGGAGTGGTAAGCGCCATGCATACGGCGGTGGAACGGCTGACGAAGCCCGGTGACGGCGTCCTTCTCAATACCCCGGCCTATCACCCTTTTGACGATACCATCAAGCGCTTCGGCCGCACCCCGGTCTACTCCCCCCTTCTCTACCGGGACGGGACCTATACCATCGACTACGAGGACTTGGAGCGAAAGGCTAAGGACCCGCGCAACACCCTTTTCTTCTTCTGCAGCCCCCACAATCCCACCGGCCGGGTCTGGCGGGAGGAGGAGCTGCGGCAGGTGGCCAGGCTGTGCTTTGCAAACGGGGTGTTCGTGGTGTGCGACGAGATTCACAGCGACATCCTGCGCAAGGGGGAAACCCACATTCCCTTGGCAAAGCTCTACCCCGAGGAAACGCGGATCATCACCTGCACCTCTCCCAGCAAAACCTTTAACTTAGCTGGCAACCAGCTGGCGAACCTGGTGGTGGCGGACAAGGCCCTGGCCAGGGAATGGCGGGAGACACAGGCCTGCGGGTTTCCGAACCCGCTGTCCATCGCCGCCTGCAAGGCGGCATACACGAAGTGCGACGAGTGGGTGGCGCAGATGAACGCGTATGTGGATGAAAATTTCGCCCTAGTCAAGCGGCGTTTGCGCGTCGATCTGCCCAAGGCGAAGTTTTCCATCGGCCAGGGGACTTATCTTGCCTGGATTGACCTGCGCGGCTTCGGGCTCACCGACCGGCAGCTCAAGGAGCGCATTTCCAGGGCGGGGCTTTTCATCGAGTTTGGGGACGAATTTGTGGCAAACGGCGAAGGCTTTGTGCGTATCAATCTGGCCTGTCCCCGAACGCTTGTGGAAAAGGCCATGGATATTCTGGCCAGCTGCCTGGGAGAAACCCATTCTTAGTTCGAAAACAAACAACGCAGAGAAGGACGGGGACCCAAAAGATTCCCGCCCCCTTTTTTCTCTTGATTTGGCGGGGGGATGCTAAAACTTTCCCCCCCCCCCCCCCCGGCGCGGAACCAATTGGTTCCCGGCCTTCTTTCTGCTCTGAATGAGCGGCGGTATGCTAAAACTTTCCCCCTCCGCCGCCGTGACTGCGGCCGCTGCTGGCGGTATGGGTCGTGCTCCCGCCGGAGCCGCCCGAGGAGGGAGGCGGCGGCGGGGAATACCGCCGGTTGATGGTTTCATTGAGGAAAACATCCTCTTTGCAGGTAAGATGCAAGGCGCCGTTCTCCCGGAAGGGATACTGGTACGCCTTGCCGCGAAACCGGTACTTCGCCAGGACAATCAGGCAGACGACCACGCCCACGCCCAAGCCGATGGCTGCGTAAATCAAAAGGCGGCCCGGACTTATCGGATTGGGACGGGGTTCTTCCCCGCCGGCGGCATAACCGTGTATCCGGGTTACAAACAAATCCGCTGCGCCCGCATAATCCTGGGCGGACAGTCGGTCCTGCACCTGGGCGCGCAGGTCGTTTAAGCGCCGGTCTGTGACCACGTCGATCATGGCGCCCTGAGTATAAATGTAGTATTCCCGGTTGTCCATGTCAATCAGCAGCAACGCGCCGCGTTGATCGGCGCCGAAGCCGATCCCGTGGTCATAATAAAATTCGTCCGCATAGTCCTCCGCGGATTTGGAGTTGGAATCGGTGGTGACGACGGCCAGGTCCATGTCGATTTCGCCGCTGATTTCGGCGATGCGCTGCTCAAGGGTATCCACCTGGGACGAAGTCAAAAGCCTTGCATCGTCAAAGACCCGCTGTTGGCCGTCCGCTCCCAGAGCGGACACACAGGGAAGCAGGGCCAAGAGAAGCACCAGCAAAAGAGAAACGCGGAACATACGCTTCTTCATAGCAAAAACCCTCCCAGCAGCGCAAGCACAAACACCGGCACCGCCACCGCGGCCAGGAGAATGCCCAGCTTTGCATAAGAAATGGGCAGCTTTCCGCACACATTCCCGGTCTGCCCGTTGAGGGCGTAGTAATAAAGGTCCCCTTTCGCGCTGCGGTAGGTCAGGGTCCAAACCGGGAACAGCGCGTAACGCATGTGTGAATCGGTCAGGTGCAGGGAATTGGACACGGTCTGTACCGTGCTGTATCCCACGATGGTGTCCCGCATCAAAGCCTGCGCCCCTTCGCTGGCTTCTCTCTCCATCTCGGGCATCACCTGCGCGGCGTCAATGTCTCGCGCTTCTGCCTGAAACCCGGCGAGATACGGCAGGGAGAACACCTGCGTTTTCCCGATTTCAAAAGGCTGAACCCCTTCAATCAGCTGCCGGTTGGCCTTTTGAAGCGCGTTTTTCACCAGATTGTCAAACCGCACCGATCCCGCCCGGCGAACCGCGAAATACTGGGTTTTCGTGTACACGTAATCCCCCGACCGCCAGCTGCTTACCCGGGTGGCGTTGGCATGAAGCTCGCCTTCCACCTTGCAGTCCGCCAGCCAGTAAGGAAAATACACACCACGAAGCTCTTCCACCCGGCTCTCCCGCCGAAATGCGGTGGGAATAAACCATTTCTTTTTCAGCCATTTGGAGAAGCTCTCCTGGGCCTCTTCCTTTTCAATGGCAAAGGGAATCACCAGGTCCGGCTCCATCGCTCCTTCCAGCTTTCCCGACAGGATGACGGGATTGTGGCAGTAGTAACAGGTGGTGGCGGCGGTGGTTTCATCGGTGACGATCTGGGCGCCGCAGCTGGGGCAGGAATAGCAGACCGCGTGCCCTCCTTCTTCCTTGGGAGCGTTGGTCTCCGACTGGGTCTCTACGCCCGCCTTGCTGTCCAGCTCCTCCTTGGTAAAGGCGCTTTTGCAGAAGTCACAGTAGAAGCCCTGGGTACCGGGCGTAAACACAAGAGGCGCGTCGCAGTTGGGGCATTTATAGGTAACCGATGGCATAAAGGATCCTCCTTATGGATCGAAATGGCGGGAATTTACGCCCGGTCCTCCTCGTTGAAGGGGTCGCCGCATTCCGGGCAGAACTTGGGGAGCGGCTTGCCGGGATCCGGCTCGTAGCCGCACTTATCGCAGCGGAATTTCCCGCCCACCGGGCGGGGCTTGCCGCATTCCGAGCAGAACTTCCCTGTGTTTTTCACGCCGCAGGCGCATACCCATTCGTCCCGTTGCGGTTTCGGCTTGCCGCACTGGGAGCAGAATTTCCCCGTATTTTTCGCCCCGCAGGAACAGGTCCATCCGTCGCCCGCCGTTTCCTTGGCCGCCTGCTGCTGGGCGGCCTGCTGGGCCTGCATCTGCTGCAGGTTCGTCTGGGACGCGGCGCCCATAAAGCCGCCGGCCCCCTGCATGCCCACACCCATGCCCATAAAACCCGCCATGCTTCCGTTGGCGTTGGAGCCGGCCGCCTCCAGGCCCCGGGCAATGGAACCCTGGACGTAGCCCTCGCGCACGGTAGGGTCGCCCAGCATGGCGCCCTGGTTTCGCATGTTGATAAGCTTCTGGGACTCCTCGTCATAGGAAATGCTGGCGATGCCCACTGACTGGATCTCCATTCCGCGCATGCGGTTCCAGTCCTCGTCGAGAATGGCGGACATGTACTTGCTCAGCTCCCGACCCTTGGAGGAAACAAAGGAAATACGCACCCCGTCCACCGACATCTGGTTGATGGCGGACTGGAGGGCCTCCAAAAATTCGGCAAGATACTGCTCGTTGATGTCGTCGATTTTCACCCGATCCTTGCTGCGGGGGATGGCCTCAGCGTAAAATTGCAGCGGGTCGGTGATTTTAATGGAATAGGTGCCGTGGGCCCGCAGGAAAAGCTCCGCGTTATAGAACGTATCGAAGTAATTGATGGGCGAACGGGTCCCGAACCGGATGCCCTTGATTTCCTGAAGGTTGATGTAATAGACCTTCTGTGCAGTGGGGTTGACGCCGCCAAAGCGGATGCGGTCAAAGGAATCCTTGAGCGCGTCCCCAAACGAACCGCTGAACAAAGAGGGCATGGAGGAATTGTCCACCTGGTAATAGCCTTCCTCGGCGGTGAAATCCACCACCTTGCCCCCGTCCACCAGCAGCATGAACTGATTGGGGTAGACGTGCACAATGGAGCCGTTGGAGACGGTGTCCGCCGTACCTTTGCGGTTTTGTCCCCGCTTGTCGTTTCTGCGCACCGTGACCCCGCGGGTAAAGACGGTGGAATCGTCCATTTCGTCCGGCTCGAGCACCTCCAGCCACTGGTCGGCCAGCGCGCCGCCCACGGCATGCATTGCCGCTTTGATAATACCCATCTGATCTGTCCTCCGTTTCTGTCTTTCCGGTTTCATGCAGCCGGCCCCTGTGTGTCCTTCCAATCGCGGTGCCGGTTTTGTATAGATAAATGTATTATACTCTATTTACCCTTTCTTCGTAAAGCTTTTTACAATATAATTCCAATTTCTACCTATGCAAATCCATGGAAATTTTCTGTTGACAAATCTATCTGTTATATATATAATTACAGATAGAAACTGAAACAATAAAAATTACAGTATGGCTTTTTTCTGTTTCGATCGGAAAACCGGTAAATCGAACTCCAAGGAGGTCCTGTTGTGAACAGCGATTTCTGCGTGGCGGTCCATGCTCTGGTCTTTCTCAATCACAAGGCTTCCACCCTGTCCAGCGAGACCCTGGCGCAAAACATCTGCACCCATCCCGCCCGGGTAAGGCGGGTGATGGCCCGGCTAAAAAAGGCAGGGCTGGTACACACCAAAGAAGGAGTGGACGGAGGCTATCAGTTTCCCCTTTCCCCGGGCGACGTTACCCTGCGGCAGGTGGCCGACGCGCTGGACCTCTCCTTTGTCAGCGCTTCCTGGCGCAGCGGGGATGCCGACAGGGAATGCTTGGTGGCCTCGGGGATGGGAGGAATTATGGACGACATTTTCGCAAGGCTGGATGCGCAGTGCAGGGAAACGCTAGAGGAAATCACCATCGGCGACATTGACCGGCGCATTTTTCACCGGGAGGACCCTCCTTCAATGGGAAAGCGGCCCGTGCGATGACCCTGCCGGCCTTTTTGCAAACGTCACATGCTGCATCCCCCATTACGGTCCGACGGCGGCCGTCCAAACGGCATTTTGTCCGGTTGGAGCGGCAGTGCCTTATCCATTCGACCACATAACATAGAATTTAGGAGGTTTTTTGTATGGCAGTTTTGGAACTGACGACGGCAAATTTCGACAAAGAGGCCTTAGAGGCCAAGGAAACGGTTCTCATTGACTTCTGGGCGGCCTGGTGCGTCCCCTGCCAGATGCTCTCTCCCACGGTGGACGAAATCGCCGGGGAAGGGCGGCCGGGGCTGAAGGTCTGCAAGGTCAACATCGACGAGCAGCCGGCACTGGCGGACCGATTCGGCGTCATGAGCATTCCCACTCTGGTGGTGCTCAAAAACGGCGAAACGGTGGCTTCCAGTGTAGGAGTTCGTCCCAAAAGCGCGATTTTGCAGCTGCTCGAAAACGCATAAGAATGATGCTCCAACAGCTCCGCGGCGGCGTTTGGCCACGCGGGGCTGTTACTTTTTTCACAATAGTTGACAACTCAACTATCTAGCGCTATACTCTAAATAGTTGATCGCTCAATTGATTGGAGGAACTCTGCATGCCTTCGTCCACTTATTTTTTCACCAAGTTTACGTCCATCATTTACCGCCTGGGCAACCGGTATTACGACCGGGAGCTGGCCCGCTACCAGATCGGGTGCGGCCAGCAGTTTTTTTTGCTGCGCATTTATGAAAACGAAGGCATCAGCATGTACGATCTGGCCAAGACCGGGTATTACGACAAGGGGACGGTAACCCGGGCGATCCAGAAGCTGGAGGAGCTCTCCCTCATCCGCTGCCAGGTGGACGAAGCCGACCGGCGCATCCGGCATTTGTACACCACGCCGGCGGCCCAGCCGATTGTGGAGAACCTTTACGAGACCCGGCAAAAATGGAATCGGATCTTGACTGCCGGCATGACCGGACAGGAGGCGGACGAAGCCCAGCGGCTGCTGGGGAAAATGGCGGGGAACGCCTACAACTATATCTATGGTCAGGAGGAGAACGCCCATGAATGAACCTGCAGTCCAGCAAGGAGGGAATCCGTTGGGATACCGGCCGGTAGGAAAGCTGCTGCTTTCCTTTTCGGTGCCGTCCATCATATCCTGTCTGGTGAACTCCATTTACAACATCGTCGATCAGATTTTCATCGGCCAGGGGGTTGGTTACCTGGGGAACGCCGCGACCACCGTGGCTTTCCCGGTAATGACCATCGTCATGGCCTTTGCCACCCTGATCGGTTCGGGCGGCAGTGCATACGCCGCTATCAAGCTGGGTGAGAAGCAGGACGGCGAAGCAAAGCTCGCTTTGAATAACCTGCTGACCTTGTCGGTGATAGTGGGAGCAGGGATTATGGTTCTGGGGCTTGTTTTTTTAGAGCCGCTCCTTTCCCTGTTCGGCGCTACCGGCGCGGTAATGCCCTATGCGAAGGACTATACCTCCATTATTCTGCTGGGCGTCCCATTCAGCATCCTGGGCGTCTCTCTTTCCAACATGGCCCGCACCGACGGCAGTCCCCGGCTGTCCATGTACGGCATTTTAATCGGCGCGGTGCTCAACACCATCTTGGATCCCATCTATATCTTTACCCTGGGCTGGGGGGTAAAAGGAGCGGCGCTGGCCACCATCACCTCTCAGATTCTTTCTGCCGTCATCCTACTGCTCTATTTCTGGAAGCGGGGTCATATGCGCTTTGACCGCCAGGCGATGAAACCGGTGGGCCGGGTGGTAGGGAAAACGGTGACGCTGGGCGCTTCCGCCGGCATTACCCAGGTGGTGGCCTGTATCATGCAGGTGGTTATGAACAATTCCCTGGTGTATTACGGGAACTTAAGCGCGGTAGGCGGCGAGGTGGCACTGAGCGCCATGGGGATCGTCATGAAGATTGCCATGATTCTCGGCTCGGTGTGCATCGGCATCGGGGTCGGAGCCCAGCCCATCCTGGGCTTCAACTACGGGGCGCAGCACAACGTGCGCATTCGCAGGACCTATTTGATGGCGGTGGTTTGGGCCACCGTTGCCATCCTGGCAGGCTGGGTTTTCTGCCAGACCTGCCCGAATCTGATTTTGCAGCTCTTCGGCGGCGGCAGCGATACCTTCAACGCCTTTGCCGTACGCTGTATGCGGATCTTTCTGGGCGGAATTTTCTGCGCGGGATTCCAGATCGTATCCACCAACTATTTTCAGGCAACCGGGCAGCCGTTCAAGGCGTCGGTTCTCTCCATGCTGCGCCAGCTGCTGCTCTTGATTCCGCTGCTCTTAATTCTACCCTTGTTCTTCGGTCTAGACGGGGTGCTCTACGCCGGGCCGGCGGCGGACATTGGATCTGCGGTCATCGTGTTTTTGTTTGTGGTGCCGGAAATGAAGAAGCTGGGCCGGCGCATCGAGCTCGAACAAAAGAAGGAAGTCCCTGTGGAGGCGAAAACACAGGAACTGGCGGAGCAAAATGGATAACACCATGGAAAAAGGACCGGGACGGTTTAGAAAGATACCGTCCCGGTCCTTTCGATTGCAAACGAAAGCCGCGGCCTTTTCCCTGCCCAGTGAAGAATCGCTTTGGTCCGCAGGGCCTGCGTCGTCCGCTGCGCGACCCCGGTTTGGCTTGCGGCAGGTTCTTTGGGGTATGGCGCCAAAAGGCCTTTCCGTCCTTTTTTGTTTTTCCCGGTGAAAACAGGCACACTTTTTTCTCCTTTGGCATAGCCTGAAAGGGACCATGCCGGGCGTCTTTCCCGCTCCGGTATCCATCCCCGCGACAAATGGGAGGCTTGCCGATGATTACCGTCAGCTTATGCATGATCGTCAAAAACGAAGAGGACGTTTTGGCGCGCTGTCTGGAAAGCGCCAAGCCGGTGGCGGATGAAATCATCATCGTGGACACCGGTTCCACCGACCGCACCCGGGAAATCGCCCGGGAATTTACCGACAACGTGTGCGAATTCCCCTGGATCGACGACTTTGCCGCCGCCCGCAACTTTTCCTTTTCCAAGGCGACCATGGAGTACTGCATGTGGCTGGACGCCGACGACATCCTGCTGCCCGCCGACCGGGACGCCTTTCTCACGCTCAAGGAAACCCTCCCCCCTCAGACCGACCTGGTCATGATGAAGTATCATACCGGGTTTGACCAGGCGGGGAAACCCACCTTCTCTTATTACCGGGAGCGGCTGCTGCGCAACCACGCCGGATACCGGTGGGAAGGGGCGGTCCACGAGGTCATCCCGCCCAGCGGCAACCTACTCTATTCCGATATTGCCGTTACCCACCGAAAGACCCGGCCCAGCGACCCGGATCGAAACCTGCGGATATTCGAAAAGCTTGTCAAGGACGGAGTCTCCCTGGACCCACGCCAGCAATTCTATTTTGCCCGGGAGCTTCTCTACCATGAGCGGTACGAAGAGGCGGCGGCGCGGCTGACCCGGTTTCTCGACGAAGGGCTGGGCTGGGTAGAAAACCAGATTGAAGGCTGCAAGCAGCTTTCCTTGTGTTACTACGCCTTAGGGCAGCCGGATGCAGCCCTGCAGGCCCTCCTTCGCAGCTTTGCCTACGACGAGCCGCGGGCGGAGCTTTGCTGCGACATTGGCAAGCATTTTCTGGACCGGGAACGATACCAGCCCGCCATTTTCTGGTATACCCTTGCCGCCAGCCGGACCCGCAACGACACGTCGGGAGGCTTCGTCCAACCCGACTGCTACGACTACATCCCCTACTTGCAGCTATGCGTTTGTCTGGACCGGATGGGAAACTACCAAGCCGCCTGCGCCTACAACGAAAAGGCCGCCGCCTGCAAGCCCGATTCCGCCGCATGCCTTGCAAACCGCCGCTATTTCGCCGAAACACGGCACTTATCCGGCTGTGATGCCGCCTCCATCCAGGCGTGAACGCGGTTTCTTGCTTTTTCTTATAACGTTCCCTAACACCCGGAACTTTTCCGGTTTTCACTCCCGCCGGCAAGAAAAAGGCCCGCTGCATTAATGCAACGGGCCTTCGTTTTGATTTTTTATTTCTCGACGGCAGCCTTATTCATACGGTAAACCGTGTACCCGTCGCTCTGGTTGACAAAGTAAACATAGTCGCCGTTCACCACCGGGGAAACGCCGTTATACTCGGTAATCTTCTTCGCATTGGAGCCGTCCAGGTTGATGCGGAAGAGCGCCTGAGACTGGCTGCGGTTAAGGGAAGCGATGATATAATTGTCCATAATGCAGAAGGAATGGATGTTGCCCTCGTAAACAAGGGTGCCCGTCGACTCTTCGGCGCCCGCGTTTCTCTTGTAAATGCCCGACTTGGTGGCGCCCTGTTCAAACTCAGTCATGAAGTAATACACCATGCCGTCCGGGCCGGTAACGTCGTCCACATAGTAGTCGATCAGCTGGCGGTTGTTGTCCACCTTGCCGGTACCGTCGGTATTCATGGTATAGTATTTGCCGCCGGACTCAATGTTGGTCGCATAATCCAGCTTGCCGCTTTCATTGAGCCGCATCCAGCTCACCTTGTCGTCGGTCAGCTTCTCTTCGCCGGAGCCGTCGTGCTTAACCCGGTAAATGTGCTCGTCGCTGTCGCTGATGTAATAGATATAATCGTTATCCACCGCCACATACAAGGTGGAAACCGGCAGCACCTTCTCAATGGTGGGATTGATGGTGGGCTGGCCTTCGTCCTCGGGGGCTACGATGATTTCGCCGGAGATTTCTCCGCCGCCGGCAATGCCGCCGCTATTGGGGGTATCCTGTCCGCCCGAGGCCGTCCCGTCGCCCGTGCCCGAGTTGCCCGAAGCCGTCCCGTCACCTGTGCCGTCCCCGGTCCCCGACGAATTGGAAGTGGCGCTGTTCAAAACCCCGGACCCATCCGTTCCAGAGCCGCCCGATTCTGTATTACATGCCGTCAAAACTGCGGTGGCCATCGCGAGGACACACAGCAATGTGAGTACTTTTTTCATGTTATTTTTTCCTCCTTGAACGCGTTTTTTCATTCTCCCCGGTGGGATTACTACGGCATTATAGCATGACAAAGTGAACAAAACAAGTCATAAAACCTGGTTGATTTATTAACATTCTATAAACGATAACCGGATTTTTTCCCAATTCTCTGGATAATCCGGTCTCTTGTTCCCTTTGCCCGGATCACGCCGCGCACCAGCGCGTAAGCCGCGCCGATTCGCCCCTTTTGCAACAATTTTGCCTGTTTACGGGTAATCCCCGTACCGGGCAGCCGTCCGGCGTGCTCGAGAGCGTCCTGCACCCGGCCGTCCAGCGCTACCGCCCAAAAGAGGGCCTTGCGGTTGGGGTTGCGGTCGTTGACCGCCACCCCGTCGAGCAGAATCAGCGCCGCGCGCACCAGCTTATCCCACACCAGCTGCCGGTTTTGTGGCGTATCCACATCCCAGTCGTACAGCTTGTCAAACAGGCCGAACTGGATGTCCATCGACGCGCGGACATGCCGCTCGTCCATGCGCCGCACCGCGCTTTTGGGATTGAGCAGATACCGGTACAGGGGCTTTTGCAGAAACTGGGCGGAGGCGGCGGCGGCGAACACATCGCAGACAAAGGCGAAGTCCTCATCGAGCGCCATTCCCTCCGGGAACCGAATGCCGTTTTCCTGCAAAAGCCGGGTCTCATAAAAATTGTTCCAGCAGGCGTTGAGGCTCCAGCCGGACAAAAGCAGGGGCAACACGGTTTGGCGGATTTCCTCCCGTGCAAGCACCCCTTCGGCGTTCACCGGGGAAGGCACTACCTGAGACAGCGCCCCCTTTTGCCGGATATAAGCAAAATGGATCACCTGAGCGCCGCCCTTTGCGGCGAGCAGCAGAGTTTCCACCGCGTCCTTGCACAGCCGGTCGTCCGCGTCCACAAAGAGAAGGTACCTTCCCTTCGCCGCGTCGATGCCTGCGTTGCGCGCGGCACTGACCCCCCGGTTCTCCTGGGAAAGCAGGCGCACCCGCGGGTCTCTTTGCACATACCCGGCGGCAATCTCAGGGACCCGGTCCGGCGACCCGTCGTTGATAAGAAGCAGCTCAAAGTCCGGGCAGGTCTGGGCAAGGACTGAGTCCACACAGCGCTCCAGCGTGTCCTCACAGCGGTACATGGGGACAACGATGCTGACCTTCGGCGTTTTCTGCTCCATAGCGGTCAGCCCTGTACTTCTTCTTGGAGGCAGGCGCTGTCGATTTCCTCATACTGCGCCACAAACGGATAAAGCTTGCCGGCGATGTGTTTGACCCCGCCCTGGGCGTTGGACTCGATGTTCAGCGGGATAATGGGGTCATGGAGGGACAGGCGCAGCAAAAACCAGCCGTCCCCGTCTCCCTGGGCGAACTTCACCCGGATGCCTTCGTAGTTGTTCGGTTCCACTTGCCAGCCCGGCTGCTTTGCGGCATATTCCTTGAGCGCTTCAATCAGCCGGTTGCCGTATTCCTTAAAGTCCTCCGCCAGGATTTTCATGCGGTATTCCTTGGCTTCCAGAGGCTCCTGAAGGTCGGCGATGAGCTCGTCAATGGTCTTGCCTTCCTTTTTGAGCCGGGCCATCTGCACAAGGATTTTGGCGATTAAGTAAGCCCCGTCGTCCAAAAAATAATTTTCCTTAAGCGCTCCGTGGCCGGAGGTCTCGATGGCCACCTGACAGTCGGTCCCCTCTCTGTTCAAGCGGATGGCTTCGTTGATGACGTTTTTATAGCCGCGCTTAAACCGGTGATGGATGCCGCCTTTCTCTTCAATGAAGGTTTTCAGGCCGCTGGAGGTAATCGAGTCGGTCACAATGGCCGTACCCGGGTGCTCATGGAGCAGGATGGCGGAAATCAGGGCGATGATGCGGTTGCGGTTGATTTCCCGGCCGTTTTTGTCCACAGCGCCCGCCCGGTCCACGTCGGTATCGAAGATGATGCCCAGGTCCGCGTGATTGGCCAAAACCGCCCCGCGGATGGACTCCATGGCCGTTTTGTCTTCCGGGTTTGGGATGTGGTTGGGGAAGGAGCCGTCCGGCTCCAAAAACTGGCTGCCGGAGGCGTCGGCTCCCAGGGGAGCGAGCACCTTGTCCACAAAAAAGCCGCCGCCGCCGTTACCGGCGTCCACAACGATGTGAAAGCCTTCCAGGGGCTTCTCGCTGCCGGAGGCCGCCCGGATTTTCTCCACCAGGCCTTTCGCGTACACGGAGATAAAGTCGCAGGCGTCCATTTTGCCGGGGGTTTGAGGCGTTAAAAAGTCCCCGGCTTCGGCCAGCGCGAGGATTTCGGCAATGTCCGACTTTTCCAGCCCCCCGGACGCGACAAAGAACTTCATACCGTTGCGGTTAAAGGGCAGATGGCTGGCGGTAATCATGATCGACCCGTCAAAGGAGAAGCCGTCGGTTACCAGTGTCATAAACATGGCGGGGGTGGACGCCAGGCCGCAGTCAGTCACCGAAACGCCGGCGGTGCACAGGCCCTTGGCCGCTGCCGCCAGCAGAGCAGGCCCGGAAATGCGGGAATCCCGGCCGATGGCCACCTTTAACTGTCCGGCGTCCTTGCCGGTTTTCTTGGAAAGCCAGGCGCCGAAGGCCTTGGCAATGGTGGTAACCGCTTCCTCGGTCAGGTTGACCGGCTGGCCCTCGATCCCCTCCAGGGCGACACCGCGAATGTCGCTGCCGTTTTGCAGCTTTTTGAATGCAATTGCTGCCATGTTTGTTTCCTCCTTCAAGACGATCCGCAACGATGCGTCCGATTTTTAGCAATATACCTAAGATTATAGCAGGGTTTTCCGTCTTCTTCAAGCAGAATAGATATCTCCCCCTGCTTTTCGGCCGGCTTTGTGTTACTGGACACGCCGCCGATGCAAAAAGAGCCGGTGCTATGGCACCGGGTCTTTCAATATTAAGATTTCGCGTCGTGGGGGTGTCGCCTCTGGTTACCGCCCGCGAGCG
>CAMLYM010000004.1 GCA_946491705.1 uncultured Clostridia bacterium
AAACAGGCGTATGACGACATCATGAACCTGCCCACCGAAGCGGCGGGCGGAAAGGAGATCCCATGAACATCAACTGGAAAGTCCGGCTGAGAAACCCCATCTTCTGGTGGCAGGCGGCCGTATCCATTCTCGCGCCGATTCTGGCTTATTTCGGCCTTAACTGGGAGGATATGACCTCCTGGCCGGCACTGGGCAATCTGTTTGTGCAGGCGGTACAAAACCCGGTGGTGGTGGTGGCGGTGCTGGTGAGTATGTGGCACGCGGTCACCGATCCCACCACCACAGGAGTCACCGACTCGGCCAGGGCCTTAACCTACGACTATCCCAACGCAGAAAAGAAAAACAAATAGCAGCAAAGCCCCGGAGCCTTACGGTTCCGGGGCTTTTTTGTTTTTAAGGAAAGATTTCGTGGGACACAGGCAGAATTTTAAAACTGCTCAATTGGCTAAAAGCTCACTTTTGGCATGACTGGTGGGCTCAAATGGCGGGACTTCTGTTCCAAAAGCTGATTTTTCGCACACTCACAAATGCTTTGGAATGTGCAGCCAGAAAGCAAAAGCTGCATTTGCAGGGGATATGCAGGCTTTCTTCGCCTGCTGGATTGGCCTCTTGCCAGCCCAAACAGGGCAGCGTATAATAATGGTATCACATCACAGCCGATAGGAGCCGCATTATGAAAGAAACCGCGCAGCCAAAACCCATTCGTTTTCATCCGGACCCGCACAAAGGCCTTTCCTCCGGGCAGGTGGCCGCACGGGTGGCGGACGATCTGGTTAACCACAACAGCACCGTTCCCACCAAGTCGGTGGCACGGATTGTCCGCGACAACGTCTGCACCCTCTTCAACCTGGTTATCACCATCTTGGGGGTGGCGGTGTTGCTGGTTGGGTCTTATAAAAATCTGCTGTTCATGGGGATCATGTTCTGCAACCTGATCATCGGGATCGTTCAGGAAATCCGGGCCAAACGCATCATCGACCGGCTTTCCCTGCTGTCCGCCGCTGGGGCTCATGTGGTGCGAGACGGGAAAACGGCGGTGGTGCCGGTGGAGGAAATCGTGCTCGACGACGTACTGGAGCTGACCCGCGGCAATCAGGTGATCTGTGACTGTATCTTGCTGGACGGGACCTGCGACGTAAACGAATCGCTGATTACCGGGGAGTCCGATTCCATCGGCAAGAAGCCGGGGGATTTGCTGTTGTCGGGCAGCTTCGTGGTCAACGGCCGCTGCCGGGCGAAAGCGGAACACGTGGGAGCGGACAATTATGTGGCGGTGATCTCCAATGAGGCGCGCAAGCACAAGAAGGCCAAGTCGGAAATCATGAACGCGCTGCAGCGGATCATTCTGGTGGTGTCCATTGCGATTATCCCCATTGGAGCGGCGCTTTTTTACAACCAGTATAATCTGGATGGAAATACCCTGCAGCACGCGGTGGTTTTTACCACGGCGGCCTTGATTGGAATGATTCCGGAGGGCCTTGTGCTGCTGACGAGCTCGGTGCTTGCCATCAGCGTCATCCGGCTCTCCAAACACAAGGTGATGGTGCAGGAGCTTACCTGCATCGAGGCGCTGGCGCGGGTGGATGTGCTGTGCCTGGACAAAACCGGGACCATCACCGAAGGATCCATGGAGCTCAGTGAGGTGCGGCCGGTTTGTGGGACTGCGCAGGAGGACGTGGAGGCGGCGTTATCCGCCCTGTGCGCCGTGATGGAGGACGACACTCCCACCTTTCAATCCATTTCCAGGCGGTACAGTGGTGCGGATTCGCAAAAGGCTACGCAAGTGGTCCCCTTTTCTTCGGAGAAAAAGTGGTCGGGCGCCTCCTTTGGGGAAACGGGCAGCTATGTGCTGGGGGCGCCGGAAATGGTGCTTTCTGCACTTGGAGACCTGAAGGAACCTTTGGACGAGCTGGCCACCCAGGGGCGGGTGCTGCTGCTTGCTCATGGAAAGGGAGGGTTTCGCGGCAAGGAGCTGCCGCAAGACCTTTCCCCCATGGCCTTGCTGCTCATTCAGGACGTGATCCGTCCCGATGCAAAGGATACGCTGCGGTATTTTGCCGAGCAGGGGGTGACCCTCAAAGTCATCTCGGGAGACAATCCCATCACCGTGTCCACCATCGCAAGGCGAGTGGAGCTGCCGGATGCGCACCGGTATGTGGACGCTACCACCCTGCACACCCAGGAGGACATTGCGGACGCGGTGGAACGGTATGCAGTGTTCGGCCGGGTATCCCCCCAGCAGAAGAAGCAGATGGTACAGGCTCTGCAAAAGAAAAAGCACACCGTCGCCATGACCGGGGACGGAGTCAACGATGTACTGGCGCTAAAGGAAGCGGACTGCAGCGTGGCGATGGCGTCCGGCAACGACGCGGCGCGAAACGTCTCCCAGCTGGTGCTGCTGGACTCGAACTTTGCTTCCATGCCGAGGGTGGTACAGGAAGGGCGCCGCTCCATCAACAATTTGCAGCGTTCCGCTTCTCTGTTTATCGTCAAGACCATCTATTCCATTTGTTTGGCGCTGCTCTTTTTGTTTTTGCCCATGCGGTATCCCTTCCTCCCCATCCATCTGACCCTAGTCAGCGCTTTGACTATCGGGTATCCCTCCTTTGTTCTGGCGCTGGAACCCAACCACGACCGGATTCAGGGCAGCTTCATTCTAAACGTCGTCTCCCGCTCCATTCCGACGGCGGCCACCATTCTGACCGGGGTCGTGTGCGTGATGCTCTTCGGTCCGTCCTTTGCCCTGACAAGAGAACAGATTTCCACCCTCTGTGTGGCGCTGACCGCTTTTGCGGGCGTGCTGCTGATTTATAAGCTGTGCGTCCCCTTCAACCTGCTGCGCCGGCTGTTGTTTTGCAGCATCTGCGGAGCGCTGCTGATTTGCTTTGTCTTTTTCCGGGACTTTTTCTCCCTGTCCACCTTTACGCCGGTTCTCGTGCTGATTTTGTTTGTGGTATTAGCTGGCTGCTTTTTGCTCTTTTGGTTTTACCAATGGCTCTATCGGAGCATCCAAGAAGGTTGGCGGCGGCACCAGGAAAAACAGGCGGCCCGATGATCGACAGCCCCTGGGCGAGGGTGTCCTTGTGGCGGCCTGCCGGAGAACTCTAGATTAGCAGACGGGGTTTTGGAGGTTTTGCCGTTGCTGGAAAAACGCAACGTGTGGTATCATTAGGGAAAACGCCCGATCTGCCTAGGAGGAATGCTTGTGAAATACCGTGCGGTTTTGTTTGATTTCGACCTAACCTTAATTGACGCGAGCCCCGCCATCCTCGCCTGCTATAAGCATACGCTGATGAAAATGGGCTGCACGCCCCCGGATGACGAAGTGATCCGCCGCACCATTGGGCTGACGGTGGAGGATTCTCTTGAGCAGATGTCCGGCTGTCACGACAAGGCCCGCATCGCCGAATATCGGGAGGTATACCGCATCAAGGCGGATGAGTTAATGGTACCGGGAACCTCGCTGCTCCCCCACACGCTCGATACCATCCGCCGGCTGCGGGCGGCTGGCTGCAAGCTGGGCATCGTCACCTCCAAGAACCATGCCCGGACTCTTTTGAGCCTGGACAAGTTTCAGTTGGCCGGCTCTTTCGATGTCATTGTGGGGTTTGAGGACATTGACCGCCCCAAGCCCGATCCTCAGGGGCTCAACAAAGCCATTGCCATGCTGGGCCTTTCCAAAGAGCAGGTGCTTTATGTGGGAGACAGCTATGTGGACGCTCGGACAGCCAAGGCGGCCGGGGTGGATTTTGTGGGCGTGCTCACTGGGACCACCACCCGGGCTCAAATGGAGGAGTATCCCCATCTCCTGATTGCCGATCATTTGGGACAGATGACCGATTGGCTTGGTGTTTGACCGGCGTAGGATATGCGGAGAATAGGCACGGGTCTGGTTGTATCCGTTATGCCGACGGATGGACTTCTTCCATCCATAAGGGACCCTTCCATTCCCGCTTTGCTTTGGCAGATGAAACATGGGGGAGCCAATGAAAAAGATAGGAAAATACATTCCCAAAATATTATTGCTGGATACCGCTGTTTTTTTGGCGATGGCTGTGACAGCTCTCTTCGTGATAAAAGCGTTTCATATGACGTTTCGGGAATGGGTATTTTTCGCAGCAGGCGCCATTATACTGCTTGGGACGATCGCTGGCGTCATCCAACTGATTTTAAAATGGGAGAAAAGAAGCAAAAAAATTCTTTGGATGGCGATATTTGGGATTATTTTGCTTTTCGCCAGCCCAGTGATCTACTTTATCGCCGTACTCAGTTATACGCCGGAACACGTGGTTGAAAGGGACGGAAAACGATACGTGGCGTATGTAAAAGGATTTCGGCATGCGGATGTGTCTTACTACGATTATGTCAATGCCGTCGTTGTCGGAGACCGAATCCGGATAAGAGAAGTTTACAAACAACGCAAAGACCCGTTGGAGAACCCATCCGGATGCGAATATGAAATCCAAAGCACAATTTACTACGATGAAAACGGGAATGCAATCGAATGAGTTTCTTCCATTCGCATCCCTGTCCTTTTCGTTCCATCTTCAGTTTTCATGATACAAAAAGCCCCGGCACAGCAAACACATGCCTGTACCGGGGCTTTTTGTATCATGGACTTAAATGGAAAGGAACAACAGCACACTGGTCGCCGCCAGCAACGCCGAAATCCCATAGCCCACCGGGCTGAAGGAGAGCAAAAAGAGGCCCAGAACCGAGGTGACCACACACACCACCGAAAGGAGCTTGACCAGACGCCCATCGATTCCCGGGTTCTTGCGCCATACGGCATGCCACACCACCCAAAGCAGCAAAAGGACGCTCATACAAGCGGTCAAAAATGGAAAGCCGTTGCCCGACATGCCTAGAACTCCGATATCAAAATAGGAATAGCATCTTTCAATCCATTCCTGCGGACCCGCTGCAAAGGTCAGCACCGCCCCAATGGGCAGGGCCATGAGAACAATGGCCGCCGCCGTAGCAGCCGCTGCCGTCCATAGAGCCGCCGTACGCCCTTTTCCCTGGAGTTTTTTCATCCTGCCTTCCTCCTTTGTACCGGTATCTTCAGCCGGGATTCTGCTTTCATTATAGGCGCAACGCGGTTTTTTTGCAACAATAACGGACTAAATCCACGGATTGTAAACTGTATAGTGATAATGTTGTTGACAATCTTCGGTTTCCTTTCTACAATAAAGGCATCTTCATGAAAAGCGGAGGAATCAACATGTCGTTTGCCAAAGAAGCGCGCAAAAAAGTGGAAGCAGGACAGCAACTGACCAAGACGGAGGCGCTGCTTTTGAGCAGGCAGCCCCTGGGGGAGCTGACAAAGGAAGCAAACACGCTGCGCCAGCAGGTTCTGGGGGATGCCTTCGACCTGTGCGCCATTCTCAATGGAAAATCGGGCCGCTGCCCAGAAAACTGCGCATTCTGCGCCCAGTCCGCCCACTACCCCACTGCTGTCACCGAGTATCCTTTGCTCGACGGGGACGCCATCGAGGCCGCGGCAAAGGAGCAGGCGGCCCACGGTGTGCTGCGGTTTTCCGTGGTTACCTCCGGGCGGCGGCTGACCGACGAAGAAGTGGACGCCCTGTGCGACGCGTACCAGCGGATCAAAAAGAGCACGTCCCTTTCCCTCTGCGCGTCGCTGGGGCTGCTGACCGAAGGGCAGTTTGTGCGGTTAAGGGAAGCGGGGGTTACCCGGTATCACAACAACCTAGAGACTTCCCGGCGTTTTTTCCCCCGGATTTGCACCACCCACACCTATGACGACAAGCTTGCCGCGGTAACTGCTGCCGAAAAAGCGGGGCTGACGGTGTGCTGCGGCGGGATTTTCGGGCTGGGGGAAACCATGGAAGACCGCATCGACCTGGGTCTTGAGCTGCGCAGACTTGGGGTGCGGTCGGTTCCCATCAACGTGCTAAGCCCCATCCCTAAAACGCCGCTGCAAAATAATAAGCCCCTCTCACACGAGGAGCTTCTTCGTTCGGTGGCGGTGCTGCGGTTTCTCCTTCCGCACAGCGCCATCCGCCTGGCCGGAGGCCGGGGCGCCATGGCCGACCATGGAAAGGACGCCTTCCTGGCGGGAGCTAACGCCGCCATCACCGGCGACATGCTGACCACCGCCGGGTTTACGGCCGAAGGCGACCGGGCGCTGGCCCAGGCGCTGGGCTACCGCATCCGTTCAATTGATTGAGTCAATACCTTGCAAGCATCTTTGCAATTTCCAGCAAAAGCTGCTTTTTGCGGTACCCCATTTCCCGGTAGATACTCTGCATCTCCGCGTCCAGATAGCTGTCTTGGGACGGGGTTACGTCGCTGACAAAATCGGCAAGGTCGCACTCGAAAATCTCCGCAATTTTCGAAAGGGTATCCAGGCTGATTTTTGTGATCCCCCGCTCCAGCTGGCTGATATATCCCACCGAAACCGACAGGGATTCCGCAAGATTATCCTGGGTCTTCCCCGCCGCTTTCCGCTTTTGTTTGATCCGTTGCCCAATCGCGCTATAATCCACACTCATCCCTATCACCTAAGGATAGTTTATTAGGAATAGCTTCAATTATACAGATATTAATAGCTAAACATTTAGTTATCAGTGTTGATTTCTCTGCTGAATCGTGGTATCCTGAACTTGTATCCAATGAAATGGAGGAAGAGAGAAGCGGAGGATTTCGATGGAGTTTCTCGACTATCTTGCGGTGTTTCTGGGCTGCCCGTATTTATCCGATCTCAAGCGATGCGGCATCACCCGCCAGCAGGCGGATGCGCTGCGCGCCTTGCCCATCCAAATGTTTGAAGAAAAAAGCTATCTGGAGGCGGCGCAGTATTTGACTATGGAAAAGCCATCGACAGATGACATGACTGCTGTAAAAGAAACGGTCATTGAGGCGTTGGCACAGAAAGGACCGGTTGGTTCCGTCGGACTAAATTGGAAAGCACAATAAGAAAAAAACAGGCGGACGCGTCTCAATGGAGAGACGTGTCCGCTTTTTGCCTGCTACAGATGTTCGAGAGTCTGCCGAATTTCACAGGATGGCCCCTTGCCGCGCTGATTTCAGCGAACATAGCCTTTTATTCCTCGATTCCCTGTCGGGCGGCCACTCCCTGATGAAAATAGTGCTTGCGCTCGCACATTTCGGTCACCAGATCGGCCGCTTTCCGCACCGATTCGCCTGCGCCCCGACCGGTAAGGACCAGCTCTACCGCGGAAGGGCGGTGCTCCAGCAGGGAAAGCACTTGTTCTTCCGAAACGAGCCCCAGCGAAACCGCCACGTTGATTTCGTCGAGAATGACCAGGTCATATACTTGCGACCGGATTGCTTCCCCGCACGCCACAAAGCCCCGCTGGGCACATTCCCGGTCTTCTTCCTTTTCGTCCCGTCCCAGAAGTAAGCCCTTTCCGCTGCCGAACTGGCGCACCGTGATTTCCGGGAACCGGTCGGAAAGCGCTTTGACTGCACAGCAGGGAACATCCTTGAGAAACTGGCCGAAATACACCCGCAGACCCGCGCCGGCGGCCCGCACCGCCAGACCCACCGCCGCAGTGGTCTTGCCCTTGCCGTCGCCGGTATACACCTGGACATAGCCTTTTGTCATATCCGCTTTCCTCCCATGCACGTTTTCTGGGTTGACTATAGCACGGGATCCATGTGCTGTCAACTGCGCAAGAAGCCCGTGGGCTTACCGGAAATCCGGTTTTCCCCACGGGCTTCTTGAATTGGACGCAGCTTGCTGCGCCCGGTGCCCCTGAAGCGATGACGAGGGCGCGTCAGGGCTGTTCGCTCAGAAATTTGGCAGCGTCGATGGTTTCACCGTCCTGCGTGAGAATCAGATGCAGATGAGCAGACTCGGCGATCTCACAGGGAACGTCCCCAATGGTGCCGATCTGTTGACCTACCTTGATCTCGTCGCCTTTGCGCACCGACACGGTGTTTCCAAGGCCGCAATAGGAGGCGACCAGGTTGTTGCCGTGGTCGATTTCCACGACCTTGCCCAGAAGGTCGTCGTCATAGACCGATTTGACCACGCCGTCGGTCATGGCACGGACGATGGCTCCCTTTTCCAGCTCAAAGTCCACCGCTTCGTGGGCACGCCAGTCCTTCATGGTTTCCGAGTAGACCAGCGCCTCCCCGGAAAACTCCTTCAGGACAGAGGTCCCGGCGGGGTATACATAGGAAGGGGTGGTATTGGTCGGCTCGGCGGGCTGAGAAGACGGGGCCTCGGATGAAGACGTGGGGGCCGAGGAAACCGGCTCGGAAGAGGAAGCCGGGTCGCTGTTGTCTTCAATGGGGACGCCGCTGACGGTATTGCCGGCCGGTTCGTTGTAATTATAGTCCACCACCGTGTTGCTGGAGCTTTGCGCGGGATCTTCGGTGTTGAGAATGCCGAACCCGTCGAACGCGCCCCAGGCAACGCCGCCTACCGCCACCATGCAGATGGCAAGTGCAACATAAAAGCCTTTTCCGGACCAGAACTTTCCGAATTTTGTTTTTTCAAATCGCATATTTCCCATAGGTCTCATGCACCTCCGACAGTAGTCTTGCCGGACTCGGATGGAAATATGCCGCCCAAAGGCACGAATTTTCTGTCGGTTTCTTTATAAAAAAGCGTGCCGTCTTCTTGCCTGGCCTCTGTGCGGCGACCGGGCCGGGAAACAGCATGTCAAACACACACGGGCGCACAATGCAGGGCGGCTCGACTTTGATGTTCCCGGCGATTCTTCCGCAATACGAAGCAGCGCCTGTGAGTCGGAATCTCACAGGCGCTGCTTTTTTATGAGAAATAAGAAAGGAGGAAGAAAAAAGGGATGCAAACTGCTTAAGGGAATGTTCTGTTGTTGTCTTTATTATACCCCGAAAAAAGGGAAAAGAAACCACAATCTGGTTACAAAAGCATTTCAAAATGGATACGGTTTTGAACAATTTCTTACAACCGTAACAGCTCTTTGCTGAAACTGTGAACAAAGCTGAGCCAATCGGTTAACAAGAGGCCTTTGGTTTCCTCTGATTGGATAAAACTCTGTCCTTGTCCCGTACACAGGGCACAAAATAAAATGAGCGCCCGGCGTTGCAGCCGGGCGCCTGTTCAATTGCTAACATTTTTGGTCCAGCTGGAGCAGCTCCTTCGGGGGGGTGATGGGATAGCGCCCGGAGAAGCAGGCGTCACAATAGGATAGGTTTTGGCCGCAGAGCATCTCTCCGAGGGTGGAAAGGTCCAGATAACCCAGGCTGTCAGCGTGCAGCTGGCGGCGGATTTCCTCCACCGAATAGCGCACGGCGGAAAGCTGGCTGCGTTCGGGCACGTCGGTGCCGAAATAGCAGGGCCAGCGAAAGGGCGGAGAGCTGATGCGCACATGGACTTCGGTGGCCCCAGCGTCCTTGAGCATCTTGACGATCCGCGCGGCAGTGGTGCCGCGGACAATGGAGTCGTCGAGCATGACCACCCGTTTGCCTTTGACGGCAGTGGCTAGAACATTGAGCTTCAGGCGCACGCTGTTCTCCCGCTGGCCCTGGGCAGGCTGGATGAAGGTACGGCCCACGTAGTTGTTCTTAACGAACCCTTTGCCGTAGGGAATGCCCGATTCCTGGCTGTAGCCGATGGCTGCGTCGATGCCCGATTCCGGCACGCCGATAACTAAGTCTGCCTCGACCGGATGCTGCCTCGCCAGCATCCGCCCTGCTTCCTGCCTGGCCTCGTAGATGCTCAGGCCGTCGATCTGGCTGTCAGGGCGGGCGAAATAAATGTATTCAAAGATACAGTGGGCGTGCTTCTGGCCGCAAAAGTCCGTAATGGAGGTAAGGCCCTCCTTGCCGGCCAGGACAATTTCACCGGGCTGTACGTCCCGGATATACTCCGCACCTACTGCGTCCAGCGCACAGGTTTCCGAAGCGAACACATAGCCTTCCCCCAGCCTGCCGATCACCAGCGGACGAAAGCCCTGGGGATCCCTGGCGGCGATGAGCTTGCTGGGGCTCATGACCAGCATGGAATAAGCCCCCTTGATGCGCATCATGGTGCGGCGCACCGCCTCCTCCACCGACTTACAGTGAATCCGTTCCCGGGCGATCAAATAAGCGATCACCTCAGAGTCAATGGTGGTCTGGAAGATGGAACCCTTGACCTCCAGCTCCCGGCGCAGGTCCACGGTGTTGATCAGGTTCCCGTTGTGAGCGATGGCTAGGCTTCCTTTGATGTAACGAAGCACCAACGGCTGGGCGTTTTCCCGGAAGCTGCCGCCGGTGGTGGAATAGCGGACGTGCCCAATCCCCATTTGGCCGGGCAGCCCCTCCAGAACCTGCGGGGAGAACACCTCGTTGACCAGCCCCATATCCTTATGGCTGGCGATGACGCCCCGGTCGTTAACCGCGATACCGCAGCTTTCCTGCCCCCGGTGCTGCAGGGCAAACAGGCCCCGGTAGATATGGTACGCCGTCTCCCCGTCCTCACATCCGTAGACACCGAATACGCCGCATTCCTCATGCAGCCCATCAAAGGGCATCGGTTTCGTCATAGCCAAAGTTTTACGTCTCCCATCCATTGGTATCGTTTTCCTTTTGTCTGTGTTTGGCCTTCTGCAATTACATGTAAAAGTATTATCTGCCATTTAACTCCAAATTAAGCCTAAAAATCAGAGGACCGTTTTCTGTCCTCTGATTTTTGTTCAGTTGCTTACTTCTCCAGGCCGATGCGGCGCATAACCTCGTGGTAGGCATCCTCCACGCCGCCCAGGTCCCGGCGGAACCGGTCCTTATCCAGCTTTTCATGGGTCTTGGAATCCCACAGGCGGCAGGTATCCGGCGAAATTTCGTCGGCCAGGATGATTTTACCGTCGGTAGTACGGCCGAATTCCAGCTTAAAGTCCACCAGTTCGATTCCGATGGAAAGGAAAAATTCCTTGAGGGCATCGTTGACCCGGAAGGTCATGTCGGTGATCGTCTCCAGGTCCTCTTTGGAAGCCAGGCCCAGCGCCAGAATGTGGTATTCGTTGATCATCGGGTCGTGCAGGTCGTCGTCCTTCAGGCAGAACTCCAAAGTCGGGCACTTCAAAACGGTGCCTTCCTCCACGCCAAAGCGCTTACTAAAGCTGCCCGCGGCGATGTTTCGCACGATGACCTCCAGCGGGACGATGGAAACCTTTTTCACCGCGGTTTCCCGCTCGGAAAGCTCTTTGACAAAGTGGGTCGGGATTCCCTTCTTCTCGAGCATCTGGAACAAGAGGTTGGACATCCGGTTGTTGACCACGCCCTTGCCCACGATGGTGCCCTTTTTCAGGCCGTCAAACGCGGTGGCATCGTCCTTATAGTCGACGATATAGACCTCGGGGTCGTCGGTTTTGAAAACTTTCTTAGCCTTGCCTTCATAAAGCTGTTCACTTTTCTGCATGTTACCACCCATTCCGCCGCCAGATGCGGCTGTAATCTTCGATTGGCTCACGGCTTCTATTTTAGCGCAAATGTGCACACATTGCAAGACAGGAATCCGGTTTCTCCGACAAAATCCGACCAGCGCCCTGTTTCCCCAAAAAAGACGGAAGAAAGAAAGCGGCCTGCAAAAACGGATGGCTTAGAAGACTTGCTTGATGCGCTCGATGGCGCGCACGGTGTTCTCATAGGTGCCGAAGGCGGTCAGGCGGAAGTAGCCCTCGCCGGAGGGGCCGAAGCCGGAACCGGGGGTACCCACCACCTGGGCCTTATGAAGCAGGGTGTCGAAGAACTCCCAGGAGGTCATGTTGTCCGGCGTTTTCATCCAGATGTAGGGAGCGTTCACGCCGCCGTATACCGTAAAGCCCGCGGCGGTCAGGCCCTCGCGGATGGTCTTGGCGTTGTTTCGGTAATAGTCGATGGTTTCGCGGATTTCCTTCTGGCCCTGCTCGGAATAGATGGCCGCCGCGCCCTTCTGGACAATATAGGGCACGCCGTTGAACTTGGTGGTCTGCCGGCGCAGCCAGAGGGCATTGAGGGAAACCCCGCCGCACTGGAGTTCCTTGGGTACCACCGTATAAGCGCAGCGGGTACCGGTGAAGCCGGCGGTCTTCGAGAAGGAGCGAAACTCGATGGCGCACTTCTTGGCCCCGTCGATCTCATAGATGCTGTGGGGCTTGTCCTCGGAAATAAAGGCCACATAGGCAGAATCGTAAAGAATCAGGGACCCGTGTTCATTGGCGTAGTCCACCCATTTCTTTAAGCCCTCGTAGGTAATCATGGCGCCGGTGGGGTTGTTGGGGTAGCACAGGTAGATCACGTCGGGCACTTTGCCCTGAGGCAGGTCGGGGGTAAACTGGTTCTCGGCGGTGCAGGGCATGTAAATAAGCCGGTCCCACCGCTCGTCGGAGCCGTAGTTCCCCGCTCTTCCGGCCATGGCGTTGGTGTCCACATAGACCGGGTAAACCGGGTCACAAACAGCCACTACGTTGTCAAGCCCTAAAATGTCGCCGATGTTGCCGCAGTCGCTCTTGGCGCCGTCGCTGACAAAGACTTCGTCCAAATCCAGCTTCACGCCGCGGGGCGCAAAGTCATAGGCGACGATCTTTTCCTTGAGAAAGTCGTATCCCTGCTCCGGGCCATAGCCGTGGAAGGTGGCGGCGTTCCCCATTTCGTCCACCGCCTCATGCATGGCCTTGATGACCGACGGGGCCAGAGGACGGGTCACATCGCCAATCCCGAGACGGATGATGTCTGCATCCGGGTAGGCGGCGGTATAGGCGTTGACCTTTTTGGCAATGTTGGAAAAAAGATAGCTGCCCGGGAGTTTCCCGTAATTTTCGTTGATGGTGAACATGACGATAAAACATCCTTTCTGATTCTATGGATAAGGCGGCCTTTTCTTTTCGGTCCGCCTGGAAGCTTCGTGATGCAATCACCAAGAGCCTTTTTAGAGCTCCACTTCGCCGGTGAACACCGTTTCAGCCGGGCCGGTCATAAAGATGCAGCCGCTCTCCTCGTCCCACTCAATGAACAAGGAGCCGCCGTTTAGCAGAAGCTCCGCCTTGTAATCGCTCAGCCCGTTGACATAGGCTGCCGCCAGAGACGCGCACGCGCCCGTGCCGCAGGCCATGGTTTCCCCGGCGCCCCGCTCCCACACCCGCATACGCAGGCGGCCCCGGTCGAGCACCTTGACAAACTCGGTGTTGATCCGTTCCGGGAACAGCGGATGATGCTCAAACCGGGGGCCGAGCACCTCCAGGTTCAGCGCATCCACATCGTCCACAAACAGCACTGCGTGGGGGTTGCCCATGGAGACGCAGGTGATGCGGTATTCCTTGCCGGAAAGCATTACCGGGTAATCCACCACCTTCTCGCCCTCAGCGGCCACCGGGATTTTTTCCGGCGCAAACTCCGGCTTTCCCATGTTGACCCGGGCGGCGGTCACCTTGCCGTTCTCCACCGTCAGCCACAAAGTTTTCACTCCGGCCAGGGTATCTATGGTGATGGTGGTTTCCTTCGTCAGGCCGTGGTCATATACATACTTGCCTACGCAGCGGATGGCGTTGCCGCACATCTGCGCCTGGGAGCCGTCGGAATTGAACATGTCCATACGAAAGTCCGCCGTTTCAGACGGGCGGATGAGCACCAGGCCGTCCGACCCGATGCCGGTATGCCGGTCGGACAGGCGTTTGGCCAGTCCGCTTGGGTCTTCCACCGTTTCCTCGAAACAGTTGACGTAAATATAATCGTTGCCGATGCCATGCATTTTGGTAAACTTCAAGGGACGTTTCCTCCATTCCCGCGGGTGATATCCAACTGCCGCGTTCCTCTGATGGGGCTATTATACACTGTTTTTTTCATTTGTGGAATATCCAAATTCCACAGAAAAGGCGTCATCAGGGAGATTCTCCTTTGCCCGGCGTCCGGATTGTGGAGGTTTTTCTCCATTTTCCGGTTTCTTTCCAATGAAAGGGGAAAAGAGTGGGCAGACGCATTCAAAAAAAACCGCCTTTCGGCCAGTCCCGGTCAAAAGCGGTTTTTCCTGCGAAAGCCATATCAGCTGGCCATGTCCCCGTCCGTGCTGAGAATATGGGAAGCGATCTGGGCCATGCGGGCGCCCGAGTCCATACTCCTCTTCTGAATGAAGCGATGGGCCTGCTCCTCGGTCATTTGATTGCGGCGCATGAGCACCTCTTTGGCTTCGGTGACCACCTTTCGTTCCAGTTCCCGCTGCTCGTCGGTCTTCGGTTTGGGCGGCAGCGTGCGCGCCTCCTGGGAAAGTCGGGCGGGCATGGTTTCAAACAGCATTTCGACGCTCTCCACCAGATCGGCGGGAGTGGTGGGCAACGGCAATGCCAACAGGCCGGTGGCCCGGCCCATGTATTCCTCGCCCTCTGCCAGCAGCAGCAAAATCTCGCATCGGCTGCTGACCATAGGGGCGTACTGAGTGATGCTGCCCCGCCCCAGCTTCGTCTGGGTGACCGCTACATATTCCTCCTCATTTTCATAGGATGCATCCACCAGCTCCTGAAAGGCTGCGCACTGCCGGCAAACGCAGAAACCCGCCTGTTCGAGCACGGTACGAAGCTGGGCCGCCATCAGGCCATCCGAAAATGCGAGTAATACCTTTTTCATGTGTTTCATCCCTGCCTAACCCATAGAATCCTGTAAAACCGCCGGAATATTCGGCTGGTAATCAACGAAAAAAGGACAAAGGCGTTCCTAAAAGGGAACGCCTTTGTCCTTACATTCCGTATCCTAGCACAATTTTCCGTGCTTGTAAAGCGGAAAGATCAAAAAATAATGAAAAATTTACGGGAAACACGAGACATACACCTGTCTTAAATTCAAAAAGGCGCAGATAGGGATTAAAAGAGAACATACAAACCGACGCCCTTGTCCTCCCTCGGAAGTTATCCGAAAACGTCCCCACCATTGGGAAAGGGGCTTCATCACGCATAAAAACAGCTGTGCCGGCGTCTGCCGGCACAGCCATAGAACGCCCGCTTTGCCGGGCAGCCTCAAATTTTCGCAATGTCGATCACCGACAGATCTTCCTTGTCCGCCTGTTCCAGGCTCATCAGGAGAGCCGTCGCCGTATCCAGGGAGGTGATGCAGGGCGTACCCGTTTCCACCGCGTTGCGGCGGATTAAGAAGCCGTCCCGGTTCTCCTTGCGGATGTTGGTGGGAGTGTTGACCACCAGGTCCACCTCTCCACTTAGGATCATATCGAGAATGTTGGGCGTGCCTTCCTCGATCTTATGGAGGCGGTGGGTCTGGACACCATGGGCATTGAGATAATCGCAGGTGCCGCCGGTGGAATAAACCTCATAGCCGAGCTTGACAAAACGGCGGGCTATGTCCACGATTTCCGGCTTGTCCGCGTTCTTCACCGTGGCGATGAGCTTCTTGGTCTTGGGCAGGTCGTACCCGCCGCCGATGAACGCTTTCATCATGGCCTCCGGGAAAGAGGACGCCAGGCCCAGCACCTCGCCGGTGGACTTCATTTCCGGACCAAGGCTGATTTCCGCTCCGTAGAGCTTCTCAAAGGAGAAGACCGGCAGCTTGACCGCTACATGGTTCTTCGGCTGCACCAGGCCGTAGGAATAGCCGCATTCGGGGATGGTCTTGCCGAAGATGACGGTGGTAGCCAGGTCCACAATGTTGACCCCGGTGATTTTGCTGATATAAGGCACCGTCCGGGAAGAACGGGGATTGACCTCGATGACGTAAACCTCGTCCTCATAGATGATGAACTGGATGTTCACAAGGCCCTTGACGTGAAGGGCTTTCGCAAGCCGGCGGGTGTATTCCACAATGGTATCCTGGTGCTTCTGGGCGATGGACTGGGGCGGATAAACGGAAATCGAGTCGCCCGAGTGCACACCGGCCCGCTCCAGGTGCTCCATGATGCCGGGGATGAGGATGTCGTTGCCGTCGCAAACGGCGTCCACTTCCAGTTCCTTGCCCATCAGGTACTTGTCCACCAGAATCGGGTGCTCCTGCACCGTCAGGTTGATGATAGCCATGAACTGGACGATGTCGTCGTCCGAAAAGGCGATCTGCATACCTTGGCCGCCCAGCACGTAGGAGGGACGCACCAGCACGGGATAGCCGAGCTTGTTGGCGGCACTGAGCGCCTCGGCGGTGGTGAACACGGTAGTTCCCGCCGGACGGGGGATTTCACACTGCTCCAAAATCGCGTCGAACTTCTTGCGGTCTTCCGCCGCGTCCACGTCCTCGGCAGAGGTGCCGAGAATCGGCACGCCCATTTCCCGCAGGGCCTGGCTTAAATTGATGGCCGTCTGGCCGCCGAACTGGACCACCGCGCCGTAGGGCTTTTCCAGCTCCACGATGTTCTGCACGTCCTCGGGAGTGAGGGGTTCAAAATAAAGCTTATCGGAAATGTCGAAGTCGGTGGAAACGGTTTCGGGATTGTTGTTGACGATGATGGTTTCAAAGCCCAGCTTTTTGAGGGCCCAGACGCAGTGAACCGAGCAATAGTCAAACTCGATGCCCTGGCCGATGCGGATGGGGCCGGAGCCCAAAACCAGCACCTTCTTCTTGTCGGATGCGGTGTCCACCTCGTTCTCGCTGCAATAGCTCGAGTAATAGTAGGGAGTCGCAGCGGCGAACTCCGCCGCGCAGGTATCCACCATCTTATATCCGGGGACGATGCCGGTCTCCATGCGGATGCGCTTGATATCCTTTTCCGTTACGCCCGCGAAGGCGGCGATGTCCTTGTCGATAAACCCTAAGTACTTGGCCCGTTCGATGACCGCCGGGGCGGTGCCGTTCTTCTTAAGCTCCGCTTCCATCTCCACCAAAGACAGAATCCGGTCCAAAAACCACAGGTCAATCTTCGTAATGGCGTGAATCTGCTCCTTGGTGACGCCGCGGCGCATGGCCTCGGCGATGACGAAGATGCGCCGGTCGTCGATGTTGTGAAGCCGCTGCTCAATGTCCTCGTCGCTCAAGGATTCGAGCATCTTAAGCTTGAGACAGGTAGTGTGCTGCTCCAGCGAACGGATGGACTTCATCATCGCCCCTTCAAAGGAGGGGGCGATGCCCATGACCTCGCCGGTGGCCTTCATCTGGGTGCCCAGGGTGCGCTTGGCGGTGACGAACTTATCAAAGGGCCATTTGGGGATCTTGACCACGCAGTAGTCGAGCATAGGCTCGAAGCAGGCGCAGGTCTTGCCGGTGATGGCGTTTTTGATTTCGTCGAGGCCGTAGCCCAGCGCCACCTTGGCCGCCACCTTGGCGATGGGATAGCCGGTGGCCTTGGACGCCAGCGCCGACGAGCGGCTGACGCGGGGATTGACTTCGATGACGCAATATTCAAAGGAATCGGGGTGCAGGGCGAACTGCACGTTGCACCCGCCCTCGATTTTCAGCTCCGAAATGATGTTCAAAGCAGAGGTGCGCAGCATCTGGTGCTCTTTGTCCGCCAGGGTCTGGGTGGGGGCCACCACGATGGAGTCGCCGGTGTGTACGCCTACCGGGTCGATGTTCTCCATGTTACAAATGGTGACCACGTTGCCCTTGCTGTCTCGCATGACCTCGTATTCGATTTCCTTCCAGCCGCCGATATACCGTTCCACCAGCACCTCGTGCACCCGGCTCAGGCGCAGACCGTTGGTGGTGATGGCCACCAGCTCCTCATAATCGTGAGCAATGCCGCCGCCGGTGCCGCCCAAGGTATAAGCCGGGCGGATCACCACCGGGTAGCCGATGCTCTCGGTAAACGCAATGGCCGATTCCAGATCGTGCACCACCTTGCTGGTGGCGTAAGGCTCGCCGATGCGGTCGAGCGTATCCTTGAACGCCTGGCGGTCCTCCGCATTGCGGATGGCTTCCGAGGAGGTGCCCAGCATGGTGACGCCTTCCTCTTCCAGAAAGCCTTTTTCCTGAAGCTCCATGGCGATGTTGAGCGCATTCTGGCCGCCCAGAGTGGGCAGAATGGAATCGGGCCTTTCTTTTTTGATGATCTTCGCCACGGTAGCGGCGTTTAAGGGCTCGATGTACACCCGGTCGGCAATGTCCTTATCGGTCATGATGGTGGCGGGGTTGGAGTTAACAAGCACTACCTCGATGCCCTCTTCCTTGAGCGCCCGGCAAGCCTGGGTGCCCGCATAGTCAAACTCCGCCGCCTGACCGATGATGATCGGGCCCGAGCCCAGAACCATAACCTTCTTTATGTTCGGATTTTTAGGCATGCTGCTCTCCTCCCATCATGTCGATAAAATGATCGAATAAAAAGGCGGTGTCCTTCGGCCCGGGAGAGGCCTCCGGATGGAACTGCACCGTATAAATCGGCCGGCCGGGGAACCGCATGCCCTCCACCGTGCCGTCATTGACGTTTTCAAACGCCACCTCCACCCCTTCGGGCAGGGTTTCTCCCATGACGCAGTAGCCGTGGTTTTGAGAGGAGATGTAGCTGCGTCCGGACTTGGTATCCCGCACCGGATGGTTGACCCCCCGGTGGCCGTAGGCGAGCTTGCAGGTATCCGCCCCCATAGCCAGAGCCGTCAGCTGGTGGCCCAGGCAGATGGCAAAGGTAGGCACATCCGAGTCAAGCAGGATACGCACCTGGTCGATGATGGGGCCGCAGTCCTTGGGGTCGCCGGGGCCGTTTGAGAGCATGACGCCGTCGGGCTTCGTGTCAAGAATGGTTTCGGCTTTGGTGGTCGCGGGGTAAACCGTAACCTCGCAGTCCCGCTCCACCAGACAGCGCACGATGTTTTGTTTGGCGCCCAAGTCCAGCAACGCTACCTTCCAGCGATTCCCTTTTCCGAATATTTCAATATTCTTGCAGGTGGTTTTTTGTACTAGGTCTTTGTGGCGGTAGGCCCGGATTTTCTCCAAAGCCGCGTCCAGATCGGTGATCTCCTCAGTGGTGACCATACCGTTCATGGTGCCGCTTTCCCGCAGGATTTTGACCAGCGCGCGGGTGTCGATGCCGTGGATGCCGGTGATGTCATTGTCTTTGAGGTACTGGTTGAGGCTTTCCTCGCAGCGGAAATTGCTTTCCGTACGGGACAGTTCGCGCAAAATAAAAGCCGAAACCCAGGGTCGTCTTGACTCCTCGTCCTTAAGGCAAACACCATAATTGCCAATTAAGGGATACGTCATGACCACGCCTTGTCCGGCATAAGAAGGATCCGTCAACAATTCAAGATACCCCGTCATGGAAGTGTTGAATACCACTTCACAGACGACTTCCTTTTCAGAGCCGATGCTCTGCCCGGTAAATAAGTGCCCATCCTCCAATAGCAGGAAAGCTTTCTTCAAAAGTCTCACCTTTCCCTTCGTGATTCACAGCCTGCTTTTGCTTCGGTCGACCATTCTGTTGTCCATCTTTCCCTGCGAAAAAGGAAAAATGCTTAAACTTTCAGTATTATATCATCCTTATCTGTCGTACGCAATACCCATTTGATTAAAATTATTTTTTGTTGAGCCTGCCAAATCTTGATGTATAATTATACTTGAAATGAAAAGCAGCACGAGGAGGAAACATATGGAAACGGAACTGAAACTACGATTTACAACCAAGGAGGGGTACGACCGCCTCCTCTCCCGCAAACGCCTGTCCAGTATGGTTTCGCGTAATATGATGGCCATTTATTACGATACCCCCGACCGCCGGCTACACCGGGAACGAATCTCCTACCGGGTACGCAGGGAAGGGGAACGCTACATCGCCACCATCAAAGCTCAGGGAGGCGCCAAGGACGGCATCCACCGGCGGCTGGAATGGAACATCGTCCAGCCTGACGCCGCTCCGGTTCCCTCCCGCTTCCTCACAAGCGAGGTTTTCTCCACCGACCCGGCACAGACCCTCAAGGAAATCCTGGCCGTCATGGGAAACGGTCCTTTTGAGGAACGCTGCCGCACTCAGTTTATCCGCCGCACCTCCAACATCACCAGCCCCGAAGCGGTGATCGAGCTGTGCGTGGACGACGGATTTCTAAGCGCAGGCGGGAAAACGGAGGAAATCTGGGAGCTGGAACTGGAACTTTGTTCGGGAAGCGAGGAATACCTGAAAAAAATGGGTGAGTTTTTCTGTAAGGAATACGACCTGGCCCCCGAAAACCGGTCCAAATACGCCAGGTGCCTGGCGCTGCTGGACGAATAGCCCTTTCCCTTTAACGAAGCTGCAAAACATTGGTGACGATCCCGGCCGGTGTCAGGTCGAGAATCCCGTAGGTACGCTTGCCTGTGCGGGACCCTGACACCGTGCCGGGATTTACGATATACAGGCCTTCTTCGTAAGTCTGCATAGGCTCATGGGTGTGCCCATAGAGGAGAACCCGGGCGCCGGCAGTCCGGGCGGCGGACTTCAAATCATACAATGAGTATTTCACATGATAGTTATGTCCATGGGTATAGAATATAGACGTTTGGTCTACCGTAACCAAACCGGTTTCCCGGGCGGCGCTCCCCCAGTCGCAGTTGCCGCGGACAGAAAAGAAGGTTTTGCCTGGGTACTGGGGAATGAGTGCGTCCAGCTCGGCAAGGCCGTCTCCCAGAAAGAAGACGGTTTTCGCCCCCGGCTGGGCGTCGATGGCTTCCTTGAGGGAAAAGGAATCCCGGTGAGAGTCGGAAAGAACCAAAATCCGCATGATAAGCGCCTCCTTTCGTTTTACAAAAGCGGAAACGTTTTCGTGTCACACCCCGCTTTTCCCGCATAGCATAGGGAGGCAGGGCTATGCATACATTATACTATGAGGTGATGGCATGAACAACCGTTTTCATAATCCGTCCAACAATCCAGCCAATCAAAACCGGCAAGCCTCCACCGGCCGCGCCCAGTACGCCAATTCCCAGGCCGACGGCGCGGACCGTTTGACCCCCAATATTTCCGCCGACAAGGAGCAGGAGCTGTTAAACGCCGCCAGCCAGCGGCTGGGACAAAGCCCGGACCGGCTCAAACAGGCTTTGCAAAACGGCGAGGTCAAGTCGATGCTCAAAAACATGTCGCCCCAGCAGGCCCAGAAGGTGGAAAGCATCCTAAACGACCCGGCCGCCGCGCAGAAACTGCTTTCCACTCCCCAGGCCCAGATGCTTCTCAAGCGGTTCATGGGAGGAAAGTAACGCCATTTTGTATCACGCAGAAGGGGGCTCCATATGGACGATCGTACCGAAAAGCTCAACCGTATCCTCTCCACGCCGCAAGGGAGGGAGGTCATCCGGAGCCTTGCCGACCTGTTGGACGAAGAGCCGGACGCAGCCGGCACCGGCAAAGGGAACTCCTCCCGAGGACAAAACCGTTCCTCCCAGCCCGCCCACCACGCAAGTCCGGGGCCATCTCAGCAGACCGGCGCCCAACAGAGCAGCCAAAACAAAAGCCAGGGGGGAAACAACGGCTTCGACCTTTCCTCCCTTTTGAGCTCTCTTTCCCAGGGACAAGGCCAGTCCTCCAGCCAGTCCAACCAAGGCGGACCGGACCTGTCCGCGCTACTCGGCGCCCTTTCTAAGGGGGGAGGGCAATCCTCCAGCCAGTCGGACCAGGGCGGGCCGGACCTGTCTGCCCTGTTGGGCGCGCTCTCGAAAGGAGGGGGCACAGGACAGGAAAGCGGCTCTTCCATGCCGGACCTGTCCGCGCTGCTTGGCTCTCTAGGCCAGGGAAAAGGCCAAGGAAGCGGACCGGATCTTTCTTCTCTGATGGGGCTTTTGGGCCAGGCGGGAGGAGGTACGGGCGGGGCGAACAGCCTCATCAAGCCGGAAATGCTTCTAAAGCTGGCGCCCTTGCTCGCGTCCATAGGCCAAGACGACGACCGCACCCGTTTGCTGGGCGCCCTGCGCCCCCATCTCAGACCCGAGCGGCAAAAAAAGCTCGACGAAGCGGCGCAGTTGCTCCGGCTTTCCCGCCTGCTTCCCCTGCTTCAGGAACAGGGCATTTTCCCAAGTCCGCGCTGACCGGCTCTCATGATAAATCGGATAGGCAGGAGGTGGGCCGATGAGCCCGATGGAATCCCGCGAAGAGATGCTTCGCATGCAGCAGGACGCCGTGCGCCGGGTCCGTGAAATGCAGGAACGGGCGCGGCGCACCCTGGAAAAAGGCCAAGAACACGTTGTGGGGCCGGGGCCGGCGCCGCCCTCGCAGCGGGAAGAGTCCCATTCCCCGGGGCCGCCGGAAAACGGCAGGAGAGGCCCCACCCGCTATTCCATTCCCCAGCCCCTCAAGCATGCCCAGCAGCATCACGCGCCTAAGGAAAAGCCGCACCCGCGTCCCTTTCCACAAAGCAGCTCCCGCCGAGGCGGGACGCCAGCTCACCAAAACGGGGTCACGCCGCTGGACATCGGCGGCATTCTCAAAGGCTTGGGGATGGACGGCGATCGGCTGCTTTTGCTGGGAATGGTCCTCCTTCTGATGTCGGAAGGGGCGGACCGGATGCTGATTTTAGCGGTGGTTTACACCATGCTTTAGGTTAGCGGCCCAAAAGGGCCGCGCCGAGAATGCCCGCGTCGTTTCCCAAAGCTGCGCAGCAAATGCGCGGGAGCACGTTGTTGCGGCAGAAGGCATCCCTCTCGGCTGTCTTTCGTACCGGCGAAAGCACATATTCCCCTTCGTTTGCAAGGGCCCCGCCGATGAGCACCGCCTGGGGCTGCAAAATATTGATGACGTTGACTACGCCGTCGGATACATACTGCAAAAACCGGTCCACCACCCCTTTGGCGGCGGCATCCCCGCCCTTGGCTGCCTCAAACACGTTGCGGCCGTTTAGCCCCTCGCCGCTGTGCGCCAGGCGGGACAAGACGCTTCGCGGATGTTCCCGGGCCGTTCTTTTTGCCTGGCGCACCAGCGCCGTCATGGAAGCGTAGGCCTCCCAGCAGCCCCTTCGTCCGCAGGTGCATGGCTCTTCGCCGCTGCAAATCACCATATGGCCGAACTCGCCGGCGCCGAAGTTGAAGCCTTCATAGATGCGTCCATTCAGCAGGATGCCCGCGCCGATGCCGGTGCCGAAGGTGACGAGTACCAGGGAGGACAAGCCCTTCCCCGCCCCGACCTTTCCTTCCGCCAAAGCGGCGCAGTTGGCGTCGTTGGCCAAGAAAACGGGCTTGCCCGTAAGGCGGGACAGTTCCTTTGCCACAGGCACCCGGTCCCAGCCCAGGTTCCCGGAAAAGAGGACGACGCCCTGCTTGCTGTCCGGTGTTCCCGGGCTTCCCACACCGATGGAGGTCACCTGCGAATCGTCGATCCCTTCCTGATGAAGGAGGGCTTTCGCCAGCGCCGCCATGTCCTTCCCGATTTCCCGCCAGGGCCTTTGGGCATGGGTGGGAACGGAGGTCTTCGCAAGCAGGCGGTTTTCCTCGTCCACTAGGCCGGCTGCAATATTGGTGCCGCCAAGATCAATACCAATAGTATACTTCATTAGAATATCTCCTTATAGGATTTCTCCGGTAAAGGCTGCGTATTCCTTTAGCATATGGCCGTAGTCCATCAAAAATGCGTCAAATCCGGGCAGGGCGCGCAGACTTTCCACCGCCCGGGCGGCGGCGGAGGGAAAAGCCTTGTCCAGATAGGGCCCCGCCTCCTTTTGAAGTAGCGGGCAGAAGTAGGCGGCCCTAGGGTCTGGGACGATGCGCACCCGGCCTTTTTCCAACATGGGGGCGAAAGGATAGAGACGGCAGGACAAGGGCCGAAGCGCCCGGTCACAATGGCCCGGACAGACGGCGAATGCCACCCGCTGGGTTCCCATACGCTGCTTTGTGATGGTGAGAAAATCGGCCCGGGCAAGAGCCAATTCCTCAAATGGGAACAGGATCATTCCGTCCTCTTCCCCGCCCTGACAGCATTTTGATGAACAAAGCCGGCCGCAGTCGGCCGGGATGGGAGTTCTGCCGCCGAAAAGGCGGTAGGCCCGGCGGTAAAAAACCGGCGCCGCTTTCTCAGCTGGGATGGGACAACCCGTCATACCATCGCCCTCCTTTTCTCTATTTTCATGATAGCAGACCCTTCCTTTTCTGACAACGGGAAGTTTGCCCGGGGCCGCACGACAATTTTTTACGAAACTGTGAATTATACTAATATCAATTGCTTTTCCCTTTCTTGTCAGATATAATGAAAAATAGAGTATGATTGTAGTTAAATTTTACGTATTGCCGATTGCGGTTTCTCATCGGTGAAGCGTATGTGTGAAGGAGTGTATGGAATGGAAAAAAACAGATTTACCGAGATTACGCCTGAAATCCAGGCTTTGGCGGAGCTTTGCAAGGAAAATGGCTCCATTAATCCCGAGCTTTATACCAAATACGAGGTTAAGCGCGGCCTGCGCGACATCAACGGCAAGGGTGTGCTGGCAGGTCTTACGGAAATTTCCGAGGTCCGTTCTTACACCATTGTGGACAGCGAAATGATCCCCTGTGAGGGAAAGCTTTTCTACCGCGGGGTGGACATTGACGAAATTGTGGGCGGCTTTATCCGGGAAAAACGGTTCGGGTTTGAAGAAGTCACTTATCTGCTGCTCTTCGGCGATCTGCCCAATCACGAGCAGCTTGATGCGTTCAAGAAGATGCTGGCAAACTACCGCACCCTGCCCACCAGCTTTGTGCGCGACATCATCTTAAAAGCGCCCAGCTCGGATATGATGAATACCCTGGCCCGCAGCGTGCTGACCCTTTATTCTTATGACGACAACGCCAACGACATCTCCATTCCCAACGTACTGCGTCAGTCTCTGCAGCTCATTGCCCTGTTCCCCATGCTGGCGGTTTACGGCTACCAGGCCTACAGCCATTACCACGACGGCAACAGCCTCTTTATTCACGCCCCCCAGCCTGAGCTTTCCACGGCGGAGAACATTTTACATACCCTGCGCCCGGACAGCAAGTACACCGAGCTGGAGGCGAAGATTCTGGACGTGGCGCTGGTACTTCACGCCGAGCACGGCGGCGGCAACAACTCCACCTTCACCACCCATGTGGTATCCTCCTCCGGCACCGATACTTATTCGGTCATCGCGGCGGCCATCGGTTCTCTCAAGGGGCCCAAGCACGGCGGGGCCAACATCAAGGTGGTGCAGATGTTCGAGGACATGAAGGAGAAGCTCAAAGACTGGACCGACGAAGAGGAAATCGAACGGTACCTGGTGGCGCTTTTGCATAAGGAAGCCTTTGACAAGGCGGGGCTCATCTACGGCATGGGCCACGCGGTCTATTCCCTGTCCGACCCCAGGGCGAACATCTTTAAAAAGTTCGTCAAGAGCCTGTCGGAGGAGAAGGGCCGCACCAAGGAGTTCGAGCTTTACTCCATGGTGGAGCGCCTGGCTCCTCAGGTTATCTCCCGGGAGCGCAAGATCTACAAGGGCGTGAGCGCCAACATTGACTTTTACAGCGGGTTTGTGTACAGTATGCTCGACCTTCCAAAGGAGCTGTTCACTCCCATCTTCGCCATCGCCCGCATCGCCGGTTGGAGCGCCCACCGCATTGAGGAGCTCATCAACGCCGGGAAGATCATCCGTCCCGCTTACAAAAATGTGGCCAAGGGCCGGCCTTACATTCCCATTGACGAGCGGTAATTACGGTTTTCGCCCCCGCCTCCCTTTCCTGGGGACGGGGATTTGTTTTGAGGCGAAAGCGATCCAAAAAAAACGGTCCGCCGCTCCTATGTGGTCTTCTTTTTTGGACAATCCCAAGTCAGGACTTTCCTTTGAAGAACCATTGCGGCACGTTCACGCCGGATCCGGTGTGAACCATCATCAGATACGAAAGGATGCAAGCAGTATGATCATCGGCGCAGACTATTATCCTGAACACTGGTCCGTCTCCCGCTGGGAGACGGACGCGGCCATGATGGAAGAAATGGGGCTCACCGTGGTGCGATTAGCAGAATTTTCCTGGTCGAAGCTGGAACCGGAGGAGGGGAACTACGACTTCTCCTGGCTGGACGAAGCGCTTAACGTCCTGTCCGCCCACGGCATCTCTGCGATTCTGGGCACTCCCACCGCCGCTCCGCCCAAGTGGCTGATGGACAAATACGAAGGCATGTACAGCGTGGACGGCTACGGCCGTATAAGAGGCTTCGGCTCCAGGCGGCATTACTGCTTCAACAGCCCCGATTACCAGAAGGCGGCCCGCCGCATTGCCGCAGCCTTAGGCGCCCACTACCGGGCGCATCCGGCGGTGGTCGGCTGGCAGATCGACAACGAGTTCGGCTGCCACAACGACGAGGTCTGCTTCTGCGGGCACTGCCAGCGGGAATTCCGCCGATGGCTCAAGAGCAAGTACGCCACGGTGGAGGAACTCAACCGGGCATGGGGAACGGTGTTCTGGAGCCAGACCTATCGGTCCTTTGACGAGGTGATTGTGCCCGGCTACGCCCAGTGCGACGGGGAAAGCACACGCAACTTCTGCCACAATCCGGGGCTGCTGCTCGACTATATGCGCTGCCGTACCGACAACGTGGCCGCCTTTTTGGACCTGCAGGTGAAGGCCTTAAAAGAGGCCGGCTGCTCCCAGCCGGTCACTCACAACTTTATGGGCAATTACGACCATCTAGACTACTTTAAACTGGCAAAGGGCGTGGATTTCGTCTCCTGGGACAATTATCTTTGCCATCAATGGCAGCAATCCTCCTATGGGGATGCGGCTCTGGCTCACGAGACCATGCGGGGGCTCAAGCAGAAAAAGTTCTGGGTCATGGAGCAGCAGAGCGGCCCGGCAGGCTGGTCGGTGATGGGCGACACTCCAAGGCCGGGGCAGCTGCGGCTGTGGTCGTGGCAGGCGTACGCCCACGGAGCCCAGGCGATTGTGTATTTCCGCTGGCGGGCCTGTCTGTTCGGCACCGAGCAGTACTGGTACGGCATTCTCGACCACGACGGGGTTCCCCGCCGGCGGTACCGGGAAATCGGACAGACGGCCAAGGAGCTGACGCGTATCGACGAAATGCTGGCGGGGGGCGGCCCGGTCAGCGAGGCGGCGCTCATCAAAAGCTATGACAACGCTTTCTCCCATCAATTTCAGCCCCATAACCCCAAATTCGACTACAACGCCCTTCTGCGCTCCTATTACGAAGGGCTGATGCAAAACGGCGTGTCCTGCGACGTGTGCTCCATTGACGACGATTTGTCCCGCTATAAGCTGGTCATTCTCCCCGCCTTCCAGCTCGTAACCCCTCCCATGGCCAAAAAGCTCAGGGACTATGTGAGCCGGGGCGGGCATGTGGTACTCTCTTTCCGGTCGGGTGCGCGGGAATGGAATAACCAGATGACGGAGCGGACCCTGCCGGGTCTGTTCCGGGAAATTACCGGCGTGACCGTCTCGGAGTTCAATTCCATCCTTTACGGAGACCCCATTCCGGTGAAGGGGCCCTTCGGCAAGAGCGAAGCTTCCATCTGGTGCGACCTGCTTGAACCGGACACGGCGAAACCTTATGCCGTTTACGGGGGCGATTATTGCGAGGGGGCGCCCGCCGTCACCGTCAACGCCTTTGGCAAGGGCAAGGCTTGGTACGTGGGCTGCGACCTGGGTGCGGACGCTATGGAGTTGCTGCTTGGCGACGTGCTCAAAGACGCGGGAATCACCCCGCCCGTTTCGGACCTGCCAAAGGAAGTGGAGGCAGTCTCCTGGGAATGCCCGGATGGACAGAAGGTCCTTTTCCTCCTCAACCACGGGAAGGATCCGGTATCCGTGCCGGTGTCCGGCTTCTCCAAGGAACTTTTGTCCGGCCTGCCAGCAGCACAAACGCTGACCCTGGAGGGGTATGGAATTGGAGTCCTGACGTAAAAAATTGGAACATTTTATGAATTTTTGGTGAAGACGTGGACAGGCCGCCGTTTTTCGAGTAAGATATATAGTGAAAACGTTCAAAAAGGGGAAGAAAAATGATGCGAAATATTTTGGCCCTTCTGCTTGTTGCAGGTCTGGCCTGCCTGACGCTCACCGCCTGCGAAGGCGATCCCTCCGATCAATACCGCTATTCCAAGCCGGACGACTTGTCCATCGTGACGCCCTCCTTTCCGGAGTCTTCGGTGGATGAAGCCGCTCAGCAGCTGACCAAAACCGCCATTGAGCTATTAAGCGAAGATGCGGCTGTTATAGATCTGTTTTTCAACGGTTACGTAGAGGATGGAGAATACCTGGATGAGGAGACGGACGCGGAAAATTACACGCAGGTTCTCTCCAACACTTTCCCGTCCTTTGCCTCCGTTAAGGAGAAGATGAATGAAATTTACGCAAACGACGAGTCTGCTAATTTCTTTTTGTCCTTTCCAAATGCGGAAAAGCCCCGGCTCAAAGGGGACGACAAAAGTCTATATGTGTTAGACGATGAGGACATTATCAAATTCCCGGCCTATGTGGATGTGCAAGAAGTCACTATTCTTGAATATACCGATACCTCGGCGACGATTGAGTTTACCTATCGGGGGCCGGATTACTTCTATTTTGACTCCAACGAGGATATGCCGTTCCCCTCTAACCGCATCAATATGTACCTGGTGGACGGGGTATGGAAGCTGGACACTAGTTTCTACCAGTACTACGCCGCCAACAACCCGGATATGCCTTGGGTGACGCAGTCGTATTCTTCTTCCAGCGCGGTCTCCCAGTAACGGCAAAGCTTTTTTCTTCAACAAACCCCGTGGTGCATCGGAGAAATCCGTGCATCATGGGGTTTTCTTTCCTTCGCGCCGATGGAAAGCTATATCTAAAAGAAAGCGGCTCGTTCTCCTGTTGTGGAGAACCGGGCCGCTTGTGTCACACCTGGGAAGATGCCTCCTGCTTTGCCGCCGGTTCCGGCGGGGGCGTCCAGGCGGATTTTGTTTCCTTGCGGCGCAGGAGGCGCAACACCATCTGCCCGTCAGACCGCCGCACCGGAATCAGAGCGTTTACCAGCCGGTATCCCGCCATGGCAATGGTACTGCAAAGCAGCGCGTCCCATCCGAAGACGCCGGTGGGGAACCACAGCACACCCGCCAGCACCAGGGAGGTAAAGAACAGGGACGTAGTCATCATGCCGCCGGAATAATAGGAAGCAAGGCTGGCATTCTCATCCACCAGATCCGTTTCTTCCGGTTTCAGGGTCATCTCGCAGTGAATGGTAAACAGGCAGCTGCGCTCAAAGCCGAAGACGATATGCCCCCCATCCCTGTGCCAGCAAAATGGGCCGATGTGAAACAGAAGCAGCTCTAAGCCGGAAAGCTTTCCCATAAGCAGCCTTCCTCCTTCATAGATAAGGGTCACCAAAATGGCCGCTGCCGTGAGCAGTCCGGCAAAGGCTGGCAGCCGCCACAGGCCGGGACCCGTCAGGTTAAAGCCGTGCTGTTCGAGAACCGCCAGCGCGTATCCGGCGCCCCCACCGACCGCCACCGCCCCCAGGACGGACAAAAAGAGAGACAATCCTAGCTTTTCACGTTCCTTCATCTGTTTCCTTCCCCTTCTTTGAAATGTGTTTTCCATTATATTCCACACTGAAATAGGAATCTCGTCGAATCCGGGAGGCAAAGCTGGAAAGGCTTCATCTTCGGAAGGGAAATTTCATATGGACGGCCTAAGTATTTGCCCGCGATGCTTCCATCCTCGCGTACTGTCGGCGGGGTGGTGCGGTCGGCTTCTCCGGTGATGGTATAGGCGGTGCGTTCGTCCACCACTGCAATGCCGACGACGATTAAGGCCGCGGCGCTCAGCAGAGTAAAGGTAACCACACAGACAAAGAGGGTTCGCTTAACGGGAGAATATTCCTTTCTTTTTACATCCTTCATATTGATTTAGAGTCCTTTCAAGGTCTGGGCCAGGCATTTGCCCACGAGCTCTCCCGAATAGACCGCTTCCTCCAAGGTATTGGCGTCGGTACCGAATTCGAGCAGAATGGAGCCGGGGCTTAAATTCTGGTTATAGCAGGCGTTTTTGAAGTTGAGGGGACGGGCAAGACCGGGGTAGGAATCGGCCATGCTCTGCTGCACGCGGGCGGCAAGACGGAGGTTCTGCTCCCAGTTGGGGTAGGAAACGCCGTTGTCGTACTCGCAGCCGGAAATGATCATCACCTGGGCGGCCTTTTTGCCGTTGATGACGGCGGTAGGCTTGACCTTGGTGCCGTCCGAACGGGTGATGGCGTCCCGGTGGACGTCCAGTACTACCTGGATGGAGGGATATTGCTCGAGCATGGCGGTGACCACCGCGCCGGACCGGTTATAGGCGCCGTTGTAGGCGGGGTAGTCGTGGATTTCCGTATCGTGGATGACGCCGATGCCCGCGTCTTCCAGCTGTTTTTGGATTTCGTTTCCAATCCGGACCATGTTGAGGTTTAAATCCGTGCGCCGGGCGGTGACGGTGGTATCGTAATAGCCGCGGTCGGCTAACTCATAGCTTTCGGTGGTATGGGTATGCACAATGAGCACCTTGGGCCCTTCGGTGGACATATCCACAGTGGGCTTGGTCTCCAGGATGTTCTTGATATCTATTGTGCGCCCGGTTGAATTCTTTATCCAAACGCTGCCGTAATTATCGCCGGAATTCTCAAAAAATTCTTCGCTGATGGGGCCTCTGTTTTCCTGTGGCACCTCATCGGGCGCGGGAATTTCACTGCTCTGAGACGAAGATTGGGCGCTTGACTGAGCAGGCGTCTGGGCAGGCGTGGCGCTGCTGGCGCTGGACGTCTGGGGTGCGGCGTCCGGCGGCTGCTTGGAGGACGCCCGGGATTCGAACAAGGCGCCGGAGCCTTCGGGCAGCAAAAAGGCGGCCGATAGGATAGACAGCTGGTCTGCCACCGAGCCCAAGGAGGGTACCACGGCGCATAAAATCAAAAGAGACAAAACGGCCGCCACGGTAGAGACCGCCTTTTTTTTCAGTTTTTTGGGTCTTTTGTGCTTTTCCATCGTCTTCTTGCCTTTTCTCCGCTGCCGTGGGCGGGGATGTGCAATTTGGTCCACCGGCTGAATTTGGACGTTGGGCGAGGGAACCCCCGCACCTGTTTTATGCTATGCGGAGAGAAAAGCAGGTATGCCTCTTCTTTTTCGGCACAAAATTTCTTCGAGCCTTGCAAACAGGGCCGCTTTCCCCTATACTGATGCTGACTCTATGCAAAAATTTTTGTAAACAGCAAAGGAGAGCACGATGTTTCAGGTACGAGGCGTAACCAAGCGCTACGGCAAGGTCGTGGCCAACGACTCCATTAGCTTTGACGTCAAGGACGGCGAAATCGCGGTGCTTTTGGGTCCCAACGGGGCGGGAAAATCCACCATTATCAAATGTATCGCGGGGCTTTTGCGCTTTGAAGGGGAAATCGACCTGTGCGGTTATCCCAACAAAAGCCTTCAGGCAAAGGCCTTACTGGGATACATTCCGGAAATGCCGGCGGTATACGATCTTTTGACGGTGGGCGAGCATCTGGAATTCATCGCCCGGGCCTACCAACTTACCGATTGGGAAGGGTACGCCGACGAGCTTCTTTCCCGCTTTGAGCTTACCGACAAAAAAGAGAAGCTGGGCAAGGAGCTTTCCAAGGGGATGCAGCAAAAGGTCAGCATCTGCTGCGCCCTTTTGCACAGGCCCAAAGTCGCCATTTTTGACGAGCCGCTGGTGGGGCTGGACCCCCATGCCATCAAGGAGCTCAAGGACATTTTTGTGGAGCTCAAGCAGGCGGGGGCATCGGTCCTCATCAGCACGCACATGCTCGACAGCGTGGAGGATTACTGGGACGTGGCCCATATTATGATGAACGGTTCTTTTGCGGCTACCAAGTTTAACCGCCCCGGCCAGGAAGGGGAAAAGACGCTCGAGGAGCTGTTCTTCGACATTACCGAAGGAAAGGGCGCCGCACAATGAAAGGATTACGGTATCTCTTCTTTACGACTGTGAAAAACTCCATCAAGGAACTCGTCAAGCATCCGGCAAAGCTGGTGATGGTGCTTTTCTTCGTCCTGCTCATCGGGATGATGGTGGTATCCTCCCTGGCGGCCCCTTTGCCTACCAATGAACGCAGGGACCCGAAGGAGCTGGCGGCCATGGTGCTGGTGCTCTACGGGTATATGTTCTTTCTAGGTTCGAACAACGGATTTTCCTCTGGCGCGTCCTTTTATTCCATGGCGGACGTAAACCTCTTGTTCTCCTGCCCCATCTCCCAGAAAAAGATTCTGGTGTACGGGCTGGTCCGCCAGCTGCAAACCTCCCTGCTTCTGGGCTTTTTCTTGGTTTTTCAGTATGGCTGGCTTTATAATACCTACGGCATTTCAATTGGAGCCATGCTCGCTATTCTGCTGGGATACGGCGCGGTGACCTTTTGCTCCCAGCTAACGGCCATGACCATCTATTCCTTCACGAGCGCCGACGAAGGGCGCAAGCGCCTGATCAAATACACCATGCGCGGCGTGTACCTAGTGCTCATCGCGGCGGTGGCGGTGCCCCTCTTGGAAAACACCCAAGACCTGCTGGGCAGCGCGGTGGCGTCAGCCACGGCCCCGTGGGTGAACTTTATCCCGGTCTTCGGCTGGCTGACGGCGGCGGTAACCGGCGTTTTAGCGGGGAACTGGATCTTAGTAGCGGCGGGAGCCGGGGCGACGGTGTTGTTTGTCCTGCTGATGCTTGTGCTGGTCACCAGGATGCACGCCGACTTTTATGAAGACGTGCTCAAGGCCACCGAGGTCTCCTTCTCCGCCATCACCTCCAAAAAGGAAGGCCAGCTGCGCGAAACGGTGCCAAAGAACGTCAAGACCGGGCCCGTAGGCATCGGGGGCGGCTCAGGCGCGTCCGCCTTTTACTATAAGCACAAGGTGGAAAACCGTCGGGCGCGGGTGTTTTTGCTGGACACCACGTCGCTGGTGTTTGTGGGGGTTATCCTGTTCTTTTCCTTCTTTATGCGCGACGGGGGCTTGGTATCCGTCTTTGCCTTTGCCACCTACATGCAGATTTTTTCCGTGTCCATGGGCCGGTGGCTGCGGGAGCTTACTTTGCCTTACGTCTATCTGGTACCGGCCGGGGCCTTTCAAAAGCTTCTGGCCATCTGCCGGGAAACCTTCCTGAAAATCTGCGTGGAGGCGGTGCTGGTGTTTCTCCCGGCCGGGCTTATTTTGCAGGCAAAACCGCTGGAGATTGCTGCTTGTATTTTCGCCCGCATCGGCTTCGGCGTGCTCTTTATGGCGGGAAATATCCTGATTGAGCGGATTTTGGGAACGCTGACCAGCAAGACGCTGATTTTGTTCCTCTATTTCCTCATTCTAGTAGTGCTGGCGGCACCGGGCGTGGTTGTGGGCGTTATCGTCGGCATTTTCCTGTCCTCCACTGCGCTGGCCTTTGCGGCAATGGCCGTGTGGAACCTGGCGGTGTCTGTTCTTATTTTCTACCTGTGCCGGGACATTCTCAATTACGCGGAGCTCAACAACAAATAAGCAGACAAAAAAGGGCCGGGAAATATCCCGGTCCTTCCTGTTTCGCGGTTTTTTTGCGCTTGGCCTGCATAAACCCCTCCTAGACGGAAGCATACTAACGATATGAGTTTCATTGGCGGGAGGCGGTTTCATGTCCAGACTACACAAACGGGTGGTGACCCTGTATGCGGTCACCGCCGTCTTTTTTATGGTGCTGCTGCTGCGGGTCTTTACCGTGTCGTCCGGCACCCAGTTTGCCCAGGCGGCCCAGCAGAATTCCACCCTGTCCTTGCAGGTGCCGGGCAGCCGTGGCATTTTTTACGACTGCAACGGCGAGCCGCTTGTGGGCGGGCAGGACGGATACCTGGCCGCCGTCAGCCCCGAACCGGAGGCGGCCACCGCTCTTTCCACCGTGCTCGATGGAGAAGAGATGGACCAGGTTCTGGAACGCATGGGAGAAGGAAAGCCTTTTCTCCTCAAGCTCCCCACCTCCGTATCCGCCCCGGGGCTGATCCTCTTTCCCGCCTACACCCGGTATAGCGACGGGCAGACGGTGAACCATCTGCTGGGCTACACCGACAACACCCAGGAGAAGGGCCTGAGCGGCCTGGAAAAGGCCTACGACAGCTTTCTGACCGGCGCGCTGCCGGCGAGAAAGGTTGTCTACTCGGTCAATGCCCTGGGCCGGCCCCTGTCCGGCATTTCCCCTAAGGTGCAAAATACCCAGACGGAGCTGAAAAAAGGCATTGTCCTCACCTTGGACAAGGATATTCAGAGCATCGCCCAAAAGGCGGCGGACGAGTACATTCCAAGCGGAGCCATCGTGGTGCTGGAGATTCCCACCGGAAAAGTGCGGGCCAGCGTGAGCACGCCCTCCTTTACCATGGACACGCTGGCGGCGGCCATGGAATCGGAGGACGCCCCTCTTGTAAACCGGGCCCTGCAAAATTATAACGTGGGGTCCTCTTTCAAGCTGGTGACGGCCGCCGCTGCCCTGGAAGCGGGGTACCCCATCGAGTGGGAGCACGAATGCACCGGCAGCGTGGACGTGGCGGGGGTGGTCTTTCACTGCTACAACAACAATACCCACGGCAATTTGACCATGGAAGGGGCTCTGGCCAAGTCCTGCAACACCTATTTTATCTCCTTAGCAAGAGAGATTGGATATGAGCCGATTTTGTCCATGGCCAAACGGCTGGGATTTGGGTCCTCTTTGCAGCTGTGCACCGGCGTGGCCACCCCCGAGGGGGTTCTGCCCGAGGAAAACGTGCTCGCTTCCCCAGCGGCGGTGGCGAACTTTGCCTTCGGCCAGGGGGACCTGCTGGCCACGCCCATGCAGATGGCGTCTCTGGTCAACTGCATCGCCTCCGACGGGATCCTCACCACCCCTTCCCTGGTAGAGTGCTTCCTCGATGAAAACGGGGAGGAAACCCAGGTGGCCAAGATGGACGGGGTCCAGGCATTGAGCCCGGACATTGCCCGCACCCTGCAAAAAATGATGGCCGCCCCCCTTTCCTACGGCACCGCCACCACCGCCATGCCGGACAAGGGAGGCGCCGGCGGTAAGACCGCCACCGCCCAGACCGGTATGTATAACAAGGAAGGAGACCCGGTCAACCAGTCCTGGTTCGTAGGATATTTCCCCTATGAAAACCCCCGGTACGCGGTGGCGGTGCTGGCGGAGGACACCATCCAGGGCAGCAAGACCACCAACCCCGCCTTCAAATACATCGCCGACCATGTGAAGGTGGAATAAAGCGGCGCCCAGATTCATGGGCTATTTTCCTATAACTCCTCGGTAGCAATTCTAAAAAAGCGTTTTAGCCATCGCGTTTATATACAAAACAAATATCGCAGATAAAACTGGACTTTATAGGATTTGTTCTGCGCCGGTCAGCGATTCCACCGTAATTTTTGTTCCAAGGCAGAAACCATCGTAAAAAGCCTGTTCATTGGTCAAGGCAATATATTCATTAATACAGTCGTAATATTTTTGTAAAAGTCCTTCTAGCTTTTCATTAAGGTTTTCTTCAAGATTTTTAAGGTTACGTTGTAGTAAAATTTCAAGCTGCTTTATTTCCGGATTGTTTTTCCCTAAATACCGAACAGGTTCAAGGGTTCCGTTCCAAAGCTGTTCAATTGTATTCGTCATAGTATCACCTCGTTTAAGCTTGTAAAATGATTATATATTCGAATTGGATAGAATAAAATAACGCAAATATCCTTTTTAGGATACCTATTCTCAGGAATAAGGGATGGTTGAGAAGATAGGCCACCGTCTTATTCAAACATGCCTTGACAAGGAAAAAAACAGACCGTATAATAAAAACAATAAAGATCGTTTTATACGGACACTTGGCATTGACGGGAAGAAGAAGCCGCCGCGCAGCAGAGAGAAAGCCGTTTTGCTGAAAGGCTTTTGGCGTTTTTGGCGTCTGTCCGGCCGCCCCCGAGCCGCCGCGGCGAGGAGCCGCGCGTCACTCCGGCGTTAACGGAGAAAAAGCGGCGTTTTTGTTTCAAAACGCAATTTGGGTGGTACCACGGAATCGCTTCCGTCCCGATTGGGAACGGAAGCGTTTTATTTTTTATGAGGATGTGACTTTGACCATGCAGTGGACAGGACTCAACGAACTCCGCGAAAAATACCTTTCCTTTTTTGAGAGCAAGGGGCATCTGCGTTTGAAAAGCTTCCCGCTGATCCCGCAGAACGACAAAAGCCTTCTGCTCATCAACTCCGGAATGGCGCCGATGAAAAAGTATTTTACCGGCGAAATCACGCCGCCCAGCAAGCGGGTGACCACTTGCCAGAAGTGCATCCGCACACCGGACATTGAGCGGGTGGGCAAAACCGCACGGCACGGCACCTATTTCGAGATGCTGGGAAACTTCTCCTTCGGCGATTACTTTAAGCACGAAGCCACCGCCTGGGCTTGGGAATTTTGCACAAAGGTGCTCAAACTGCCGGTGGACCGGATCTGGGTGAGCATCTACGAGGACGACGACCAGGCCTTCGACATCTGGACCAAGGAAGTGGGAGTCTCTCCCGACCGGATCGTGCGTTTGGGCAAGGAGGACAACTTCTGGGAGCACGGCACCGGCCCCTGCGGTCCCTGTTCGGAGCTCTACTTCGACCGGGGCGAGGAATACGGCTGCGGCTCCCCCACCTGCGGGGTCGGGTGCGACTGCGACCGGTATATGGAATTCTGGAACCTGGTGTTCAGCCAGTTTGATTCCGACGGCAAGGGCAACTACGCCCCTCTCGACCATCCCAACATCGACACCGGCATGGGCCTGGAACGCCTAGCCTGCATCATGCAGGGGGTGCACAACCTGTTCGAGGTGGACACGGTGCAGAACATCATGAAGCACGTCAGCCGGATTGCAAACGTGCATTACGGAGACAGCGAGAAAACCGACGTGTCCTTGCGGGTCATCACCGATCATATCCGTTCCACGGTGTTCATGATCGGCGACGGGGTCATGCCCTCCAATGAGGGGCGGGGCTATGTGCTGCGCCGGCTTTTGCGCCGGGCGGCCCGGCACGGACGGCTTTTGGGCATTTACGAGCCTTTCCTCTCTGAGGTAGCGGACACGGTGATTCTCGAAAACCGGGATGCGTATCCGGAGCTTGCGGAAAAGAGCGTGCTCATCAAGAAGCTCATTTTGGTAGAGGAAACCTCCTTCGGCAAGACCATTGACCAGGGCCTTGCCATGCTGGATACGGCGGTGGAAAACCTCTCCGGAGATACCCTTTCCGGCGAGGACGCCTTCAAGCTTTACGACACCTATGGCTTCCCGCTGGATTTGACCATGGATATTTTAGAGGAAAAGGGCCTCAAGGTGGACGAGGAGACCTTTGACCGCCTGATGAAGGAGCAGCGGGAACGGGCCCGCGCTTCCCGCAAGGCCGCCACGGCGGAGGCCTGGGCGGGGACCCGATCGGTGCTGGCCGATTACTCGGCCACGGTGTTCACCGGCTATGAGGGAACCGAGACGGCGGGCAAGGTTTTGGCCATCGTGCGGGAAGGGGAGCTTTCCGAAGCGGTGAGCGAGGGCGAAGCCCTGGTGGTGTTAGACCGGACCAGCTTCTACGCGGAAAGCGGCGGCCAGGTGAGCGACAGCGGCGTTTTAACCTTAGACGGCATGACCTTCCGTGTGTTCGACTGCATGAAAACCGTGACCGGCGTATTCGTCCATCGGGGCGCTATCGAAAGCGGTGTTCTGAGCGTGGGAGACACGGTGACCGCATCGGTGGACAAGGAGCGGCGGCTTGCCATCATGCGAAACCACACCGGCGCCCACCTTTTGCAGGCAGCGCTGCGCAAGGTTCTGGGCGACCACGTAGAGCAGGCGGGCCAGATGGTAACCGAGCAGACCGTCCGGTTCGACTTTACGCATTTCTCCAGCCTGACGCCGGAGGAACTCCAGGACGTGGAGCAGATGGTAAACGAGGTCATTCTGTCGGCCATGCCGGTACAAACCCGGGAAATGCCCATTGCCGAAGCAAAGGCCATGGGAGCTATGGCTCTGTTCGGCGAAAAGTACGGCGATGTGGTCCGGGTGGTAAAAGCCGGGGACTTTTCTATCGAGCTGTGCGGCGGCACCCATGTGGACAACACGGCGAAGCTGGGCCTCTTTAAGATTCTCTCGGAAGCGTCGGTAGCCTCCGGCGTGCGCCGCATCGAAGCGGTGACCGGCGCAGGCGTTCTCGACTATATGAACCATTTAAACGGCCTTCTTCACAGCACGGCGGCTGCCCTCAAGGTGCCAAACGTGGAGGACCTGCCTCAGAAGGCTTCCCAGGCCATGACCGAAGGGAAAGCCAAGGATAAGGAAATCGCGGCCCTAAACAGCCGGATTGCCCAAATCCGCATCGACGGGCTCTTTGCAGGCGCCGAGGTCATCGAAGGCATTCATATCGTCTCGGCTCTCTTCTCAGGCACCGGGCCGGACGCGCTGCGCGCCATCTGCGACCAGGTCAAGGACATGCGGGACGACACGGTGATTGTCGTGGCGGGGACCTTGGGCGACAAGGCCACCATCGCGGCCTCCTGCGGCAAGCAGGCAGTGAAAAAGGGTGCCCATGCGGGCAACCTGGTGAGAGCGGTAGCGAAAATCGCCGGCGGTTCGGGCGGCGGACGGCCGGACACGGCCATGGCCGGCGCCAAGGACCTGACGAAGCTGGACGAAGCGCTGGAAGCGGTCAGCTCCATCGTCAACGATATGATCAACAAATAATCCATCAAGGAGGAACCGAATATGGACTGCCTTTTCTGCAAAATCATCGCCGGAGAAATCCCGTCCACGAAGGTGTACGAGGACGAGCTGGTATACGCGTTTGAAGACATCAATCCCCAGGCACCGGTGCACGTGCTAGTGATTCCGAAAACGCACATTGCTTCGGCGGCGGACATTACGGGGGAAAATTCCGCCCTGGTGGCTCACATTTTCGAGGTAATCCCGGGCATTGCCAAGAAGCTGGGGCTCAAAAACGGCTTCCGGGTGGTCACCAACTGCGGTGACGACGGAGCTCAGACCGTCAAGCATCTGCATTTTCACATCATGGGCGGCCGGCCGCTGCAGGGCCAGATGGGTTAATCCCATCCAACATAAAAAGGGGAACAAAAAATGGATTGCTATACCATGCAGATCTGCGGGCTGACCCGCACCTTAAAACGCTGCCCTCTTAATGAGAAAGTCGACATTGCGGCCTTTATTTTGTTCGGCGACGCGGAGCTGACCGTAAAGGCGGCGGAGGAGCTGCTCAAAAAAAGCCCGGACTTCGACGTAATTATGACCGCTGAGGCCAAGGGCATCCCGCTGGCTTACGAGATGAGCCGCCAGAGCGGGAAGCGGTACTATGTGGCAAGAAAGGCCACCAAGCTCTATATGCGCGATCCCATTGCGGTTGAGGTGAAGTCCATCACCACCGCCCGGGTACAGACGCTGTACCTGGACCGGGATGAGGCGGATTCTCTTTGCGGCAAGCGGGTGCTGATTGTGGACGACGTGATCTCCACCGGGGAATCCTTAAACGCCATTGAAGCGCTGGTAAAGGAAGCGGGCGGGCTCATCGCGGGCCGTGCCACTGTCCTTGCGGAAGGGGACGCGGCAAACCGGGACGACATTCTCTTTTTAGAACCCCTCCCCTTGTTCTTCAAATAACCAAAACGTTTTTTAAAGACAGGCGGTGACAAAATGCGACGGACTCTGGCGGTGGTTGGCTTTTCCTGGCTGCTGACGCTGGTGGCCGCCGCATTTTTGGGTTTTACGGCGGCCATCGTGTTTCTGGTCATGACGGCGGCAGGCGCGGTTGCGGCCTTTCTGGTCCCGGCACTTCGCAAGGGCCGTGTGATTCCGGCGGCTTTGCTTGCGTGCACGCTGGCGCTGGCCTGCTTTTGCCTGACCGAGCAGGTTTCCTATGCACCTGTGATCCATTTGGATGGGCGGCCGGCCCGTGTCACCGGGTACATCACCGACCTGCCGGAATACACCACCGGCGGGCGGTACCGGTACACTCTGCAAATCACCTCGGTAGATCTGCCCGGTGCACCCCAGAATTTCAGGGTCACCTACACCAACGACTTTTTGCTCAACGCCGAGCCCTTCGACGAATTCTCTGGGGACGTGACCTTTTCGAAGCCCTACAGTCCCACGGTTCTTAACTGGAAAACCAAGGGTGTTTACCTGACGGTGCGCAGCGAGGACGGATTTTCGTTCACCACGCCAGACACGAAGCCTTTCTATTCCCACATCGTTTCCCTTCGGGCAGCCATGCTCGAGCAAAATCGGAAGATGCTCGCACCCGACGCGGCCGAGCTCATCAACGGGGTGCTTCTGGGTGTGGACGATTTTATCGACCCACAGGTTCGTCAGGATTTCCGGGACAGCGGCATCAGCCATTTGCTGGCAGTGTCCGGCACCCATATCGTGATTTTGACCGGGTTTGTGATGCTGCTGCTGAGGCGTCTCAAGGGAAAGATATGGATCAAGAATTTGATTGCGGCGGGATTTGTTTTCTTCTTTATGGCGCTGACCGGGTTTACCCCGTCGGTGGTGCGGGCGGGCATTATGATGCTGGTGGTGCTTTTCGGCGGAATCCTTCGCCGGCAGAGCGACCCGCTCAACTCTCTTGGGCTGTCCGCTCTCCTTCTGACGGTTCTGAATCCCTATGCGGCGGCGGGAATCGGGCTTTTGATGTCCTTTTCGGCCACATTGGGCATCATTCTTTTAGCGGGCCGGCTGGACAGAGCCATGGTTTCCCGCATGCCGGACATCCGAGTAGTGGGCGGCCTCCTTCGAAAAGGCAGCGGGATTGTGGCCCAGTCCCTGGCGGCGACGCTCTTTAACACGCCGATTTTGATTCTGGTGTTCGGCCAGCTGTCCCTGGTCGCGCCGCTGACCAACGTGCTGGTGATGTTCCCGGCCTCGGGGATGCTGCTGATGGGCGGGCTTAGCTCGGTACTTTCTCTGCTGGGCCCCTTTTCCTTCCTGGCATATCCCTTTTCGCTCCTTGCGGGGCTTCTTGCCCGGTATCTTATGGGCGCGGCCCGCTTCTGCGCCCATCTCCCCTTCTCCACCGTGAGCACGGCAGAGGATTATTTCCTTTTGTGGCTGTGCGGGACCTTGATTTTGGTAGCGGCAGCGCTTCTCCTGCGAAAAAACGGGACACTGCTGCGTATGACCGCCCTGCTTTCCGCCATCTTGCTCTTTTGCGGGATTCTGTCGGGGCAGCTTCTCAACCGGGGCGTCACCTCGATCGCGGTTATCGGGTCAGAAGGCGGCTCGTCGGTGGTGCTTACCAAGGATGGCCGGGCGGCGGTCATCGGCTGCGGCGGGGCATGGGACATTGGATGGGAAACCAACGAATATCTGGCGGCAAACGGGGTCAAAAGCATCGACCTTCTTTTGCTCCCCAAGCTGAACGACGAATACGCGTCGGGAGCTTCGGAGCTGCTCAACACCTATGAGGTAACGCTGGCCATGCTCCCGGAGGACGGGAGCGAAGCGAAAAAGCTGGAGAAGGCCGTAGAAGAGGACACCATCTGCCAGCCCTACGCTTCCTGCGAAATCGCGCTTTGGGACGGGGTTACGCTGCAGATTGTAACCCAAGGAGAGGAAAGCCTGATTCTCATCCGCGCCGGTACCACGGCCACGCTGTTCGCCACCGAGGGAGCGGACGGGTCGGCGTGCCCAAGTGTCCCGCTGCAAGCGGCGGTGTTTCACGCCAGCCTTCCGGCGTCCTTTCATCAGGTAGGAAGCCCGCTGGTCCTGGTGACGGGAGAAACGAAAACGTCCGCGCCCGCCCTCATCCGGCTGCAAGCTCTGGAAAAGAGCGCTTTCGCCGTACCCAACGACACCTTTGTGGTGCGCACCCGGGGAAACGCGGATGTGATGGTAGAAAAAATCCGATAGACGAAGAAAGGACAGATCATGCCGGCCATCAATGAATTGGAACTCAAAAAGCAAATCAAAGCAGGGGACCTTTCGCGGGTGTATCTCCTGCACGGCGCGGAGGACTATCTTAAAAAGCTCTACTGCAAGCAGCTGGCCGATAAGGCGGTCGGTGACGGGATGGACGACTTTAACCGGATGCAGTTCGAGTGGAAAGAGTCGTCGGTGGACGAAATCGCGGACGCGGTGGAGATGCTGCCGGTCATGGCCCAAAAGCGCAGCGTGATCGTGCGGGATTTTGACGCGGAAAGCGTGAACGCCTCCGAGTCGGCCAAGATGACCGAGCTTCTCAAGGACCCGCCGGAAACCTGCGTGCTGATTTTCCGGCTGGACGCGGTGGAGGCCAACCTGAAACGGTCCTCGAAATGGAAGACCTTTGTGAAAAAAATCGACGCGGTGGGCTGCTCGGTGGAGCTGGGACGGCGGGATGCGGCGTCCTTGGGGAAAACGTTATGCGCGGCGGCGGCAAAGCTGGGCTGCACCCTCAGCCCTCATAACGCAAGCTACCTGGTGACCCTGTGCGGCAGCGACATGCAGACGCTGTTCCACGAGCTGGAAAAGGTGTGCGCTTTTGCGGGGAGCGGAGAGATCACCAAAGAGCAGATCAAGGCGGTGGCCACCCCCACTCTGGACGCGGGCGCGTTCGACCTGGTGCGGGCCATTACCCGCAGGGAGGCGGACAAGGCGTTTTCCCTGCTGGATACGCTGTTTGCCAACCGGGAGGAGCCGGTGATGCTGCTGGCGGCGCTGTGCTCCACCTATGCGGACTTATACCGGGCAAAGGTCGCTAGCATGGGCGGGGAACCGGCGGAGGCCCTCAAGACCTGTTTTGACTACCGGGGGAAAGAATTCCGCCTGCGAAACGCGGCGAGAGACTGCGCGTCTTTGGACCTGTCCCGCCTGCGGGCGGCGCTGGAGCTGCTCAGCAAGGCCGACCGGATGCTCAAAGGGTCGAGAACCGACCGGCGGGTGATTCTGGAACAGACGGTGGCCGGGCTGCTGGCGGTATAGAAAAGGAGGGCCGGGGATTGCTTAAAATTAAGGAAGCGGTGATCGTGGAAGGCAAGTACGACAAGATCAAGCTTTCCTCCCTCATCGACGGGCTGATTCTGGAAACGGACGGGTTTGCCATATTCAAAAACAAGGACCGGCTCAAGCTTTTTCGCCGGCTGGCCGAAACCCGGGGCCTTCTCATCCTCACTGACAGCGACGGGGCGGGCTTCGTCATCCGCCGGTACTTGGGCGGTTCCATCCCCACGAAGTACGTCAAGCACGCGTATATCCCCGACCTGTTGGGCAAGGAAAGCCGCAAGGCACAGCCCTCCAAGGAAGGGAAGCTGGGGGTGGAAGGGGTTCCCAAGCAGGTGATTCTCGACGCGCTTAAAAGGGCGGGGGCCACCTTCGAGGAACTGGACGAAGCGCCGCAGACGCAGGGCGAGCCGATTACCCCGGCGGACTTATACGAGGACGGCATCACCGGCCGGGCGGACAGCAAGCGCCGCAGGGGGCTTTTGCTCAAGGCGCTGGACCTGCCGGAGCACCTGTCTTCCGGGGCGCTCTTGCAGGTGCTCAACACCGTTTGCACCAAGGAGGAATACCGGGCGGCGGTGGCGGCGCTTATCACGGAAGAAACCCGCAGTGGAATCAAGGTTTGATTCCACTGCGGGTTTCCTTTTTGCTTCTGGGATAGGGCGTTTCTTCGTCGGTCAGTTCGGCTAGGTAATCCATGCTGGTTCCAAAGAGCTTGGCAAGCTCCCGGCATTGAGAAAGGGACGCCTCCCGGCGCCCGCATTCGATCTTCGAGTAGACGCTCTGATCAATGCCCGTTTTCATCGCAATTTGAATCTGCAAAAGACGATTGCGCTTTCGAAGGATGCGGTAGCGGCTCATTTCGATCCCTCCTCCATGGCCTTTATTATGAAGAATTTTTCACGGCTTATTAGGGAGAATAACCCTAAATTTTTTTATTTTTTACGCTTTCAATTCGTCGGAATCTGACGTTCGATTTCTACCTGACTTCGTGTTCATTTCTTTCGCGTCGCCGAAAGAAATGAACACGAAATCTGGTGGGAATCGGGCGAAGGGGGCCGACTGCTGCAAAACTGGGTAAGTGAATATAATTCACAACCAATTGTCTGTGACTATGTGAATATATTTCACCCATCTTTTCGTCTCTTTCTTTTGGCAATGCAAAAGAAAGAGGCAATCCGTATGCTTATGGAATGGGTGAATCCGAGATGGTGAAGAGATCATCGGGCGTACAATGAAAAATGAGGCAGAGGGCCTCGATGTTTTCTCGGCTGATGGAGCGGGTCTGGTTGTTAATCATGCGGGAAAAGCTCTGATAGCTCATATTGAGCTGCTGAAAGAGCCAATACCGGCTCTTTCCCTCTTTCTTGAGCAATGCGTCTACATTCAACGTCACCATATCTGATTTCCTCCGCTGCTTCGCCTGCGTGCTGACGATCTCGAATTTAAGGCTATTGAATAGCTTTGTATCCAGTATAGCAGATCATCCGGCTGACCCTGTCACTGGATGGAAACAATCGTATGAAAAAACAACAAAGCGGGGCAGGAGATGTTCTCCTGCCCCGCTTTTGCACGGTTTCTTATGCCAAAGACACAATCTTGATTTCAAACGCCGGAAGCTGGGCCTTCACCACGTCCCCAGAAGGCGTTTTCACCGCGCAGTCCTGGGGTTCCTCGGCGTTGTTGATGATGACCAGGTTCTTGGTATCGGGGTAATAGGCGCACTCGGTATAGAGATTGTCGCACACGAAGGTGTCCGCCGCGTCCTCCTTGCCCGCCGCCCAGCAGATGGCCCGCATGAGTAGCCGGGCGCTCTCGAGGCTGTACCGGAAGCCGGCCATGTAAACGCCCCGGCCCCGGCCGAACTGGTTGGCCGTAAGGGCGGGCGCTCCCTCTTTCTCTAAGAGCACCTGCACCTGGTCGTTTAAGAGATATACCCCGTCCTTGCCGAGAATGGAGTCAGCCGCCACGGTGTCCGCAGTGATATAATGGCTCTTTTCCACCTCATACTGGTACCGGCCGTGGCAGATGCGGGTGCCCAGGTCAATGTCCACGCCGAGTACGTCCGCCACCTGGATAAACTGGGTGCTGAAGTCCTGGGCGGCCGGTTCGTTGACGCCGATAAAGCCGCCGCCGTTTGCCACAAAGCGGTTGATTTCCTCCAAAAGCTTCGCGTCCTTCCAGGCCTCGCCGCCGCTCCAGGCGGTGTTGAGCCGGCCGGCGTTGAGGAGCACGTCCACGCCCGCGGGCACGCCTTTTTCCCGCACTTCGTCGAGGCTTACAAATTCCACGTCAATGGGCAGGCCGGACAGGGCCTCGATGAGATTGATCAGGTCCAGCTCCGGGTGCTCGTGGTAATGGCCCGAGCAGCTCCAGGAACGAAGCTTGCCCCAGGAGGTGAGCACCGCCGCCTTCACCGGCAGGCAATAGGGCTTGCCCCCCTGGTGGAAGGACTTTAAGAGCCGAAACTCATCCGCCACCTGGGCGATGTAATCCTGAAAATCCGGAAACTTCTGGGTTAAGGACAGGTAGCCGCCCAGACCGATGCGGTCGATGGGGGCGCGCAGGATGGCCCGGCGCACGTTGCCCCAGTACCGTTTGGCGTCCAGGGTGGGGTTGCCGCCCTCCATGAAGGTGGGGGCGCCGCCAAGGCCGGTGGGGAACAGGTAGGGATGCAGGCGCAGCTCGTGCACCTGTACGTCCTTGACCCCGGCGCACAGGCGGGCTTCAAAGCCGTTGAAGACGCACTTGATGAGGCCGTCAAACCCGAATTCCTTGAACCGCTCGCCGTAGGGCTCCACGCCCACCCAGCTGTCATCATAGAACACGTAGGCTTTCTTGCCGTTGCGGTGGACGATGTCCACGCATTTTTTGCCGAACTCCACCACAAACTGGTTGACAAAATCCATCCAGTCCCGGTACTTTCTGCTGGGCGCATTGTGAGTGGCGTTATGAAGGTCGCGGTTGATAAAGTCCTCCGAGGTCATCTTATAGCCCTTGGCCTTCTCGAATTCCCGCAGGGCAATGGGGTTGACGGTAAAGTCATACGAACCCCAGTCGGTAAAATCGTCCCGGCGCTTTTCGTGGTCGGTCCAAATCCAGGTGAAGTTATAGAACATAGAGGTGAAGCGGACCACGTTGGTCATAGGATGGTCCTTACACCACTGCTCGAGCCATTTGAGAATCTGCGCCTGGGTCTCGGGATGACGGGGTTCCACCGCCATGAGATGCTCCTTGTCGCCCCAGTCGTTGGTGATGTGGTTGTACATGGAGATTTCCTCCCACAGACGGATGGCGAGGAAATTGACCGTGTACTTGTGATAGGGGATGCAGCCGCGGACCGTGACGGTCCCGGCCTGCTCGTCATAGTCCCAGTTCCCGGCGGGGACCTCTGTGCCGGCGGTGCGGTCGAACACCTGCCAGAATTCCTTGGGCTCGTCCTTCCAGTTGACCGCGAACTGCTGGGTAAAATAACCCTTGAGCGGCTCAATGGTCACGGTATCGCCCTTCGCATAAACCGGCTCGCTCATAAGGAAGTTCTGCTGGAGCTTGTCCATGTTTTGCTTTGCCCACGCATTGTCCGACCGGATCAGGCAGATGGTGGAATAGATGTCGTAGCCTGCGTGGATGATCTCGTCGGAAAGCTGGGTGCCGTCGCTGTCGCGGATGACGTCCGCACCCCATTTTCTGGCCATTTGGAGCGTCAGCTCTTCATAGCCCGCTTCTCCCGGCAGCGTAAAGCCGCCCTGCTTTAACGTATGTTCCATACCCATATCTCATCATTCCTCCAAATGATACTCGATCAGATTAAGATTCGGCTCCGTTGAGGCCAAACATGGATTCCAAACGTTCCCGGACCTCCGGATTCTGCGCCAGCTGGTTGATGCCTGCCTCGGTGGGGGTGTTGCTTCGAACCCGCTCAAATAACTCCATCGAGGTACGATACATTTCCTGCCCGTGCTCCTTGGTGTCCTCCGGGAGCTTTCGGATCATGAAGCACAAATCGTCCGGCAGCCCGATGTCTCCCAGCAGATTGCCGAATTCGCTTCCCTTGATCTGCCAGCGGTAACTGCCCTTTTGAGGGTTATAGGGTGTGATGCCGTCGATCTCGTCGAACACGGTGGAAACCGG
>CAMLYM010000005.1 GCA_946491705.1 uncultured Clostridia bacterium
GGATAACCCGTGGAGCATGGAAAACGCCTGGAAGCGGCTGGGAGAGCCGCTCTATGGGAATTCGTCGACGGCCCTATCCCGGTTTCCCTACTTGTGGGAATAGCCGGGATTTCTGCGCATGCCGTACCCCATTTCCGCCAGCAGGTTCGCCAGCGCGTGAAGCCGCTCGCTGATGAACTCGTCGTCCCGGCTCAGGGCGTCCTGGAAAAGCTTGATGTCCTCGTCAAGCTTGGGATTCTCCGTGCAGACCGACACCGTCATCGCGTCCCCCTGTAGGCCGATGCGGTCGATCACGGGCTTATCGGGATCATATAACTTCTCGTACCGGTAGGCGTCCTGAAAGTAAAGTTTTGCCCGGCACAGGAGAATGGCCAGGTCAATCACCCGGTGCATGGGCAGCTCTTCCGACTGCCTGGACCATTTTTCTCCCGTATACCGCCAGACCTTGGCGGAAATGTCCACCTTGCCTCGGTCGTTCCACTGGGCAAGGCCCAGAGAGAGCCCCTTTGCGTCGGAATGGTAAGCCGAACGTCCGTCAATGTTCTCGTAATTTTCCGAGACAATGACCGGCTTGTGCTTGAGGGTAGTGGGAATGTTCATGCCAATCCCTCCTTTATGCTTACTAAATTAGTAAATTACTAATTTAGTAAGCATAATACCAGAAATCGCAGAATTGTCAAGGAAAACCGGATGTTGCGCAGAAAACGGAAAGGGAGACGTGAAAAAGGAGCAGACGCACGGGCGTCTGCTCCTTTTTCTTTTACAGGTGGGCATAGGCGGTTTGACGACAAGGAACCGCCGTGCCCTCCATGGCCGGGGAAAAGCGAGCGCCCGGCCTTTTGGCTTCCTGCCGAGGGGGGTGAGCGCCGTTTTGCGTTTGTGTCAGCCGGTTTCCCAGCCTTGCCGCTCGCCGCTTGTTTGACTTTCACGGAAAAACCGGGCGCTTCTCACCTTTTTGCGAAACGGCAGTGGTGAAAGAGCCCGGTGGATTAATACACAGAGGAGAGAGTTTGGCGGAAACGTTGTAATACGGTCCCGGAGGCTCCGCAAAAATTGTTATAAGGACGCCGCCAGGATCAGCAGCGGCATGGTCACAATGGAAACCAGGGTGGTCACCGTCACGATGCTGGAAGCAAGCCCAGTGTCCTGACCGAACCGGTCGGAGAACAAAGCAGTGGTGGCCGCTGCCGGGGCGCTGGCGGGGATGACGCAGGCGAGAAGCAAGTCCCGTTCGAAGTGGAAGGGGAGGAGCAGGGCAGTGACCAGCAGGGGAGCCGCTAAGAGGCGTAGTACCAGCGCCAGGTAAATGGACTTGTCTAAGAATGCTTGTTTTAAGTCTGCCGCCGCGATGTGGCACCCGATGACCACCATAGCCAACGGCGTGTTCAGATTTGCGAGCTGCCCGACGGTCTGGGAAAGGACGTCCGGCAGCCGGATGGAGAAAAAGAAGATAGGCAAGGCCAGCGCCAGGCCGATGACGCCGGGATTCACAATTGCTTTTTTGACCGACACCTGTTTGCGGTCCCCGGTCATCAGGTAAACGCCATAGGTCCACTGGACGATGTTAAAGACGCCTAAGTAAGCCGCCCCGTAAATGACCCCGCGGCTGCCCAGCAGCGCGGAAAGCAGAGGGATGGACATAAAGCCGCAGTTGGAAAACACCACCGAAAAGCGCAGCACCCGTCTGCGGGAGCCGGGTTCTTTTTTAAAGAAGAGCATCCCGATCCCGATGGCCAATGCGTGGGCGCCCACCGCTACGCCGGTGGCGATCAGAATGCCGTCGCGCAGCGCCGCGTCAAACTCGATTTCAAAGGAAGAGACGATGACGCAGGGGGTAACCACGAATAAAAGCAGATCGGTCATTTGCTTTGCGCCGTTTTCCCGGATGAGCTTTTTCTTAAAGCAGAAAAACCCCGCCGCCATCATCAGATACAGCATCGCCACCTGTTCGGCAATGACCGCTATGCTGTCAAGCATCCAAACCCCTCCACACCGGTTGCGCGTCCGTTCTTTTTCACATGGTTTTTATTGTACCCCATCCGGCGCTCTCTCACAAGGACAAACGTTTCGAATTTGTACACAATACCTTAACAAAAATTATGGGGTTTTACCGATCAGGCGGTTGACAGGAGGGGGTGTAAATGATAAAATAACACCAGCGAGTGTTAAATTTCACAAAACTTCACACAAATGTTACAATTACAGACGCAGGAGGGAACCAAATGGCAACAGCAGTAATCATGCCGCGGCAGGGACAGTCGGTGGAAAGCTGTATCATTGCAAAGTGGCATAAAAAGGTGGGCGACACCGTTGCGCCCGGCGACATCCTTTTTTCCTACGAGACGGACAAAGCCTCGTTCGAGGAGGAAAGCAAGCTCTCCGGTACTATGCTGGACATCTTCTTTGAGGAAGGCGACGACGTTCCTTGTTTGACGAACGTGTGCGTCATCGGCAATCCCGGGGAAAGCACCGCCCAGTTTAAGCCCGCCGGGGAAGAGGAAGAGGCCCCGGCCGCCAGCGAAGACAGCGCCCCTGCTGAAGAGACGGCCCAAACCGCACCCGCCCAGACGGTTTCCCGCAGCGCGGATGAATTTATCAAAATTTCACCCCGGGCGAAGAACCTGGCTGCCCGTCAGGGTGTGGATTATACCGTGGCTCCCGCTACCGGCCCCAACGGTCGCATCATCGAGCGGGACATTGACGCCATGATCGCGTCCGGCAACGCCGCCACCTTTGCCGCCAGAGACGGCTTTGTGGGTTCCGGTTCCGGCATCGAAGGCACCGGCATCGGCGGCCGCGTGCGCATGGCCGACCTGAATGCTCCCGCAGTGTCCGCTGCCGCCGCCGTGGCGGAGGAAGGCCCCGAGTATGTGGACGTTCCCATGACCAACATCCGCAAGGTGATTGCGAAGAACATGATTCATTCGCTTTCCACCATTGCCCAGCTTACATACAACATGCACTTTGACATGACCGCGGTCAACGCCTTCCGCGCGGCGGTCAAGGCGGGCGGCGAAGCCCTGAACGTGGGCAAAATCACCATCAACGACGTGATCCTCTACGCCGTTTCCCGCGTTCTCAAGAACCACCCCGACTTCAACGCCCATTGCGTGGACAATAAGGTGCGTCAGTTTACCCATGTGCACCTTGGCGTGGCGGTGGATACCGAGCGCGGCCTGATGGTTCCCACCATCCGCAACGCCGATTGTAAGAGCCTTTCGGAAATCGCCAAGGAAGCCAAAGAGCTGGCGGCAGCCTGCCAGAAGGGTTCCATCGCGCCCGACCTGCTTTCGGGCGGTACCTTCACGGTATCCAACCTGGGTTCTCTGGGCATGGAAAGCTTCACTCCCGTCATCAATCCGCCGCAGACCGCCATTCTGGGCGTCAACACCATCGAGACCAAGGTCCGCGTGGTGAACGGCGAGATCAAAACCTATCCGGCCATGAACCTTTCCCTCACCGCCGACCATCGGGTGATCGACGGCGCGCCTGCCTCCCGTTTCTTGAAGGAACTGGTCACGGCGCTGGAAAACTTCACCGTATTGCTGGCGAAATAAGGAGGCAAGCGTTATGAGCTACGATCTGATTGTATTGGGCGGCGGCCCGGCTGGTTACCTGGCGGGCGAGCGTGCGGGTCACGCGGGCTTAAAAACCGTCGTCATCGAAAAACGGGCGTTGGGCGGCGTCTGCCTCAACGAGGGCTGCATTCCTTCCAAGGCGCTGCTAAACAGCGCAAAAATGCTCGACTATGCCCGTCACGCCTCCGTTTTCGGCGTGAGCGTGGAGGGTGCTACCATCGACCATAAGGCGGTGGTCGCCCGGAAGAACAAGGTGGTCAAGACCCTGGTTTCCGGCATCCGCGGCGCCATGAAGGCAAACGGCGTAGAGGTGGTGTCGGAAGAAGGCGTCATCAAGGGCAAGGACGGGGAAGACTTTGTGGTGGAAGCAGGCGGCAAGGAATATAAGGGCAAGAAGCTCCTTATCGCCACCGGTTCCATGCCGGCCATGCCCCCCATCCCCGGCCTGCGGGAAAATTATGAGGCCGGTTTTGTTATGACCAACCGGGAAATCCTGGATTTAGAGGAAATCCCCGAGAGCCTGGTCATCATCGGCGGCGGCGTCATCGGCTTGGAGATGGCTTCTTACTTTAATTCGGTGGGCAGCAAGGTCACCGTCATCGAGATGCTCGACCACATTGCCGGCCCCACCGAGAGCGAAATTTCCGCGCTGCTTCTGAAGACTTATCAGAAGAAGGGCGTAGACTTCCAGCTCTCTAGCAAGGTCACCGAGGTCAAGAACGGCGCGGTGGTCTATGAAAAGGATGGCAAGATTGTCGAATGCAAGGCCACGAAGGCCTTGTGCTCCATTGGCCGCCGCCCGGTTACCCAGGGCATCGGCCTGGAAACCATCGGCGTGGCTACCGACCGGGGCGCCATCCTCACCGACCGGCACATGATGACCAATGTCCCCAATGTGTACGCGGCCGGCGACGTCAACGGCAAGTCTATGCTGGCGCACACCGCCTACCGGGAGGCCGAGGTGGCGGTCAACCACATGACCGGCAAGCGCGACTACATGCGCTACGAGGCCATTCCGGCGGTCATCTACACCTATCCGGAGGTCGCCTGCGTAGGCGAAACCGAGGAAACCGCCAAGGCGAAGGGCATCGAGTACGACTGCCAGAAGCTTCCCTTCATCTATTCCGGCCGTTATGTGGCGGAAAACGAGGGCGGAGAAAGCCTGTGTAAGATCCTGGTGGAAAAGAAGTCCCGCCGCATCCTGGGCGTGCACCTGATGGGCAGCTACGTGTCCGAAATGATTTACGGCGCGGCGCTGATGATCGAGACGGAAATGCGGGTGGACGACGCCAAAGAGGTGGTCTTCCCCCATCCCACTGTCTGCGAGATCATCCGCGAAACGCTGTTCAAGTTCTAAATATTGAATTTGCCCAACCAAGATTAAAGGAGTGTTATCAGCATGCCAAAGTCACAGTTTGTCGACCCGAAGTTCTTGCGTGCCAAGGGAACCATTCATTTTGAGGACATTCCGGTCAACCAGTACGACCGTACCGTCGAGCAGGAGAAGGAAAACTACTCCAAGGCCGATTTTATGCGCATTTACCGGGACATGGCCATCATCCGCGAGTTTGAGACCATGCTCTATCTCATCAAGACCACCAATTCCTACAACGGCGTCGAGTACAACAATCCCGGTCCGGCCCATCTTTCTATGGGCCAGGAGGCCAGCGCCGTGGGCCAGGCATATATTCTCAACATCAACGACTACATCTTCGGTTCTCACCGCAGCCACGGCGAAATCCTCGCCAAGGGCCTGTCCGCCATCGAGAAGCTGTCGGACAAGGAGCTCATGGACGTGATGGAGAACTTCCTGGGCGGTAAGACCCTCAAAGCCATCGAAGGCAAGCAGAAGAACCCGGGCGACGTCAAAGAGTTGGCCACTGACTTTTTGGTGTACGGCGCTCTGGCCGAAATTTTCGCCAAGGAGAACGGCTTTAATAAAGGCATCGGCGGCTCTATGCACGCGTTCTTCACGCCCTTCGGCATCTATCCAAACAACGCCATCGTCGGCGGCTCCGCCACTATTGCCATGGGCGCCGCCCTCTATAAGAGAAGCAACGCCAAGGACGGCATCGTCATCGCCAACATCGGCGACGCCTCCATGGGCCGCGGCCCGGTCTGGGAAGCCATGATGATGTCCGCCATGGACCAGATCAAGCAGTTGTGGGAGGAAGGCTACAACAAGGGCCTGCCCATCCTCTTCAACATCTTCAACAACCAGTACGGCATGGGCGGCCAGACCCGCGGCGAAACCATGGGTTACGACTTCCTGGCCCGCGCGGGCGCCGGCATCAACCCCGCCCAGATGCACGCCGAACGTGTGGACGGCTACAATCCCTTGGCTGTCATCGAAGCCATGCGCCGCAAGAAGGCGCTCTTGGAGCAGGGCGAAGGCCCGGTCCTTCTGGACGTGGTTACCTATCGTATGGCCGGCCACTCTCCGTCGGACGCTTCCACCTACCGCACCAAGGAGGAAATGGACGCCTGGGCGAAGGAGGACGTGCTGGAAGGCTACGAGGCCAAGATGACCGCTGCCGGCGTTGCCAGCGCGGACGAGTTTGCCGCCATCCGCGAGGACGTCAAGGCTCTCATCACCAAGGTCTGCGGCCTGGCCGCCGATCCGGTGGTTTCGCCTCGCATCGACCTTGCAAAGCAGCCTGACGCCATCGAAAGCATCATGTTCTCCAACCAGAAGGTCGCCAAGATGGAAGACCGTCCCAGTGAAATGCTCATGCCTAAGGAAGAAAACCCGCGCGTGCAGCAGATTGCCCGCAAGGAGCGCTGGGGCTTCGATAAGAACGGCAAGCCTGTTTCCAAGAACAAGGTCTTCCAGCTCAGAGACGGTATTTTTGAAGCCGTTCTCGATAAATTCTACGAAGATCCCACCCTCATCGCTTACGGCGAAGACGTGCGCGACTGGGGCGGCGCTTACGCGGTTTACCGCGGCTTAACCGAGGCGGTTCCCTATCACCGCTTCTTTAACTCTCCCATCTCCGAAGCCGCCATCGTTGGTTCCGCTGTGGGCTACGCCATGGCGGGCGGCCGCGTCATTGCGGAGCTAATGTACTGCGACTTCTTAGGCTGCGCGGGCGACGAAATTTTCAACCAGCTTTCCAAGTGGCAGTCCATGAGCGCCGGTATCCTGAAAATGCCGGTGGTCATCCGCGTGTCGGTGGGCTCCAAGTACGGCGCCCAGCACTCTCAGGATTGGACTGCTCTCGTTTCCCATATTCCGGGCCTGAAGGTTGCCTTCCCGGCCACTCCCTATGACGCCAAGGGCCTGATGACCGCCGCCCTCAACGGCACCGATCCGGTCATCTTCTTCGAAAGCCAGCGCATCTACGACGTGGGCGAGCAGTTCCACGAAGGCGGCGTGCCCACCGAGTCCTACGAGATTCCTTTCGGCGAGCCGGATGTCAAGCGCGAGGGGAAGGACATTACCATCCTGACCATCGGCGCCACCCTCTACCGTGCTCTGGACGCGGCGAAGATTCTGCAGGAGAAGTACAACGTCTCCGCCGAGGTTATCGACGCCCGTTCCATGGTTCCCTTTAACTACGACAAGGTCATCGAATCGGTGAAGAAGACCGGCAAGATCATCATCGCGGGCGATGCCTGCGAGCGTGGTTCCATCATGGCGGAAATGGCCGAAAAGGTCACCGCTCTGGCCTTCGATTACCTGGATGCGCCGCCGGTAGTGGTGGGTTCGCGCAACTGGATCACTCCCTGCTACGAGATGGAGAAGTTCTTCTTCCCGCAGCCGTCCACCTTTATTGACGCCATCCACGAGCGCATCATGCCGCTGGAGGGTTATACCCCCGAGGCCAACTTCACCGACGGAGAGATGCTCCGCCGCAGCAAGCTGGGCGTGTAAGGAAACACAACAAAACAACAACTGCACAGGGGCAATTGAAAAATTGCCCCTGTCCTGCTATGGAGGGCTTTTTCGAGAAGAAGGGAGCCGGACGAGGCAGGAATTCTTTCCCATAGGAGCTGGAACCGTTTTATGCTGTATATTTTCAACGCTTCCACCGACCCCTATTTTAACCTGGCCGCGGAAGAGTACCTTCTGACCACCTTCCAGGAGGACATTTTTCTGCTCTGGCGCAACGCCCCGTCCATCATCGTCGGGCGCAACCAGAACACCATGTCGGAAATCAACTACGATTATGTCACTGCCCACCGCATCCCGGTGGTGCGCCGCCTGACCGGCGGCGGCGCGGTGTTTCACGATCTCGGGAATGTCAACTATACCTTTCTCGTGTCCGGCAGCGGCCACGCCACCGATTTTGCCCATTTCTCCCAGCCGATTCTGCGGGCGCTCCAGTCCCTTGGGGTGGACGCCGCCCTACGGGGACGAAACGACCTATGCATTGGGGAGCAAAAGTTCTCCGGTACCGCCCAGTGCGTCAGAAACGGCCGGATGATGCACCATGGAACGCTGCTTTTTTCTGCGGACATGGCCGACCTAACCGATGCGTTGAAGGTAAAGCCGGGAAAAATCCAGTCCAAAGGGGTGGCATCGGTGCGCGCTCGGGTGACGAACATTTCCGAGCACCTAAAAGCCCCCATGACGGTGGAAGACTTTATCGGCCATGTGGCAAAGGAGGTCTGTGCAGGAGACGCACAGGCATACTCCCTGACCGAGGCGGACAAGGCTGCCATTACCCGGCTGCGGGAGGAAAAATACGCCACCTGGGCTTGGAACTATGGGGATTCTCCCAAATACCAGGTGTACGCGGAATACAAGTTTGCAAGCGGCACGGCGGAGATTCATCTCAACGTAAAGGAAGGCCGCATTGCCGCCATCCGCGTGTTCGGGGACTTTTTCGGGGACCGGGATGTTTCCCTGCTGGAGGAGGCCCTCGCCGGCGTTCCCCATGAGAGGAACGCGGTAATGCAGGCGCTTTCGCACGCACAGGTGGAGCGCTGCCTATGGGGCGCCAACGCAGGGGACTTTGCTGCGGCGCTTTTTTAAAAGGAGAACGGATTTGAAAGGAGAGGACCACATGTTTGACGAGATGATCGCCCAGTTAAACGCACCGGACAGCTGGGACCGGCTGGACGCATTGAAAGCGCTCATGCAGAAGATCCAGGACGGGGAGATGGAGGCGCCTAAGCAGCTCAACTCCGTCAATAACCACATCCACACCACCTATTCCTTTTCGCCCTATTCGCCCACCAAGGCGGTATGGATGGCCTACCAGGCGGGCTTGCAGACGGCGGGAATCATGGACCACGATTCCATTGCGGGCGCCAGAGAGTTCATCAAGGCCGGCGAGATCGTGGGAATGGCCACCACCATCGGCATGGAACTGCGCGCCAAGGCCGACGACACCCCCCTCTATGGCCGGCGGATCAACAACCCCGACCAGGAATCCATCTTTTATATGGCCATCCACGGCATCCCCCATACCCAGATTGATAAGGTGGAGGCTTTCATCCGGCCCTACCGGGAGGCGCGCAATTTGCGCAACCGCGCCATGACCAAAAAGATTAACGAACTGGTGGCGCCTTACGGCTTGTCGGTGGACTTTGACGAGGACGTATACCCCATATCCGAAAACGCCAGGGGCGGCTCCATCACCGAGCGGCATATTACCGCGGCCCTTGCCAATAAAATCATCGGAAAGTACGGGAAAGGGGAAGCTCTTGTCACCTTCCTGAAAACCGAAATGAAGCTCAACATTTCCCCGAAAATCGAAGGGTATCTCTTAGACGAGCAGAATCCCCACGCCATGTACGACCTGCTGGGCGTACTTAAAAGCGAATTTGTTCCGAAATTCTACATCCAAGCCACCGACGAATGCCCCCATGCCAGGGAAGCGGTGGAGTTTGCCAGGAAGATCGGGGCCATCAGCGCCTATGCGTATTTAGGTGACGTGGGCGAGTCGGTCACCGGCGACAAAAAGGCCCAGCGGTTTGAGGACCAGTACATTGACGAGCTGTTTGAAGCCATCCATGCGCTTGGCTTCAACGCCGTGACCTACATGCCCTCCCGCAACACCATGGAGCAGCTGGGACGCATCAAGCAATACTGCGCCCGCTACAACCTCATGGAGATTTCCGGCGAGGACATCAACCAGCCCCGCCAGTCCTTCATCTGCAAGGCTATGGAAAACCCGGAGTTTGCCAACCTTTTTGACTCCACTTGGGCGCTTATTGGCCACGAGCTGGCCGCCACCAAAAATCTGGAGCAGTCCCTTTTCTCCAAGGAATCCATCGCCAAGGATGAGGACATTACCAAGCGCATCCAGACTTATCGGCAGATGGGAACCCAGGAGTATTTCTTCTGGCACGGAAAAAAGAATCCGATCATGTAACAATTGTCTATATAAAAGCAACCAGATTACACACATGGTAATCTGGTTGCTTTTTTGCGTTTTGCCATAAATATGAATTTTTTTGTGTATTATTTAATGAAAAGTTGTACTAACATTTGGTAACTAATTATAATAGTGTAAAAAATTAAGTACAAAGTTTTACCTTTTTGGAATTGACATGATAACGAGCGAAATGCATAATAAAGGCAAGGTCATAGTATCTATGGCCAAAATGCATTAGGAGGAGAGAAAATGAAAGCAAAGAAACTACTTGCGATCCTGCTGAGCGCAGTCATGCTCATCGGCATTGTGCCGATGACTGCGTTTGGCGCGGCACCTGCGAATCCCTTCTTTGATGACTTCGAGGGCGACTTCGAACAATTCTGGGGAACCGTAGGAAACAAAGACCTCGTAGGAAGCACGGGTGTCTTTGACGTTCACCTTGCCGAAGAAAACGGAAACCATTACCTGGAAACCTGGCATCAGCAGGGCAACGGCGACCGTGGAAGCATGAAGGAATTCGATTACATTGATTCGCAGTCCCTTCAGATTTCCTTTGATTACCGTCCCGGCGATGTGCCCAACGCCCGCAACATCGGCGCCCTGCGCTTCTACAGCAGCGCGACCAATACGCCCATGTTCCAGTTCGTGTTCGGCAATAAGGGCCAGTTGGGCTTTGTCGCCGGCAACTATGGCCGCGTCAGCGGCCTTACCGACCTGGTTGTGGACGGCGACCCCGCCACCACCAAAATCACCAATACCGGCCTTGCCACCAAGGTTTGGTATAAGGTAGTTCTGGACTTCGATTTTGTCAACCACAAAATGAGCGTCTCCCTGACGCCCCGGGATGTGGAAGGCGCTACCGCCACCGTATTCAGTGACATCGACATTGCCGCCAACCATGCCAATTTCAACCGTATGGTATTTTGGGGCGGCCGCAACGGCGGCAACCCGGTTACCGTATATGAGGACTTGGATAATTTTAAGATCTCCTACGAGCCCTATGCGGCCAACAACATCCTGTCCATCGAGCAGCCTGCCGACCGCGTGGAATCCTCCCTGGATACCATTGCCCTCCCCACCGAAGTCAACGCTCTGATGGGCGACGGCTCCGAGAAGACCATCAAGGTCGGCGAATGGACCAGTGAGCCGGCGTTTGACCCGGCCGTGTTCCAGACCTATACCTATACCGCCCCGCTGGTTCTGGAAGGAACCGAGAATCCCCGCAATCTGGTAGCCACCTTTAAGATGGACTATCACAAGTACCACTACGTGGAATCCGTTCAGGAAATGATCACCATTCAGGTGGACTATCCGCAGACGGAGGCCCCCGCTCTGCCCGCTACCGTGCCGGTGAAGCTGAGCAACGGCCAGTGGATTCAGGCGGATATCTCCGGCTGGACTTCCGACAATCCTTTTGACGCGTCCAAGGAAGGCATTTATGTTTACACCACCAACATCGTGGCGAGAGATCCGGTCGCAGGCAGCGATGCGGTTCCCTATGAGCTGACTAGAAACCTTACCGCCACCCAGCGCGTCAGCTACGCGGACCTTGGCACCAACTACAACGGCTATGAGCGTTCCATGGAATGGCTCGACCGCGGCGTGGTTGCGCTGAAGTCCGACGACGGCATCTTTGTTTCCTGGCGTCTGCTTGCCTCCGAATACGGCAAGGACATCTCCTTCAATCTCTATCGCAACGGTGAGAAGATCAATGCCCAGCCCATCACCAATGTGACGAACTTTGTGGATAAGGACGGCAAGCCCGGCGACAAGTATGTGGTTGAGACGATCCTCAATGGCGTTTCTTCCATGAGCGAGGAAACGGCCGCTTGGGAGAACAACTACATGGCCATCCCGCTGCAGTACCCGGGCGATCATCCGGATATCGCAGGCAAGGTGGTAGCGACTTACTCTGCCAATGATGCCGGCGTTGCCGACGTGGATGGCGACGGCGAATATGAAATCGTCGTGAAGTGGTATCCCTCCAACCAGTTCGATTCTGGTACCTCCGGCGTTTTGAGCAGCCCCACCTTCTTTGACTGCTACAAACTCGACGGCACCGTGCTGTGGAGACTTGCCATGGGCTACAACGTATCCTCCGGCGCCCACTACAGCCAGTTCCTGTTCTACGATTTCGATATGGACGGTAAAGCCGAGTTCCTGATCAAGGGCGCCGACGGCACCCGTACCTACGCCCCCAATGCCGAAGGCAAGATCGACATGGACGACGAGTCCACCATTATCGACATCGTGGGTGATCCTTCCCTGGAAGGTACCAATGTGATTCTCTCCGGTTCCGGTACCGGCCATATCAACGGCGGCAACGAGTACATGGTCGCCATTGACGGCCTCACCGGCGAAGTCATCGATTACTGTGACTATGCGTTCCCGGTGGGCAATGTCCGCGACTGGGGCGACAGTTCTTACAACCGCTCTGACCGTTACAACTGCGCGTTCGGTTATCTGCCGGATCTGTCTTCCAGTGAGGAAGGCGCCGTTCGTCCGACCGCGCTGATGAACCGCGGCTACTATGCTAGAACCACGGTCGTTGCCTATCAGCTGATTGACGACATGCTGCAAGAAGTTTGGACCTTTGATTCCGCGCCCCTTGGCAGCAGCTACGGCGGTAAGGGTAACCATAACAATGCCGCCGGCGACGTGGACGCGGACGGCTATGACGAGTTGATCCTCGGTTCCATCGCGCTGGACCACGACGGTTCTATCCTCTGGATCAAGAACGGCAAGAACGGCATGGATAACGTGGCTCACGGCGATACCATCCATCTGGCTGCCATGATCCCCGAATCCGATCGCCTTCAAGTGTTCCAGCCCTATGAATCTGGCAACTCGGTCGTCAACTATGCCCTGAGCGACGCCGGCAACGGCGCCCGTCTGCTGGGTCACAAGATTGGCAACTTCGACGCCGGCCGCGGCGTGGCTGCCAACATCACCCCGAATCCCGGCTTTGAAATTTGGTCCCAGCGTCCCGGCAACGAAACGCCCGGCCAGGTTCCCGCTGGCTCCATCTACAATGTCTACGGTGAAGTCATCGCTGAAACCAAGTGCGTCAACTTCTCCTGCAACTGGCGTGCTTACTGGGACGGTGACCTGCTGTCTGAATTGCCCGATGGCGAAAACATCGGCGCTCCCGACGGTTATACCGCCCAAACTATCTATAAGTATAATTGGGAAACCAACAATATGGATGTTCTGGATGTGTTCGAAGGCACCATGACCAACAACGGCACTAAGAACACCCCCAATCTGGCCGCCGACATTCTTGGCGACTGGCGCGAGGAAATCGTCACCCGCGCGGCGGATTCTTCTGAGCTGCGCATCTATACCACCGATATCCCCACCGACTACATGATCTACACCCTCATGCATGATCCGGTTTACCGCAATGCGGTCGCCAATCAGAACGGCTGCTACAACCAGCCGCCGCACCTGGGCTTCTACCTGGGCGAGGATGTGAAGGATCAGGTCCTGGCGATGGAACTGCCCACCTATCCCATGTACTATTCCAACACCCCGGTGACCGCCTCGACGGATGCTCCCGGCTATAAGCCCAACAGCGAGATCACGGTTACCGTTACCACCGGCAAGAATGTGGACTTCGTCTACCTGGCCAATGAACTGGGCGCGGGCTTGGTCAGCACCCATGAGGAGCCTGTCCTCAACGAAGACAATACCCTGACCTGGACCCTTAAGCTGAGCCTCGGCACAGTGGGTACGCGCACCCTGAAGGTCTTTGCGGATTACGAAGATACCGGTGCAACCGTGAGCTTCGCCATCGCAAACGAGACGGTGGCGCCTCCTGTCGAAGAGCTTCCGCAAGCCATCTCCGTCAACGGAAAGGCCACCGTTAAGGTAAACCAGACCTTTGAGGTCACCATTAAGACCAACCAGGCGGTTTCCTTCGTGCGTCTCTTCAACGAGAGTGGCATGGGTCTTGCCCCGTCTTCTCTGAGCTATGTGGACAATGCGGACGGCACCCGTACCTGGACCTACGCCACCAGCGTCGGTTCCATCGGTACCCGTACCCTCAACGTGCGCGTGGCCGGAGCGGACCGTGTGTACCAAGCCACCGACGTCGACTACACGGTGAGAATCATCCGGTAGTTTTGCAGATAACAGCAATCCATAGATAATCCCGCGGAATGCGGCAAAGGCGCAGGGATTTCCCTGCGCCTTTGTTTTTCAGTCAGTAGAATCATCGGATGTGCCGGTAGAGGAATCCAACTGCGAGCAGCACTCCTTTCATCATTCCGGGCGGCGGGAAAAGATACCTGGTACCGCAGCTGTCCGCTTACAGTCTTCCCGCTCCCGGCGAGAGCGTTCACCCATCGCCTTAGACACTGGTCGACACCCCTCAACCCATAAATAAAAGGAGAGCCGCCGGACGGCAGCTCCCCTTTTTATATTCGCCCACAATCGGTTTTTTCTGCAAAGGGTCGGGAAGCCTATCGTTTGTGCCGCGCTTCCCACTGGGAGAACAGCGCCTTTAGCTCCTCGATATGCCCATACGCGTCCCGTGCCAGCGCTTCCTTATCCACCTGAGGCCGGGGCGCCGTCAGCACCTCGTCGAGCACCTGTGAGACCGGGAGTTCCCACAGAGTCCCCCATTGGTACCGCTTACCTGGGAAGGAAAGCTCGTCGAGCAGGTGGTTCATCTTATCCGAATAGGTCACCGGGACCAATGGGAGACCCATTTGCAGCGCCGTTACCGCCGCATGCAGCCGCACGCAGACAAGCGTGCGGCACTGCCGCATGGCGGCAAGCACCGTTTCCCCGTTATCGAGATGAGCGACCACCTGCGCCTTCTCTTTGTTTTTCATATGGGAAAGGACCAGGTGGGCGGCGAACAGGTCGTTTTCCACCCCCGTGTCGAAGGCGAAGAGAAGGGCACCCTTTCCCGTGTGTTCGATATACTGGTCCGCAAGTTTTGCGAGAAATGCCGCGTTCTTTTCACACACGCCTGCATGCTGAAGATTGTTGTAGCAGGTGATGCCGAGGAAATCTCCCAACGGTTCTACCCGCGGCAGGTTCATAGAAAAAAGCAGGTCCGCGTGATACCGGCAGTTGCGCCCCTCTGCCACCGACAGGGAATACCGGTCGCGCACCGTTGTCAGAGAAGCCTTTTTCAGCTCGTACCGCACCAAGCGCTTCCCATGCTTCCAGTGAAAAGGGCCGATGTTGCATCCCAGGTAAACCAGAAGCCCGTCCTTGCGCAGAAATCGCCATAGGGCCAGATCATCCGTCAGCACCCGTACCAGTGCGAGTTTCCAAGAATGAATGATGAACGTGGAGCCGCCAATGTAAACGCACGCGTCAAAGCTTTTGTCCTTAGAGGCAGCCTTCAGGGAACCACGGAATACCCGCAGATTGGGCAGGTCCGCAAAAGGGAGAAGCCGCGTATCGTCCCGGCAGCAGAGGTACACTTCATGCTCTGGAAAGGACTGAAAAAAGAGGCGGACCATACAGTCGTCTCCAAAATTGCGGTCGAGATAGGCGAGTAACAGGATTTTCAAAAATGCGTCCTCCTTTGCCCAACGTCAGGACTGCCTGGCTTCCAACGCCTTGAAGTCCACCTTCCCGATCTTGGTACGGGGAAGCTCCGGAAGGAACTCCACCTGGGCCGGGATGCTCCACCGGTTGAGGGTCTGGGAAGAATAACGTTTGAGCTCTTCCGCCAGGAGTTCCCGTTCGGTTTGCGTTTTCGCTGGCCTCTGGGGCACCACATAAGCCTTGACTTTGGTGCCGCTGGCGGTCTGCACCCCTACCACGCAGCAGTCCTCCACCAGGGAGTTGCACCGCAGCCGTTCCTCGATCACCGACGGATAAATCAGGTACCCGGACACCTTAAGCACCCGCTTGAGCCGCTGCTTGAAGTAAAGCTGCCCGTCCCTGCCGATGCGCCCGATGTCCCCCGTATGCAGCCAAAGCTTGCCGTCCGCATGGCGCTTGAGCACCTTGGCGGTCTCCTCCTCATCCTGCCAGTATCCCTTCATCAGCGTCGGGCCGGTGATGCAGATTTCCCCGTCTTCCTCTAAAACCGCCTCCGTGGAACCAAGGCGCACCACCTTCATCTCGTTTCCATCAAAAGGAGTCCCCACACAGCCGGTACCCACTTTCTCCGCCGGCGGGGCCATGGTGCAGGCGGTGACGCACTCGGTCAGCCCGTACCCGGAGATGAGATAGGTATTCGAGCCGCCCTCCTTGAGCAGAGCGTCCATCCGCGCTTTCAGATCGTCGGAAACCATGTCGCCCCCCGAACCCACCAGTCGGATGAAGGAAAGGTCCTGTCCCTTGAGGCCGCCGCACTTGAGAAGCCCTTCAAAGAAGGCGGGAACGCTGAAAATCAGCGAGATTTTTTCTTTTAAAATCATGCTGCAGCAGTCTTTCGGGTCAAAGCGGGGAATGAGCGCGTACCGCATTCCCACGCACATGGCCGTGTGCATACACAGCGCGAAACCGAACCCGTGAAAGACCGGCAGCGCTCCCAGCATCCCGTCGGACGCCAGCACGTCCTTGGCGATGGGGAACATCTGGAAGGACAGGTGGTTGACCGCGTCGTTGGAAAGCATGACCCCTTTGGGGCTGCCGGTGGTGCCGCCGGTGTACATAATGGCGGCCGTATCGTCCCGTGTGCCTACCGTGGGCGGAATCCCGTGACGCTTGAGGTAGGCCTTGCCCCCGTCCAAGAAGCCCTGCCAGCTGAGCTTATGCCCCACCTGGGCCGGAGCCCGCTTGTCCTTTGTGCGGTGCAGGTACACCTTGCCCCGCACAAAACCCACCGGGGTTTTTTCGAAGAACTGGGCGGTTTTGCAGCAGATTAAGGTAACGGGGAGACCGTCAAAAGCCTTTTCCGAAATATCAAAGCAGAACGCCACCTTGCTTTTCACCAGCTCTACCCCATGCTTTACCTCCGACGCCGCAGATAGAGGATGGAGCATGTTGCACACCGCCCCGATTTTATTGACCGCATAAATTACGGCGATGGTCTGGGGAAGGTTCGGCATACAGATGGTCACCCGGTCCCCTTTTTTGACTCCCAGCGCTTTCAGGCCGGCCGCGCAGCCGTTGACCAGGTCGTCAAGCTGGGAAAAGGAAAGATGGGTGCCGTAGTAAATCAGGGCCGTGGAATTGGGATACCGCTCCACGGTGGCGTGCAGCTGCTCGTACATAGTGTCGAGCATAGGAAGATCGATGCTCATTTCGGATACATCCTTTGCAGTAGATTTATGGAAATCCGGCCGCGGCAAAGGGGAGGGAACCGCGCCTTGCTTTTCTCTGCCCTTTGCCGCCGCGAACACTTGTTTTGAAGACTGGCATGGTGTATAATAAATAGACTTATTTCGTTATTCATTATAGAGCAGGCAGGGGGAAAAAGCAATTCTTTTTGCCCTTGCCCGGCCGCGGGTTCGGGCTTTAACAGGGAATCTGCGGCGATAGGGAGGAAAAGGATGGACATCAAGGAACTGGCGCTGCAAAAGCACTACGAATGGAAAGGAAAGATCGAAGTCAAGGCCACCGTCCCGGTGAACAGCCGGGAGGAGCTGTCCCTTGCGTACACGCCGGGAGTAGCGGAGCCCTGCCTGGTTATTGAGAAGGACCCGTCGAAATCCTATGAGCTGACGAGACGGCATAACCTAGTGGCGGTGGTCACCGACGGCACCGCCGTTTTGGGCCTGGGGGACATCGGTCCTGAGGCCGCCATGCCGGTCATGGAAGGCAAATGTGCCCTCTTTAAGGCATTTGCGGACATGGACGCGTTCCCCATTTGTGTGGACAGCAAGGACCCGGATGAAATTGTCGAAACCGTCCGCCTCATTTCCAAAAGCTTCGGCGGCATCAACCTGGAGGACATTTCCGCCCCCCGCTGCTTTGAAATCGAGCGCCGCCTCAAGGAATGCTGTGATATCCCGGTTTTTCACGACGATCAGCACGGCACCGCCATCATCGCCGCCGCCGCCATGCAAAACGCACTCAAGGTGGTGGGCAAGCGGCTTGAGGACGCTACGGTGGTCATCAACGGCGCAGGCGCGGCAGGCATCGCCATTGGCAAGCTTCTCCTGCAGCTTTCGGTGGGCAGCCTGATTCTATGCGACAAGGAAGGCGCCGTGTACGAAGGGGCCGAGTGGCTTAATCCTGCCCAAAAGGAGATGGCGGCGGTCACCAACCGGGAGAGAAAACAAGGGACTCTGGCCGACGTGCTCAAAGGGGCGGACGCGTTCATCGGCGTTTCCCGCCCGGGGCTTGTGACCAGGGAAATGGTCTCCTCCATGGCAAAGGATCCGGTGGTGTTCGCCATGGCAAATCCCATCCCCGAAATCATGCCCGACGAAGCCAAGGCGGGCGGCGCGGCCGTGGTGGGCACCGGCCGGTCGGACTATCCCAATCAGATCAACAATGTGCTGGCCTTCCCCGGCATCTTCAAAGGGGCGCTGGCCGTGCGGGCGCGGGACATTACCGAGGGCATGAAGGTGGCGGCTTCCAAGGCGCTGGCGGACTTTGTCCCGGCGGACAAGCTCTGTGACTCGTATATCCTGCCCGAGGCTTTTGAACCGGGCGTGGCCGACGCGGTGGCAAAGGCGGTGGCCGCAGCCGCAAAGGCGGAAGGAATCGCGCGGATTTGACCATTCTTTTTCATCCATAGTATAGAGCGGGACAGGGCTGCATATACCGTAGAGAACGGCCTCTTTTCCCGCTTGCGGACCAAACAGCAAAAGGCGGGAACGAAATTCATGGAATACGTCTATCAAACCAAAGGTACCTGTTCGCGGGCCATCCATGTGACGCTCGACGGGGACAAAATTGAATCGGTCCGGTTCGACGGCGGCTGCAACGGCAACTTAAAGGGGATCGCCAAGCTGGTGCAGGGAATGACCGTCGATCAGGTGGAAACCTTGTTGAAGGGGACAACCTGCGGGTTTAAGTCCACCTCCTGTCCCGACCAGCTAGCCATCGCCGTGCGCAAGGCCAAGGACAAGCAGGACCGCGAGCAGAAAGACTAGATTCAAAAGAAACAAAGGGAGGCATTCCCATGTGTGAAGACAACGACATCCGCATTGCCGGCAGCCATCCGTCCCGGGAGATTTCCTCCTCGGCGGACTTAGACGCGGAAGCGTCCCTGCGGGAACTCAGCCGGGAAAAGGAAAACGGAAACCTGGAAAAAGCCCGGGGCTTGGGTGCGGCAGCGGCAGCCGAGGTATACGCCGACAACGGGGAAAGCTTTTTCGGAATGGACAGCTCGGAGAACGCCCAGATGCGCGAGCAGCGCCAGATGCTGCTGGCCTTTGCGGCCGTGGTGGGGTTTGACAAATATGTTCCAAATGCCCACTGTGCCCGGGCGGCTCTGTCCACCTTTTATGAAACGCTCAAACGGGACGCGCCCCAAATTTACGACGATGTGGAGCGCTCCTTTGCCTTCTCCTTCTATTTTCTCGAGTACCACCGGGGCCGCGATGTAGCGGCCGCCATCGGCCAGACCTTTGCCATGCTCTGCGGCCGACCGGGGGACAGCGTTTGCGCCCAGTTAGGCAAGGCGCTCTACCTGCGTTTTCTGGACGTGATCCAGAGCATGGCCGAACACACCGGTTTTGTCAAGGAAGAACCGGCAGGAAAGGAAGAAAGCCGATGAAAAAATCCGATCGATTTCGAAAAATCTTCAGTCAAGGAGTTATGGACATCTTCGAAATCTGGGTGGACCAGGAAACCGGGGTCAATTATCTATACCATGCTTCCGGATACGCGGGCGGGCTGACCGTAATGCTCGGGCGCGACGGCAAGCCGGTGATCACACCGGTGCAGCAGGAGGAATAATCCGGTATCGTAAGCAACTAAGCCGGGGCCCCGCGCTGTTTGTCCAGCGTGGGAGCTCCGGCTTTTGTACATAACGATGGGATGGTTTTCCATCCTCCCTTGGAGAAAGGAGCATTATCTATGAAAGTAGTCGCGTTCAACGGAAGCCCCCGCAAAAACGGGAACACCGCGTTCAGCCTGAAGGTGGTGCTCGGAGAATTGGAACAAGCGGGAATCGACACGGAGCTTGTCCAGGTAGGCGGCCATACCTTGGCCGGCTGCCGGGCCTGCGGCGGATGTAAGAAAAACGGCGGCCGTTGCGTTCTGCCAGATGACGGGATGAACGGGTATATAGACAAGATGAGGGAGGCCGACGGCATCCTCATCGGTTCGCCGGTCTATTTTGCCAACATCAACACCGAAACCAAAGCCCTCATCGACCGGGCGGGTTCCGCCCTGGGCCAGACCCTGGCCGGCAAGGTGGGCGCTCCCGTGGTTGCCGCCCGGCGGGCAGGAGGTGCCTTCGCCTATTCCGCCATCAACTTCTTCTTCGGCATCAAACAGATGATTGTCCCCGGCTCCACTTACTGGAACCTGACTCTCGCCCGGGACATCGGAGACGCCCAGAAGGACGAAGAAGGAGTCCGCACCTTTGAAACGCTGGGCAAAAACATGGCCGCCCTCTTAAACACCCTGAAAAAGTAGGTCCCGTTACCGGAAGTATTTCACCTGCTTGAGCAGCACCGACAAAACAAGGGCCAGCCCCGCCGATACGCCTCCTTGAATCAGGTTGGAGGGAACGGAGGTGAGGGCCACCTCCCAGGAGCCCTTGAGAATGGTGCCGCCGATGAAGTAACCCAGCACCATTACGAGCCCCGCCACAATCATGCCAACAATTGCCCGCCAGGAATACTTTTTGCCCTTGAGAGCCTTGTAGGCGATCAGGCCGCACACCGCACCTTCCGCTGCCTTGATGAGCAGGGAGAAGGGGGCCCAGTGGGCGTAGCCCAGCAGAAGGTCCGCCAGCATTGAGCCGATGCCGCCAGACAAGGCTCCGGCAATCGGCCCGAAAAAGAGAGCGGAGATAAACACGATGGTGTCCCCGATGTTGATGTAGCCGTTGGTGGCGGGGATCGGGATGGAGATGCACATGGTGGCAACCGCGGTCAACGCGGCGAACAGCGCGATGACAACAATGCGCTGCAAGGTGGTCATGGATTTGGTCATAGGTAATTCCTCCCCTTACAAAATGAGATTTGACGTTTGCGCAGGGCGGATCCAAACCCTGTGACTAACGCCGCAAATAAAAAAATCTTCTTTCCAAAAGTTCCTTTGGAAAGAAGATTTTTTATTACAAAACGTAATAATATAAACCAAATATACTGAAAATTCGCCAATCTGCACGAGAATTCCTGCTATTTGGGTTCCTCTTCCTTTCCCATTCAGACTATACTGGCGGTTGCGGATTCTCACCGCATCGGCTGTTGGGGCTGTTGGACTTATCCAGTCAAAGCTGGCATCACCACCGGTCGGGAATCACAGGAACGCAAAAGGTCCTGCTCGCCCTGCCCAAAGGAATGTATTCACTTTTTTCTTTGGCTTGCATTGTAAAACAAGACGGGGCAATTTGTCAACCCCTATTTTTTGTTTAAGACCTCCACGCAGGATTGCAGCACCGCGTTTGCCACCGAACCAGCCGCCTTGAACCCGGAGCCGCCGTTCTCAATCACCACCGCGAAAGCCAGCGGCGCTTCCTCGTTTCGCACAAAGCCCACAAACCAGGCATGGGGCTTCGAGGAGTCGTTGACCTCCGCCGTACCCGTTTTCGCGCACAGATCGAGCCCTGCAAAATTGTCGGCCCCGTAGTTGTTGAGCACCGCCCCGTGCATCATGTCCGCCAAAATCGAGGCGGTAGAGCTTTCCATGATTTTGGCCCCCTCGACGGTTTTACCGATGTGGGTGGGGATATTTAAGGGCCCGAGCACATTGTTTACCAGCCGGGGCTGCACCACTGTGCCGCCGTTGCCGATGCCTCCCGCAATGGTCATCATGGTAAAGGGGTTTGCCATATCGGTATACTGGCCGATGCCCGACCATCCCAAATCCGCCGCGCCCGCATCCGACACCTTGTAGCTTCCGCCGGGATAGGTAAGGCCGTCCACCGTAAAGTCCCCGTTAAAACCCATTTTTTGCGCCTGCTCGGTCATGCGCACCGTCCCCAGTTCAATGGCCACCTGGGAAAACACCGTGTTGCACGATTCGGCCAGCGCTTCTTCGAACGTAAGCTTTCCATGCACGCCGTTGCACTTGATGACCCCGTCGGAAGCCTCATACTGGCCGGAGCAGACAAATTCCCGGGTCATAATGTCGGGAATGTTCTCAATGGCGGCGGCCGCCGTCACCAGCTTAAAGGTGGAGCCGGGCGGATAGAGGCCGGACAGGACCCGGTTGACGTAAACGCCCTGGTACTGCTCGGAATCGGGATCCATGTCCGGTTTGTTTTGAGGATCGTAGGAAGGGGTGCTCACCGAGCAGAGTACCTCGCCAGTCTTATAATTGTAGACGCACACGGCGCCTTTACGCCCGGCGAGCTGCTCGAGCGCCACGCGGCTTACCTGGGCGCTCACCGTCAGGTTGACCTTGCCCCCTTGGTTCCATTCCTCCAGCATGTGCACCCCGCCCACCGGGTTATAGCCGGAAAGGCCGGCGGCAAACTGCTTTTGGATACTCTTGGAGATGAAGTTCTCCGTATCGCCCACCGTGTGCAGCAAAGCTTCCCGCACAGCAGGATCCTCTGCGTAATAGCGAAGTCCGTTTTCCGAGTAGGCGAGCTTCACCCCGTCCCGGTCGTAGATTTCGCCGGTGTTCTGCATCAGGCCGTTTGCGTAGATGTGCCGGTTTCGTTCGTTCATCACCCAATCCGACCCGTTGCAAAACCAGGTGATGAAAAAGGCGGCCATCCCAATGCAGAACAGACCGATGAGGATGTAGACCAAAATGGCCCGATGAATGACTTTTTTCATGCGGCAAGCCTCCCTTGTTTATAGGTTCTGGAATCCGCCGCTTTGATAAATCCCAAAAGCCCCCAGCAAGCAATCATAGAAGAACTGCCCCGGCTGACGAAGGGGAGGGTCACGCCGGTCAGCGGGAGAATATCGGTGACGCCGAACAGGTTGAGCGCCGCCTGGAACAAAAGCAGGCTAGCAGCCGAACAGGCGGCGATGGAATAAACCGAGGAGCGGGTGCGCCCGGCGAGCCGGCCGGCAAACAACGCCCAGCCCACATAGACCGATACCGCCGCCGCGCCCAAAAGCAGCCCCCATTCCTCGCACACGATGCCGAACATCAGGTCGGTGGTGGAAGCCGCTACCGTGTGCAGCACCCCCAGCCCCGGCCCCAGGCCCAGAAGCCCCCCGCTCGCCACCGACATGAGAAGCTGGGTCTGCTGATAGCCGGACGTGTCCGCGAATTCCCACACATGCCGCCAGGCCTCGAAGCGCTTGGCGATATACGGTTTAAATTGAAGAATCAAAGCCGCGCCCGCCGCCGCGCCCGCACAGAAAAGGATGAGAGTCTTCCAGTCCCCCGAGCGCATGAAGGCAATGACCAAGAAGGTCACAAAGAAGATGCAGGCGGTGCCGAAATCCCCCATGTAGAAAAGGGCGCCCATGCATACCGCGAAGAAGGCCAGAAACCAGGTCAGGTGCCTGGAGGACTGAAGCCGGTCCAGCGTAGCCGTCCCGGTCATCACAAAAGCAATTTTCACAAATTCGGACGGCTGAAAGGTAATGGGGCCGATTTTGATCCAGTTCTGCGCCCCGTAGATGATGCTGCCGAAAATGAGGTTGGCCGCCAGCAGCAGCACGCCGCCGACCCCGATCCACACCTTGTATTTCACCACCCGGTCAATGCTTCCCATAAACCAGATGACCAGGTTATATACCACCAGGCCCGCCACCACGCCCAAAAGCTGCATCCAGGTGGACGAGGGGAGCACCCCGGTGAGGGCCACAAACCCGATGGAAGTGAGGAAAAAGGCGGAAGCCTCCAGCTCGATATGTTCCCGCCCGATGGCCCGGCTAAAGCCGTAATAGACCCACTCCACTCCGATCAGCAGCACAAACGCCAGTAGGTGCAGCGGATTCTCCATCACCCGGTCGGAGAACAAAAGGCGGACCAGGCAGATGAGCTGAAAAATGGTCAGCAGGCCGAATAAGCCCGCCTGGGTTACCGGTTTGCGCAGCTTTTGCTTTGCGCTTTTTTGCTTGCCTATGCGGATGCTGTCCAACATGCGTCACATCCTCTCTAGTCCATAATCCGGTCGCTGAAGGCATAGGTCACTCCGCCCAGCGAAATCACGTCCCCGTTTTTTAACGGCGCGCTTTTTTTCACCCGCTCCCCGTTGACAAACACGCCGGTTTTCGAGTTGGTGTCGAAGATGAGCCAGCCGTTTTTCCGATGGCTGATCACCGCGTGGTTGCGGGAAATGGTGGGGAAATTCAGAATGATGTCCGAGTTGCGGGAACGGCCGATGGCCGTTTCCGGGTTTACAATCCGGGTTACATCCCGAGTCGCCGCGTTTACCAGCACGGCGATGGGCGTGTTTTCCGGAAGGTCCTGGCGCATGGAACGAAACCATACGATCGCGAACCCCAGAACCGGCAGAATCACCAGCCAGCGAAGCACCTCCGACAGAATCTGCGCAAGGGTTTGCAAAGCCGGGTAAGCGGCGAAGAATTCAGCCATTTGGGCAAGACTCCTTTTCCGTGCGGGAATCAGGGAAGGCTCCCGCCGGACCGCACGGGGAAAGGCGGGCGCTTATTTGGATTGCTCCGAAATGGTACAGCGCGCTTTGGCAATTGCAAGGGTGTTCAGGCTGTCTCCCACCACATTGAAAAATGACGCCAAAAGCCCGATTTCGGCGGAAGTCAGGCCTTCGGCCAGAGCAGAGGCGAAGGCTGCCGCCGCTAAATTTACAGAAAGCCCATCATAGAACTCCAGCATACCGATTCCTCCTTGGACATAAGAATACAGCCTATCCTATGTGGAAAAAGGAGAAAAGGTACTCATATTTCGATTATAGCATGCCCGGAGAACTCCCGCAACCGAAAGAAGGTTGACAATCGTCGGGAATACGTGTTATAAATAATTTTATGACAGGCAGGGAAAAAATAGGACATTCCGCCTGTAGCTGAGGAGGGTGTCACATGAAGTCCAGTGTTTTGCAAGCCATATTAGACCGCCGCAGCATCCGCGATTACCGTCCCGAGCAGATTACCGGCGAACAGCTTCAGGCGTTGATTTCAGCGGCTTTGGCGTCTCCTTCCGCCATGGACCGGCAGCCTTGGCATTTTACTGTAGTGCAAAACCCCGAAATTCTCGCGCAAATCAGCCGTGCTTCCATTGAGGAGCAGAAGAGAACCGCCGATGAAGAGACCCTCCAAAAGCTCAATCAGCCCGATGCGGATATCTATTTTCACGCGCCCACGGTGTTTTTCATTTCCTGTGAGCCGTCCGCTTCTTTCTGGAGCTATCTCGACTGCGGCATTGCCGCTGAGAACATTGCTCTGGCCGCTCAGGGAATAGGCCTTGGCAGCGTGATTTTAGGTTCGCCCAATGAGGCGTTCGTTGAGCCGCAGGCAGAAAAATTGCGCAAGCTACTTAAACTTCCACAGGGGCATGAAGTGGTTCTTTCGGTTGGAGTCGGTGTTCCGCAGGAAAATCCGCCTGCTCATGTGGTGAAGGAGGGCCGGTATCATATTTTATAAGGACGAGGTTTCTTTGAAAAACCATGCAGGCAGCAATAAAAGCGTGCAGAAAAAAACGGAAAATGGGTGTTGACAAAAGGTTTTGTTGCCGATATAATAGTTAGGCCGGCTGAGAAAAGCGTGCTGCGAGAAACGTTCATAGCCTTTTGCTTGGTTGACCTGTCCTACGATTTGCGTTCTAGGAAGTACAGCGGTGACAGCGGCAGACAGAAAAATATGTGGGGTCTTAGCTCAGATGGTAGAGCGCTGCGTTCGCATCGCAGAGGTCAGGGGTTCGACTCCCCTAGGCTCCACCAAATGAAACGACGGTATGAGAAATGAACATTTCTTTTGGAATGTCCATTTCTCATACCGTCATTTTTTTCGCTCAACCCTTTGATTTATCAGGGTTTGGGCGTTTTTTATGTTTACGGCTCAAAGCTTGCTGTTCAATGGACAAACATATAAAAATAAACACAAAAACCTGTAAAAAATAACTTCTGAACCCTTACTTCCAAATAACATATACAAGAACACATTGACAATCATCTATGCATATGCTATCGTATAGATAATGATCTATGTGAGGTGCTTGCCATGAATGAAATGGATATTGCTTTGATCTGCAAGGCTCTTGGAGATTCTAACAGGTTAAGGATTGTAAAAATGTTATCGGACGGTGAAAAATGCGGCTGCAAGCTGCTGGAGGCTTTTGAAATTACTCAGCCGACCCTTTCCCACCATATGAAAATCCTGTGTGAGTGTGGTTTGGTGGAAACCCGTAAGGAAGGAAAATGGTCGCACTACTCTCTGAACTGCGAAACACTGTCTGCATTTAAGGCGTTTATAGGCACACTAAGCTGCCGCAAAGGTGGTGACTGTGAATGCCGGTAGTTTGGGACTTTATTCAAAATCAGCTTCTCGGCATGAAATGGCTAAATGAATTGATTGGCATGGGCCTATCCGCTTTGGGACTGGATATTACTGGTAAAATCGGCGGCAGTGTTCAGTTTTTTCTCTACGATGTGATTAAAATTACAGTGTTGCTCTGCTTCCTGATTTTTTTCATCAGCTATATCCAAAGCTATTTCCCACCGGAGCGCAGCAAGAAGATTTTAGGCCGGTTTCATGGGATATGGGCGAATATCATTGCGGCCCTGCTGGGAACAGTGACTCCTTTTTGCTCCTGTTCCTCCATTCCGCTGTTTATCGGGTTCACTAGCGCGGGACTTCCTCTTGGCGTGACTTTTTCGTTTCTGATTTCATCTCCTATGGTCGATCTTGGAAGCCTGTTGCTGCTTTCCAGTATTTTCGGATGGAAGATCGCCGTCGCTTATGTGGCGGTAGGTTTGATGATTGCCGTCGCGGGCGGTACACTGATTGAAAAGCTGCACATGGAAGAGTATGTGGAATCCTTTATCAAAAGTGCAAGTGCAGTCGATGTCGAATCCCCGGCGTTGTCGCAGAAAGAACGGCTGGCTTACGCAAAGGATCAAGTGCTAACTACCTTCAAAAAGGTATTCCCGTATATCCTTGTTGGTGTCGGTATCGGTGCAGTCATCCACAACTGGATTCCCGAATACTGGATCGAAGCGGTTTTGGGAAGCAACAATCCTTTTGGCGTAATTCTGGCAACGATTATCGGTGTTCCCATGTATGCGGATATTTTCGGGACGATCCCCGTAGCCGAAGCACTGCTCTTCAAAGGAGCGCAGCTTGGCACAATTCTCAGCTTTATGATGGCGGTCACAACCCTATCCCTGCCGTCTATGATTATGCTGCGCAAAGCGGTGAAGCCGAAGCTGCTGGCACTATTTATCGGCATCTGCACAGCGGGGATTATCCTTGTCGGCTATTTGTTCAATGTATTTCACTATCTATTCATTTAGGAGGAGAACAAGATGAGTCTATTTAGCAAAAAGAATGAAGGATGCTGCCGCGGTGGAAACTGCAATGCACAAACCATGCAGGCAGCAGGGAAAAGCAAATCAGGCAGTGCAAGCGTGAAAATACTCGGCTCCGGCTGTGCCAAATGCAATCAGTTGGTGGCCAATACGTTGGATGCGCTGAAAATACTGGGTATGGACACGGCAATCGACCATATCACCGACTTTACGCAAATCGCGGCATACGGGGTGATGACGACCCCTGCCCTTGTGGTGGACGGCGAGGTCATTTCCTTCGGCAAGGTGCTGAAAACCGATGAAGTGATAGCCATTCTGAAAAAGGTACGGTAATCCTATGGCGTGCAAAAATGTGAAGGAGTGTGTCATCAAGCACCGCACCACTGACAGTCTACCATTTTGTCTGTTTCCCGATAATGGCGGTGATAAATCGAACCATAATCATTTTAAAGTTTTGAAAAAACGGTTTGAGACTTGAGAATGAATGTACAGCTTAGTTTGATCCCCCTCTATGAAAAAAGCGAGAGAAGATGTATCCGCCAAATTTTATCAAATCATGCCTTTTAGACACAACAAACAAATCCGAATCTACCGCCAATTGGTGATGGGTTCGGATTTGTTGCTTTACAGATGGCAGCGAATGAGAGAGCTGAACAGGCAAGCGGTACCTACGGGGATCCCAATAAATGGACCGAGTAGATAACGCTACGGGCAAAACGCAAAAAACAGCAACCGGCCCATTCTTAATTTTGAAGAGCAGAGTCCGCGGGCTCTGCTCTTCTTTTTCTTTCCTTCTCTTTTGCCCATTTCGAAAGCAGGTGGCGCCGCTTATCGGCAACCATTGTCATCCAGGTAAGACAGAACCGCCTTGCGCGCTTTTGTCAGGCCGCCTGAATTCCATGGCCCGCATGCTTTGCATCACGGCAAAGCATGCGGGCAGTTCAACCAGAAAACATCCTCGAATCGCTTCCTTGACACGGGGTTGCACCTGTGCTACATTCACCTTAGACTTGAGAGTTGGCTCTAAGTTAAGGAGAATAAAACATTTTTGGAGGTGTTTTGTATGTACTATACCGTGGGTGAAATTGCAAAAGAGATCGGCCTGTCTCCTCATACGCTGCGCTTTTATTCCAAGGAAGGGCTTTTGCCCTTTGTGGAGCGCAGCGAAAGCGGAGTGCGCATGTTTAAGGAAAGCGATTTTGAGTGGCTGTTTTTAATCGAGTGTCTAAAGAAAACGGGAATGCCCATCAAGGATATCAAAGCATTCATTGATTTGGGAATGCAGGGGGATCACACCATCGGACAGCGGCTGGAGCTGTTTCGCAAGCAAAAGGAACGGGTGGAGGAACAGATCGCCGAACTGCAGGCGCAGCTGGATGTGATCAAATACAAATGCTGGTACTATGAGACGGCGGAAAACGCAGGGACCTGTGCGGTGCACGACACTCTGGCAGAGGAGGAAATTCCGCAGGAAATCCGTTACATCCGGGAAAAAAGCAAGCGGATGCACCGGCTCGACGGCACGCATGCGGTTAAGCCGTCTGGCGTGAAGACCCAGAGTGCGTGAACTTGACACGCTGACGGGCATCGCAGCCTTACGTCTTGAACCGGGCTGCAGGAGGCATCTTGCACGGGTTGCGGTTGCTATTTGGACAAAGCGCCGCTATAATAAGGAGAAAAGAGCAGAGAGTGTGGCAATTTTGGGGTAAGCAGGAAGCCGCACTGTGCAAGGAGGAGCCATGTGAGGCAGCAACGACGATCCAAAATCCAGGCCGTGTGCTTGTTGCTCGTCCTGCTTTTGCAGCTGTGGGGAGGACTTTTTCCTGTTATGGCGTCACCCGAGGAAAGCAGGACCATCCGGGTCGCCTACCCGATCCAGAAGAACATTACCGATATGGACGAAAATGGAAAATACTTTGGATATACCTACGAATATTTGGAGGAAATTGCTCAATATACCGGATGGAATTATGAATTTGTGCAAATCCCAGGCAGCGTGGACGAACAACTGTCCACGCTGATGGAAATGGTCCAGGGCGGGGAAGTGGACCTAATGGGGGCCATGCTTTACAGTGAAGATTTGGGAAAGCAGTTCGATTATTCCGGGTATAGCTACGGCACATCGGAAACGGTGCTGCAGGTGTTAAACGAAGGCGGTCATAACATTATCGTTGACTCCCAGAAGGAACAGACCCTGCGGGTGGCGGTTTATTCCACCTCCGGGAGAATGGTGCGGGAATTATATGAATACTGTGAGATGAACCTGATTACGCCGGAGCTTATTGAGTGCGGCAGCAATGAGGAAATGATCCGCGCGCTTGAGGAGGGCCGGGCGGACGTTTTGCTCAATACCAGCATGAATTACCTGGAAAACGTGCGTCCGGTGATCCGGTTCGCACCCAAGCCCTTTTATTTTGTCACCTCCAAAAACAGCGATTCCGATCTGATCGCCGAGCTTAACGAAGCCATCGTCAGCGTCACCGAGGCCGATCCTTATTTTCAGACCACCCTTAATGAAAAGTATTTCGCACCAGCAAGCCGGACGTTTGTGCTGTCGGACAAGGAAGAGGCTTATATCGAACAGGCGGGTGTTTTGCGGGTAGGAGTGATGTCCAGCCAGCCTCCTTTTCAGTACAAGGATGAAAAAACCGGTGCGCTCAAAGGAATCGGCGTGGACCTTTTGCGGGATATTTCGAAAACCACCGGCCTGCAATTTGCAATGGTGGAGGCATCCTCCTGGGAGGAACTCTATACTAAGGCCAAAAACGGCCAGGTGGATTTGATCGCAGGGATGCCTTATGATTATACCACTGCCCGAGAGCGGGATCTGGCCATGTCCAGGCCCTATCTTTCCAGCCCCTATACCCTCCTGATGCATGAAGAGATGAGCGAAGACAGCATCCAGGGAAAGCGGCTGGCTTTGTCCAGAACCAGCACCTACGACGGTTATTTTGTCGGGACAGCGGTGCCCTATGACTCAGTGGACGCATGCATCCGCGCGGTGAACCGCCGGGAAGCGGACTATACTTATGTGGATACCTACACGGCGCAGTATTATCTCAACCTGCCCAGCTTTGAGGAACTCAAAATGATCCCCCAGACCTATACCTCTTATCGTATTTGCTTCGGCGTGGTAAAGCAGGGGGATCATATTCTGCTGGGCTTGCTCAACAAATCCGTTTTGTCCATGGATTCGGACGATCTGCAGTCGGTAATCTATCAGAACATTGTGCACAAGGTTGATTTTTCCGTCGAGTATTTTATCCAGAAGAATCCCATTCCGGTTTTGGCGGCGGCAGGATGCGTGTTTTTGCTGGTCGTAGCGCTGCTTGTCGTTATTTTATTACAGCGGATCCGGGCCGGCAAGGCGATTTCGCTGGAACTGCAAAAGCATGTCCGCCTTTACTCCATTACCAACGATTCATTCTTTGAATATGATTTTAAAAAGAAGCGGTTGATTCTCAAAGACGCAAATGGAGTAAACGGAAATGGAGGAGAAATCGTACGTTACGACTTAAGCCGTTTTCTAGGGAAGGACAGCCCGGAAGGGAAAAGTCAGCGGCTTTTTCTGGAGATTTTGGATTCTGCCCAGAACCATGTACAGGAGATATATGTCTATTGCAGGGATGGAAAGTGGCACTGGATCCGCGTCACGGTGGAGACCATTTGCGACAGTGCGGGTGTTCCGGTCTATGCCATCGGAAAGATCAGCGTCATTGACGAGGAGAAGAGCGAGAAGGAAAGTCTTCGCGAACAGGCTCAGCGCGACAGTATGACCCATCTGTACAACAGTGAAACCAGCAAACGGCTGATTGAGGAGCATCTCCCAAAGCTCCAGCCGGGTGAAGTGGGGGCGCTGCTTCTTCTGGACGTGGATCTGTTTAAGTCCATCAACGACACCTATGGACACATGTGCGGGGACGAAACCTTAAAAGCGGTGGCAAGGCTGCTGGAAAGCAGCTTTCGGGACGGGGATGTGATCGGCCGTCCGGGCGGCGATGAGTTCCTCGTTTATCTGCCCCGCATTCAGGATATACCGGCGCTGACGAAGAAATGCGCCGGCCTGTGTGAGACAGTGCACCAAATCCGGCTGGATGCGGCGCGGGTGGTCACCATCAGCGTGGGGGTAGCCCTGTCATACCCGGGAATGGACTATGAGGAGCTGTACCGCCAGGCGGACCGGGCCCTTTATTCGGCCAAGGAGGGCGGGCGGGACCGGTTTGAGATTGCGCCTGCGGATCAAATGCATCGGCAGAGCGGGAATTCCTAGCCGGACGCCGCAACGCGCACAGGGCACGGACACATTTTGCCGGGTCGGCTTTATTTCTCTCTTACATTTTGATCCTGTTTTGTGGTAAAATAAAGATACAACGTGCGGTTTTGGCAAACGTAAGTCCAGTTGTCAAAACCGCACGTTTTTTCTTTTCACCGGTTTTCGGCTGCAAATGGGAGAAACGGCGCAGAACAGAGGAGATTCGGTAACGGCGCCCAGGCGCGGCCCGAACGCAACAGAGAACCGCTCTTCCCAAGGCAAAACCAGTGAGGAACGGGCTAGGGAACGTCTTTCTTCCTTAAAGAAGGAAGAACAGGAGCGTACTGCGCGCAGGGATTACGGCGGACGCCGTCCCTGGGCTTGAGCAGAATCGACGGATCGGAGGCAGGAATCGTTGTACCAGGTTGGAGAATTGATTTTATATGGAAGCACTGGCGTTTGTAAGGTGACGGACGTTAAGCCGCTGGAGATCGAAGGAGAGGAGCGGCTTTATTATGTGTTAAAGCCTCTCTATCAGGAATGCACCATCTCCACGCCGGCGGAGAACGGCAAGGTCTTTATGCGGCCGGTCCTCACCAGGGAGGAGGCCGAGCAGTTGATCGAACGGATTCCGTCTATACGGGCAGAGGTGTTTGAGACCTATGTGCTGCGCGAGCTGGTGGAACACTACGAGGCGTCGCTGAAAACCCATGACTGCGCGGATTTGATTGCGCTGACCATGTCCCTGTATGCCAAGAAGCAGGGGATGGAGCGGCAAAAGAAAAAGTTCGGGGCTCTGGACGAGCGGTTTATGAAACGGGCGGAGGAACTGCTGTTTGGAGAGCTTTCGGTTTCCTTGGGGATTCCTAAGGAGGAGGTGCCCCGTTACATCGAAGCGCGCGTGGGTATGGCCGCCGGAGAGAAAAGCGGAGCGCACGCGTCCTAATAGCAAAAGGAATGGGTTATAGAAAGATGAAGAAAAAGGCAGAGCCTGCGAAGGAATTCCCTTCGCAGGCTCTGCCTTTTTGGTGATAAGGAGTTTGGATGAAAAGCAGCCAAAAGAGAAATCGGCAAATCAGTCGTCGGGATAATCGCCGACCGGAGAAGGCTATATTGCATGTTCAGTTTGAGAATCACCGAACCGTCCGGCTGTGCAGTTTCCTCAAGAATGCGGTATTTCGTTTTGCTGCGCTCCAGGTCTTCTTTGAGCTGAAAATGAAGCGTCTTTTCCAGGCGCAAACACAAATTTCGCTTCTGACGAAAGTTTGGCGATTGTGCGCAGAAGACGCATGTAAAAAATGTGCGCCTTGAGCAGGAGAGAAGGCCGAAAAAATGAGAGTTTATCCGGATTTTACCTGGTTTTTTATCCACTGCCCGTCTTTCCTTTACGTTAACCGGATACACTTGAGTCTGTCAAAAGGGAGGGAATAAATCAGATGAAAAAATGCATCGCCGTCCTGCTTTGCGGGATGCTTGTGCTGTGTCTACCGTTTCAGGCGTTTGCCGCTTCGGTGACCGCGCCCGACCGGGTTTCCCTAAGCGCGGGGCAGACCCAGGTTCAGATCAACCTGACGGTGGACAACGGCGACTCCTATGCCGGAGCGGAATTCGGCCTGCAATGCGCCGACGGCGTTAAGGTGGAATCGGTCCGCTTTGAAAACGCCTCCGGTTCGGTTACTGCGCCCACCGAGGCGCGCGGGATTACCTGGTTCAGCTTTTTCTCCGGCAGCAATGCCTTTGAAGGTCCGGTGAATGCCGTCGTCACCCTGTCCTGCTCCGGGGAGACGGACAGCGCCGTCGCCCTGCAATACGTAAGCGTCTACCAACTTAGCGGCGGCGGGGTGGACGAAACGCTCCTAACGCCCCAAAAGCAGATACTTCTAGACCGGGAGGGGGACGAAACACCGGTGCCTCCGCTGACCCCACCCGACGGCGCGAAACCGGGTTCCTCGTCGGAGCCGTCCTCTGGCTCCGGGCAGATGCCGCCTTCGGAAAGCCTGGGCAGCGGAAATTTGTCCAGCTCCTCCGCCCCGTCCCAGAGCGGGACCTCTTCGGATCCGGCCGGTTCTGTTTCGTCCAATCCGCCGGTTTCCAACCCGGACGAGGACAGCTCTCAGCTTTCCTCTAGTCCTTCTCAGGGTGATGCCACCCCAAACCCCTCCACCAGCGGCGTGAATATGGGTCTGCTCATTGGCCTGCTTGCAAGCGTTACGCTGAATGTGGTTTTGGTGTGTGTGATCATACAGTCGAAAAAATCGGCGAGTAAGAAAGAGAGGTAGTTTTTCCAGATGAAGATGAAAAGCATGAAGAAAGCCATCAGCCTGGCGGCTGCGTCCGTCCTGCTGATGGGCGCGTTCACCACGTCTATGGCCTACGCGGCGCCTGCCGCCAGCGAGCCTGTGCCGATTGTGGCCGCGGCTGCCGAAGGCGCTACCGACAAAACGCCCCGTCAGCTCAACGTCCATATGGGCGACGATCCCTCCACTCAGGTAAACGTTACCTACACCACCGCCGTGGAATGCCCCTCGGTCATCACGGTGCAAAAGCAGGGGGACACCGCCACCCAAAGCTTTGTGGGCGAGTCTGCCTTCGGACAGGCAAACAAGTGCTTCCATAAGATTGTGGTTTCCGGCCTGGAACCCGACACCACCTATACCTACACGGTGGGCGAAGGCGCCGATACCTACGAGGGTAAGTTCAAGACCGCTCCCGCCAAGGGCAGCACTGACAGCTTTAAGTTCGCTTATCTGGCGGACACCCAAGTCGCCAGAGAGAGCGATGCGAAGGCCCTGGGCGCTACCCTTGCCGAGGTAAACAAGATCCCGGATCTGGATTTCGTTTACTTAGCCGGCGACATCACCGACACCGCCACCAGCGAGAGCCAGTGGGAAATGCTCTTTAACAACTCCGGCGCGTTCCCCAACGGCGGCCAGGACATGTTCGCCAACAACACCATCGCGGCGGTCCGCGGCAATCATGACAACAATACCCTCAACAGTCACATCAACGCTCCCGCTGAAGCGGGTCAGGTGGCTTACACCTTCGATTACGGACCCGCCAAGTTCATCATGCTCAACCTGGAAGAGGCTAAGAACAATGCCGACGCCAGAGCTCAGCAGGAAGTGATGCTGCGCGAGGCGGTGGCCGAGGCCAAGGCGGCGGGCCAGTGGACCATCGTGGGCTTCCATAAGTCTCTTTACACCGGCGCTTCCCACATCACCGACTCCGACGTCATGGCGGCCAGAAAGTTCTGGTGCCCGATTTTCGCCCAGCTGGATGTGGATATGGTTCTCCAGGGCCACGACCATGTGTATTCCCGCGGCTTCGTCACCGAGGACGGCCAGAAAGCCGACCGGGTGGTCAATGCTGCCGGTGAGACCCAGAAGCCTGCAAACGCGCCGCTCTACATGGTCGGCGGACATGCCGGCGGCCTGAAATGGTATTCCCAGAAGAATTATACCGTCTCCGATGGCGACCCGCTCCTTCCCAACTACGCCTTCCTGGACGTGAACTCCACCGACACCGGCAGCGACGTGAAGAAGGAACAGGTCATTGTGGAGATGGAAGTCTCCCAGGATTCCTTCACCCTCAACACCTACATGTTCAAGTATGACCCCAACACCGATACCATCACCACCGAGAAATACCTCTACGACACCCTGACCGTGACCCGTGACGTGCAGGTGGCCTCCATCGAAGGCTCCGATCTGGGCGTCGTGGAAAAGGGCGATACCGTTTCCTACACCGTTTCTATGGAGAACCTCAAGGATGTGAACGCCTACCAGGCTGAAATCAGCTACGACGAGAACGTGCTCGAACTGGTCTCTGCCCAGAGCAATCTGGAAAACACCCTTTTCTCCAACACCACCGATGAAAACGGCAAGGCCGGTATCGTCATCGGTACCAGCGATACCGTGACCAACGAAGGCAAAACCAACGTGGCCACCTTCACCTTCAAGCTCAAGGAAACCGCTCCCGTGGGCGACACCACCGTCACCCTGGTGAAGGCCCAGAGTGCCCAGAAGATTACAAACGAGGACGGCAGCTTTGACGCCGTCGACGTTACTCCCAACATGGGTGAGGATACGGTGGTCACTGAAATCTACTCCTACCGCGCCGCTTCCGACATCAATGGCGACGGAAAAGTAACTCTGGCGGATTTCTCCATTGCTCTGTCCTACTACCAGTCCACCACCGAGACCCGCTGCGACATTGACCGCGACGGTGTGGTTGACACCAAGGATTATATCCTGATTCAGAGCTATCTCGCCGCGTAACCCCCTTACGCGATTCTTCCTTACACATCCCCTCGCCAAGGACCAGGGCGGCCCTCCCGCCGCCCTGGTCCCACCTGGTTGCAACAAATAAAAAGACAGGATGTCCGCCTTATGAAAAATCCCAAGAAAAAGATCGGCACGGCTGCCTGGATTGTGTTCCTCGCCGGCTTTTTTGCGTTTCTCTACGTTTTCAATACCACCCTTGATTATCAGAAGCCCGGCGACTACCAGGACGGCATTGTTTACGAAAAGGCCCGGGTCATTGAGGTGGAGAAAGAGGACATGGGCCCCGACCCGGATTATGATTTTATCCAGATCGGAAAGCAATGGCTCAAGCTGGAGATCCTCACCGGCGAGTTTTCCGGACGCAGCACCACCGCCATCAACTACGTCCAGCGCGTCAATAATAAGCCCGCCAGTGTAGGCACCGAGCTTGTCATCTCCAGCTTTGACGGGTTTGTGACCACCAGCGTCGTCAACTACAGCCGGGAAAACTACCTCTATGTCCTGCTGGCCCTGTTTTTAGCGGTGGTGCTCCTTTTTGGAAGAAAGAAAGGACTCAAATCCATCGCGTCCCTGGCCTTTACCATTCTCTGCGTCCTCTTTTTGTTCCTTCCTATGATCATCAAAGGCGTGGAGCCCATTCTAGCCGCCGTGGTTGTGGTGGTGTTGTCTACCGCCGTAACCCTTCTTTCCCTCAACGGTTTTTGTAAAAAGACCGTCATCGCCGCCGTCAGCTGCAGCGTATGCACTATGTTCGCCGGCGTCATCGCCTACGCCACGGGCGTCCTTTCCCATATCTCCACCTTAAACGAATCGGAAGCGGAGCTTTTGCTGTTCATCTCCGATTCCACCGCTCTGCGGGTCAAAGACCTGCTTTTTGCGGGCATTCTGATCGCCGCTCTTGGCGCGGTGATGGACACGGCCATGTCCATCGCGTCCTCTCTGACGGAGATGAAGAGCATCGACCCAACCCTGACCCAGAAGCAGCTGTGGCGTTCGGGGATGAACGTGGGCAAGGACATTATGGGCACCATGACCAACACCCTCATTCTGGCCTTTACCGGCAGCAGCTTGAATATCCTGCTGGTTTACTATATGTATTCGCTGCCTTACATTGCGCTGATCAACCTGGATCTGCTGGTGGTGGAAGTGATCCGCGGCCTTTCCGGCAGCATCGCGGTAATCCTGGCGATCCCGGTGACCACGCTGATCGCTTCCCGGGCGCTGCACGGCGGCAAGGAAGAGCGGAGAAAAATACCTGCGGCGAAATGAGACGGGAAAGCCGCTGCAGGAAAAAAGAAAACTCGGTATTAAGATGACGTCCAAAACGGGAGGCGTCACGTTGACCGGCCGGACCGGAGGACACCGACATACGGCCTTTCACCGGGTAAAGGCGAAGGAACGCAGGTTGGTCTGCGATACAGGGAAAACAAAAGTAGAGAGGGCGGGGATATTCCCGCCCTCTCTTTTGGTTGGATTAAGGAAAGAGCAATCAGCTTAACCGGGTAATCTCAATGGAATTGAGCCGGCCGGTGATCGCGTCTGCCCCTAGGGAAGCGTCGCCCCAAATGGTGACCGTCAGCAGCTGGTCGGTAACCTCAACCGTGTAGGTGTTGGGCCCGCCGTAGTTGTCTGACGCAACCCCTTCCGGCGTCACCTGGGTATGTATGTCGTCTGCATGATCCTGGAAATAAAAGTTGGTGGTATTGACGGCGTCCTTGGCACCAGTGTACATGAACACCCGATAGGTGCCGTTTGGCAGGTCCATCTGGAAGGTGTATTTCTCGCCGCCCTTTGCATACACAAAGTCACAGATTTTTGCGCCGCCGGTGGGGGTGACTCCCGCCTGAACCGGCCCTTTAAAACCGTATCCCTGCAAAAGCCCTACCTTTTTGTATAGGGTCTGGTCGGTCATTTGGGTAAAGCCGCCCCAGACGGCGGAGGTTTCGGTACCGAAGTCGATCTGCCAATCGGTCTGCCAGGCGATGTCCGGGTCGATCATGGCATTTGCCTGGTCGGCGGTCAGGGCGGGCGCATAGACGGCCACGTCATCGAGAAGGGCCGCGCCAAAACCGCCACCTGCTTTTACGCAGAGATGGTTAAGCCTGCCGTCTCCAAAGACAAAAGAAAGATCCGCTTTCGCAGAGGAAACCAGTTTGCCGTTGAGATACACGTCCATGCCGGTGCGCCCCACGCTGTAGGTGACGCAGGCCCATTCGCCCGCAGGCAGCGCCTGAGAAGCCTCCCCGGTGCGTATGGTTTGGCCGTTTGCCTGCACGGTTGCCCGCAGATCCGAGCCGATGACCGTGGAGAATCCTTCTCCCTCCGCTTCAAAGAGGGAGGAGGAGCCGTCGGTTTTAACCCAGAAGCATAGTGAGAAACCCTCGGTCAGGCCGGAAAGAGTGTCGCCGGGCAAAGTAAGAGCTCCTGCGCCGGAAGTGGAGAGCACCAGGCCTTTGTCCGAATCGGTTACCACCGTTCCGTCGCCGGTGAGCAGCCCCGCGCCCAAAAGGGAGCCGGTGTTTTTGGTAAAGGTCCCGTCGGTGTTGGAGAAGGAGAACTGGTAAAGAGGCTTGCCGTCAAAAGCCTGCACGCCGCTTTGGGCGGCTTCCACGGTTACGTCAAAGGTACGCACAGCCACCGCCCCGTTTTTCATCACGTAGGCCGTTAAAGTGACGGGCCGGTCCTCCGTCTGGCGATGCACCACGCCGCTGGCAGTCAAAACGGAATCATCGCTGGTGGTCCAGAAAATGCGGGTGTCATAATCGCCGGCAGTGCGCAGCGCCAGGTCGGCGTGCACGCTTGGCGCAAGGGACAGGGCATTCGCTGCGCTTTCAGCCGCGGCCAGGTCCCGGTCGCTTTGCGTAAGCCGGCTGCCCCAGATGGTTTCGTTGTTTGACCCGATGGCCGAGAAGGTCATCACCTGGCGCTTGAGGCCGGATTCGTCCTGCTGCTTGAAGAAAACGCCGTTATAGGTCACGCCGTTGATGGCGGCGCTCATATAATAAGTGCCGTCGGTCATGCTCCAGCGTCCTTCCAGGTCGCCGGTGATGGAACCGTTTTCGTTGAGGCGAATGAGGAAGGTATCGAGCATACCGGAGCTCGAAAGAGTGCCGTGGTTGACAAACTCATAGTATCCCACAATTTCGTCTCTGGCGTAGCCGGTTTCGGAGATGACGTCGCCGGCGTTTTCATATACCGCCATCACCGGCCAGCCCTCTTCATTGCGGAACAGCTGGTGGATGCGGTCCTGGTGGTTGCTTCCCCGTTCGAAGCGCTGGTGATAGATGTTGTACATCTGCCCGTTTCCGTCGGTATAGATGGAGTTGTGTCCGCCGTGCTTGTAGCCTTGGCTCATTCCAGAGAACTTGTAGTTGCCCATTACTTTGACGCCATAGTCGGAGGGTGTTACCGCATCGTCTGCAAAAGCAGCGTTTTGCCCCTTGGCGTCCAGATAGGGGCCGGTGACGTTCTTGGAGCGGAAGAGCCGCTGGTTGTATCCTTCCGTGATCTGTCCGTAGGTCACATAGAGGTAATAATAGCCGCTCTCCTGGTCGTACTCGATGTACGCGCCTTCGCCGCCCTTATAGAAGCCGCCGGCGATGCGGATGCCGAAATAACGGTCGATGTCGTTGCCGCCTTCGGTTTTGCCGTCCTTTCCGGGGTACTTGGCCGCGCCGGTGGCGGGGTCGAGCTCAATGAGCATGGCGCCGCCGTAGACCATCCACAGCCGCCCGTCCTCATCGAAGAAAACCGCCGGGTCGATGGGCATGGCGTGGTCGACAATGTTGTAGCTGCCGTCTTCGTTGAACCAGCTGTCCCGAAGCCCTTCGATGGTACCGTTTTCGATCAGCTCAGGCAGGTTGGTTCGGGTCCAGATGGTGTCTGCCGTAGTTCCTTCTTCGTCCGGCCCGCCGGTGAGAGTGAAGCCGGAGTAAAGGATGGTATCCCCGTACTGATAGGGGCCGGTGATGCTTTGGGACACCGCATAGCCGATGGCGCCCCGCTTGTGATTGGAACAGACGGGGTAATAAATCATGTAAGCGCCCTTGCTGCCGTCTGCGTTTTCGTACCGGGGATTGTAAATCACATCGGGCGCCCACAGGGCCATCCCGTTGCCGGCGTTGGTGCTTCCGTCCTTATATCCGGCCCAAGCGAAAGAACCGGCCAAATTGGAGGCTATGTCCTCGCCGTAAAGCTGGCAGCGCACCGTGCTCCAATTGATCAGGTCGGAGGACTTGGCGACTCCCTGATTGGAGCCGAAGATGTAGTATTCCCCGGTGTCCTTGTCCTGGACGATGGAGGGGTCGTGTACAGAAGAGCGGCTTTTTGCCGGTGCCGCTTCGTATTGCGGCTCCTGGTCCACGCCGAGTTGGACGGAAACGGCAGCCTCCGTGTCCTGCCAGACCCTGGAGGCGACCGCAATTTTAACCGAGAAGCTGCGG
>CAMLYM010000006.1 GCA_946491705.1 uncultured Clostridia bacterium
TTTCGTGGATGCGTTGATGTGTGAAATAGATTCACAAGAAAAGCCTTAAAGCCTCTGCCGATTTCTGTGGATAGCCAAGTGTGTGAACATAGTTCACGTGACTCAGAGCCCTTCCCACTTCAAGCCATCCGCTTGCTTCTATGGGATTGGTGTTGAGTGAATATAGTTCACATCCCTGGGGATGCATCCGCCCGGCCACACAGGCCATTTTGGGCTGTGTGAATATGGTTCACATTATCGGTTTGTCCTTCCGAAAAAGGACGTTTGTTGGTAGGGGTGCTCGAATAGGTGAAATATATTCACAAATAGGAAGGACCCATTCCCAGGCTCCGCCGATTTCTGTGGATGACCAGGTGTGTGAACGCAGTTCACGTGCCCGGGGCCCCCTGCAACAGGCATCCGTCCGGCTTCGCGGACCATTAAGAAAGTGAACTTCATTCACATCCATACAGGCGGTATGGATAAGGACATTGTGAATTATATTCACAATGTCCCCGTAGAACCGGTATATCCGTCATGGAAAAGCGATGACAACGGCTTCTTGCCACCCATTTGTCCCCATCTGCAATTTGCATTAGAATCTGTGAATATCATTCACAATAAGGCAAAAGCGTCCAGGCTCATGAGCCTGGGCGCTCTTTTCCTATTCCTCCCCGTCTGGGAACAGCATGGCGTCTACATAGGCGTCGTTAAAGTCCGCCCGGCCGGACAGCTCTATGTACTTGGCGTCCCAGGCGATCTGGGTCAGGCGGGCCCGGGCCCCGTCCTCTAAGAGAACCGCCCCGGCCCCCAATCCCGCCGTGTTGCCCCCCGCCTGAGTCTTAGGAAGGAAGGCGGCGGGCAAGAGCCCGATGCGGCAGGCGCTTTTGGGGTTTAGCGCGCAGCCGAAGGACCCGGCCAGCACCACCCGGTCCACCTCCGCCTCGGTTAAGCCCGCTTCCTTTAACAAAAGCGCGATGCCCGCCGCGAAGGCGGCCTTGGCCAATTGCAGCTCCCGGATGTCCTGCTGGGTAACCGCTATGCCCTGTTCCTTGCTTAGCAGAAAAGCGGGCTGGCCGTCAAGCGCAAGGAAGCGCCCGGCAAGAGCCGGCGGCAGCTCCTCGCCGTCCATTCGCCCGGTTTCGTCCACCGCCCCGCAGTCTAAAAGCGCCGCCGCCGCGTCCAACAGCCCCGAGCCGCAGATGCCCGCCGCCGCTTCCCCGCCGATGGTGGTGACCGAAAGGCCCTCCTTGGTCAGCGTCACTTGGTTGATCGCGCCGGGGACCCCGCCCATCCCATAGCGGATGCGGGCTCCTTCCAGCGCCGGGCCCGCCGCCACCGAGCAGCAGAAAATCTCCCTGCCCCGGCTGAGGGCCATTTCCCCGTTGGTGCCGATGTCGATGAGCAGGGCATTTTCTCCGGGTTTCCCCAGGTCCGCCGCCAGGATGCCCGCCGTAATGTCCCCGCCCACGTAGGCGGAAAGGCAGCGGATGAGATGAACGGGGGCGTTGGGGTCGATAGAAAGCCCCAGCTCCCCGGCGGGCACGTCCCCGCCGAAGAGGGACTTAGGGGTAAAGGGCGCCTGGGCGATGGAGGCGGGGTCCAAGCCGCGCAGCAGGTGGAGCATGGTGGTGTTGGCCGCGATGACGCCCTTTTGCACCCGCTCCACCGCCGCCCCCGCCTTTTGGCAAGCGGAAGAAAGCATGTGGTTGAGGGTTCCCACAATGGATGTTTGCAGGGCGGGAAGCGCCCCCTTCCCCGCCGCGTCGATGCGGGCGATCACGTCCGCCCCAAAGGTGCGCTGGGGATTTAGGGCGCTTTCGGTACTGAGGAGCCGGCGGCTTTTCAGGCCGAAGAGAGAAAGGGCCACCGTGGTGGTACCGATGTCAGCGGCGAAGCCCAGGGGCTCGGTTTCGCCGGCCGGTTCGCTGGGAGCAGGGGAGTTCTCCCCAGTCTGGGCTTCGGCGGGAGCCTGCAAAGTCACCGTCGCCTCCCCTTCCACCCGGGCAAAGCACGCCAGCCGCACGCCCGCCTCCCGGGCGCTTCCCAGCAGGATCGCTTCCTCGTCCGACATGGCCGAAAGTGCTCCCGTCGCCTTCACCCTGCATTTGCCGCAGGTGTGGCCCCCGCCGCAGGGTGCGTAGAAGGAAACGCCGCACCGGCCCAACAGGTCAAGCAGGGTTTCGCCCGGGTGGGCGCTGAGAAGGTCCGTCCGGTCCCCGCGGATCAATGTAACGTCTGGCATAAGCGCCGCCTGCCTTTCCAAGTTAGAGTATCACGAGTATAGCACGAATCGGCGGGAAAAAACCACCCAGTTCCTGCAAAAAGCGCCTTGCGCGGGGGACTTTGTTCGCGTATACTGAAAGAAAAAACAGGCGTTTTTCGAAAGGAGCGGACCCGATGGAGAAATTTATGGACTGGCTGTGGGCCGTGGTGGTGGAGTACGGGCCGAAGCTGCTCGTTGCGCTGATCGTGCTGCTGGTGGGGCTGTGGCTGGCAAAGCTGGTGACCAAGTTCGTCATGAAGATGCTGCAACGGGGCAAGGTGGACGTGACCCTGCATTCCTTCATCCGTTCCACCGTCTATATCGCCCTGATGATTCTGGTGGTGGTCACCGTCTGCGGCACCCTGGGGGTGAACATGACCTCCATCATCACCGTCATCGGCGCGGCGGGCGCGGCCATCGCCCTAGCGTTGCAAGACAGCTTAAAGAACATTGCCAGCGGCATTCTCATCCTGGTTTCCCATCCCTTCCGGGTGGGGGACTATGTCCAGACCGAGGGCGTGGGCGGAACGGTTACGGAAATCCGCCTGTTTTACACCACCCTGACCACCATAGACAACAGCCGTGTGGTCCTCCCCAACTCCCGCCTGACCGGCAATAACCTCATCAATTACAACGCCGAGGAGACCCGCCGCCTGGATCAGAACTTCTCCATCGGCTATCAGGACGACGTGGCCCTTGCCAAGGAAACCATCCTTATGCTGGCCTGTAAAAACGAGCTTACCATCCCGGAGCCGGAACCCACTGTTCAGATGGTGGAGCATGGGGATTCAGCCATAGTGCTGCAGCTGCGCTGCTGGACCAAAACCGGGGACTACTGGCAGCTTAAATTTGAGCTGCTCGAGCAGGTGAAGGCGGAGTTCGACCGCATCGGCATCTCCATTCCCTTTCACCAGGTCGACGTGCATGTAACGGGAGAAAAGGCGGAATAACGCAGTTGGCCGGTACAAGGGGAAAACAAAAGAAAGGGACGCCCCTGCTTTTTAAGCAGGGGCGTCCCTTTCTTTTGTGAAAACGGCAAGGATATCGCCTTCGGCCGAAGTGTCAGGCGTGATGTGTGCGCCCCTTCAGATCGTCGATAAGCATCTGGATGTGAGCAATCTCTTCCGGATGAAGGGAGGTTACCTCAAGATAGAGCCTGGTGTCCAATCCCAGCAAATAATCGGTGCTTACCGAAAAAAAACGGGCCAGCTTTACCAGAACCTCAATGGAGGGCTGGATGTTGTTATTTTCCCAGTTTGAAATACTCTGCTTGGATACATTCAGCTTTTTCGCAAGCTCCACCTGGTTAAGACCCCTCGCTGCCCTAAGAGTTTTTATTTGTTCGTGCAACATAGAAAGAGTCTCCTTGAAGTCAAAGATCACAATACCATTATATAAATATAATTGACAACATAAAAATACAAAGGTATTATGATAATGGACGAGTTGTTTCATTCAAGGAGGGTGGTTGGAAAATAGACGGTATCGAATTCCCGGAATTTACAGAAATAAACTGGCAACCATCCGGGGGCTGTGTCGAACAGCTTGGCTATGATCAAATTTTAAAATCAGAAAGTAGGGTTGTACCATGAAAAAAGAATTCTTTCCATTATGCTTACGCTGCTTCTGACCTTTTCGATGATACCTGCCGCTTCGTTGACCACTTACGCGGCAACAAGCGCCACAACCAGTTCGTCTTCGTATTGCACGGTGAAAATCAGCCAGTCCCTTATCAACAAACGAGGCAAGCAATATGCCAATGTAAAAAATCAAGACTTACGATATGAGCGGCTGGTATAACACCGGGGCCAAAGTTCGTATCACGCTGAGAGACGGCAATGGGAACTACATTTGCAGTTGGGTTGGCAAAGGTGGCGACACCCTGAAGCTTGGGGATGCCCACCATGTTTATCGCATCTATGTAAGTTACTACGATAACCCTGGAAACAACTTTATTTCGCAAGGAAATAGCTTTACCAACACAGGCGCATCGTATCAGTGGAAAATCTCTAACGCCAAAAACTGTAGCATTTCCTAGCCGATAGGCAATGAGAGGAGAAATTTAGAATGACAAAACGCGAGCTCAAACAGGCATGGAAAAAGGAATGGAAGCAGAGCAAACCCGGGGTGTTTATTATGAAGGTGCTTTCGTATGTAGGGCTGGTCGTATCCATAGGCTTACTGGCCCTGGTCCCCAGTGCTTTTGGGAAGGAATGGAGCTTTAAATATCAATGGGGCTCCAAATTCTATATGATTGCAGTGGGAGCTTTGCTCCTTTCCATAGCAGTTCTTATCGCGGTGAAATGCGTATCCTTCACTTCCTGGAAAAAATATTTCGAAGAGCATAAGGGCCAGCTTATGTAAACGGGTGGGGCTCCTACTTTTTGCCTTCGTAAGGGTGGGGCCTATTCCCCAACCCAGCGTGCCGCAGCTGGCCGGAAGCGCCGGTAAAGGGCGGAAGGACCAGCTGGTTTCCCTGCACCTCTACGCCGTGCATGGCCACCTGGGGAACAAAGCCCTGGGGCATGGAGACCGTGCGGGTCTGATCCCCGGCGTTGACGGCGGTGAACAAAGAGGTGCGCTTACCGGTGCGCAGATAAGCGGCCACCGGCCCGTCGCAAGCCATGGGGACAAAGTCCCCGTCCGCCAAGCATGGGCAGGACCGTCTGAGCGCCCCCAGCTTCTGATACCAGCCGATGAGCGACCGGTCCTCATGCCCCCAGGGATAACAGCCCCGGTTGAAAGGGTCCCGATAGCCCTCCATCCCCGCCTCGTCCCCGTAATAGAGGCAAGGAATGCCCGGCAGGGTATATTGCAGCAGCGAGGCCAGCCGAAGGAGGATGAGCCCGTGGGCCCGCTGGCCCTCGGACAGGCTTTTCCCCGCCTGCCACTCTCGGCCGTACCCTTTGTCCGGTTCCCCAGCTAGGTAGGTGATCGCCCGTTCGGTGTCGTGGGTACCGATGTGGTTCATCAGCACCCGCAGGGCTGGGCGTGGATAGTTTTCACAGATGGAGAGCACCGCTTCCATCAAAAGGCCGCTATCCTTTGTGCGCAGATATTCCAAAATCCCCTGCCGGAAGGGGTAATTCATCACGCTGTCCAGCTGTTCGCCCAGCAGAAATTTGCGGCGCGCCCCATAGCTTACCTTGTTGGACGCGTCCTCCCAAACCTCGCCCAAAATAAAGTTCTGGTCGCTTTCCTCTTTGACCGCGCGCCGAAACTCGTCTAAAAACCCGTCGGGCAGCTCGTCCGCCACGTCCAGCCGCCAGCCGGACGCACCCAACCGCAGCCATTTTTTCGCGATCCCCTCCTCGCCGCAGATAAAACGAAGAAAATCGGGGGATTCCTCCGTCACCTCCGGCAGGGTGGTAAAGCCCCACCAGCTCTGGTACTGGTCCGGCCACTTCTGAAACTTGTACCAGGGATAATAGGGGGATTCGGTGGTGTTGTACGCGCCGTTGGGCGGGTAGCGGCCTTCCCGGTTGAAATAGACCGAGTCCGACCCCGTATGGCTGAACACGCCGTCGAGCACAACGCGGATGCGGTACTGCTGGGCGGTGCTGCACAGGCGGGCGAAATCCTCCTCGCTGCCCAGAAGCGGGTCGATGCGGCTGTAATCCGCCGTGTCGTAGCGGTGGTTGGAATGGGATTCGAAGATGGGGTTGAGGTAAAGGCAGGTGACGCCCAGCGCCTGCAAATAGGGGAGCTTTTGCCGGATGCCCTCCAGGTCCCCGCCGAAAAAGTCGGAATTGGTGATCTTTCCCTCGCCGTTGGGGCGCCATTCCGGTTGTCCACCCCAGTCCTGCCGCAGGGTGCGCCCGGCGGGCAGATTCTCATGAGGCTTGCCGGACTTTGCAAACCGGTCGGGAAAGATCTGGTAGAGGATTCCCCCTGCCATCCAGGAGGGAGTCTGGTAATCCGGGTCGTAGGCGGTCAGCTGCCAGAATTCCCCTTTTCCGAACTTGCCCTTTCCTCCCCGGTCCCGGTGGATTTCTTCCAGTCCCTTAGCCGTGTCGCACTCAAAGGAGTACCAGTAAAGGCTGATGCGGCTGGGGACGAAATCGCATTCCCACCACTCGTAGTCAAACCCTTCCATGCCGCACCAGAACAGGCCGTACACCTGAGCCTGCGTCTGGGAATCCTCCCGGATCACCAGGCGCACTCCGGAACAGTTCTTGCTGCGGGGGATGAGCACCTTAAAATGAACGTTCTGCCCGGCCTTGACCGCGCCAAAGGGAGAACGGTGAACAAGGCTGCGGGAATCAAAGGGACACAGCATCCAAACACACTCCTCAAGTTCATGAAAAAGGATTGGCTGGGGCGGCGTTAGCCGCCCCAGCCCGTCGATGGCACAAAGGGAGCGCAGGCTTATTCCTCCTGCCCGAAAAAGGAAACCCCTTGCTGCAGCAGAAGGGTCAGCTTCATGATGCACACCTGGGTTTTTGCGTCGGTGATTTCACCGGACAGGCACATCTGCACCGCCTGCTCCAGCGGGACCTTGACCGGCTCGACAAATTCGTCCTGATCGGGGCGAGGTGCGGTAAAATGGGAAATTTTCGCCCCGTACATATAGATGGTTTCGCCGCAGTAGCCGGGGGTGGGCAGCATGAGCCCCAAATCCCGGTAACAGACGGCTACGCCGCCTGTTTCCTCCAAAAGCTCCCGTTTGCCGCCCTCCAGGGGGTCTTCTCCTTTTTCCAGCTTGCCTGCCGGAACCTCCAGCAGAATCTTGCGGTGAGGATAGCGAAACTGGCGCACCAGTAAAATTTCCCCTTCCTTGGTCAGCGCCCCTACGCACACGCCGCCCGTGTGCTCAACCACTTCCCGCTGGGCGGGCTTGCCGTTGGGAAGGAGAACCTGGTCGACCCGGGTGTTGATCACCCGGCCTTTGAACTTATATTCCTGACTGACGGTGGTTTCCATGAATTCCATGACTGCCTCCTACGCATACGCTGGGGCCTTTTGCCCCGAATGATTCTATTATACGCGCAAAACCTGTAAAAACCAAGAGATAGAAGCAGGATTGAACAAAGGAATCTGTTTTGGAATGGCGATGGCGTGAGACGAGGGAAAATCTGTTCATGAAATTGTAGGGAATTTGTAACCGGGATGCCGTTGCAATTTCCCAATGGCAATGGTAGTATGGTAGACATAATTGCGCAATCATGATGACTTTTGAGAGTGAAGAGGGAGACAAATGCGAAAACAGGTCCTTAGCACGCTGCTTGCGGCGATCCTGCTGCTCACCATTCTGGCCGGCTGCAACAAAGACCCGGTGTCTACCCCGGTGGCGGGCCCGGTTTCCTCTCAGGAGGATAGCAGTTCCTCGTCCTCGGATTCTTCCGTGCTGTCCCAATCCTCCGCAACCCCACAGATCATCGGAGAGGACGACGGGGTGCGCATCATCCGCTACCGGGAGGAATCGGACGAATGCTACATCCATGTGCTGTACGGCGCGTTCAAGGTCAAAGAGCTGGACGCCATGGTCAAAGATGAGGTCTATCGGCGGATTGACCGGTTCCAGCAGCGCCTATCATCCGCTCTGAGCGAGACCAGTCGCAACGACACCTATCTGACCATGCAGTACGACCAGGTGCGGTACGATTCCGATACCGTCACGCTGGCTTTTGAAAGCAACGAAATGTGCTTGGGGCAGTTTATCCACGATTCCTTTACCTTCTGTGTAAACACCAGTACCGGCGAACGCAAATATCTGAGGGACTTTGTGGACTTTGACGCGGCAAAGGAATTTTTGGTAGAGCAGTCGGTGCAGACAGTCCTCAAACAGTATCCTCAGCTGGAAGAAGGCTATGTAAGGGATAAGATTGACGCGAACCTCAAGGACACCTCGGATTTTACCGTTGAACCGGACACCCTTACTCTGCTTTTCGACGCGGATTTGTTCGGCATGACCCAATACGGTGTGACCATCCAGGTGCCCATCTCCCGTGGAGAGATCGACGCCTATCTCAAAGAAAAAAAGGAGGCGGAGAAGTCCCAAAGCCAAACGCCCCAGGAACCGCCCGCCCAGCCGCCTGCCGAACCACCCGCCAGCACCCCAACTCCGCCAGCACAGGGGGACAAGGTGGTCTGCCTGACCTTTGACGACGGCCCTCATCCCACCAACACCCCCGCCCTGCTGGACCTGCTGGGCCAGTACCAGGCGAAGGCCACCTTCTTCGTGGTGGGCAGCCGGGCGGAGCAGCATGGTCAGGTGCTCAGCCGGGCCGCAGCTGAGGGGCATGCTATAGGCAACCACACCTACAGCCACGCGAACCTGACTAAGCTTTCCGAGGCGGACAAGCTCGCCCAGGTGGCGAACGCAGCCCAAGCCATTGAGAACGCCTGCGGTGTTTCTCCTAAGCTCATCCGCCCGCCTTACGGCGCCCGGGCGCCGGGGGAAACGGAAATTGCCGGTGAGGTCGTCACCCTCTGGGATGTGGATCCGCAAGACTGGAAATACAAAGATTCACAGCGGGTGGCCTCCCATATCCTTTCTCATGTACAAAGCGGTTCGATTGTATTGCTGCACGACCTGTACGCTACCTCGGTGGAGGCGGCCGGGATCGTTTTGCAGCAGCTTTCCGCCCAGGGCTACCGGTTTATCACGGTGGAAGAGCTGTGGGGGATGTAACAAGCAAAAGGACCGGCGTCCAAAAGAGAAGTTCCAATCCGATACAAAGGAAGCCGGCCAAAACGTGTGTTACCACGTTCTGACCGGCTTTTTCTTATCGTCGCCGCTCGGAAGGATCCCCATCGTTCCGGTGGCACCGTGCCCATTCAGGAACCTTCTGCCGCTCTATCCCAGCGAGCGGACCAACTGCATGTCGTGCAGAATGTCCCAGAAAGTGGTTGGCGTTACCTGACTGCGCGCCAACAAGTGCAAGAATTCCAGCGCATCGTCGGAAGACATTACCATGTTATGGATTTCCTCCCGTTCCTCACTTCCGTCGGGATGATACAAGATCACCTCAAAACAGAATTCGCTGGGACGTTCTTCGGTGACCAGGTAGTCCACCCGGATACACCTTTTCTCGGAAATGATGCACTGCTTTAACTTGTGATGCATTTTCATCACGCTCCTCCTCCATTTGATAATGTGAAAATATGTCACATTTCGATATCTATTATACTATAATTTTGTGAATTTGAAACTATTACGCTTGACTTCTTTTCTGTGGATACGGAAGAATTTGTTGTACGGACGGGCCAAATCAACAGCAGGTCATTTTCGTGAGTCAAAATCCAATATTTTCTACGTCAAGTGTTGAAAACTTCCACCAAAGTTACTTCGTGCGGGTCTAAAGTTAGTATGATTTTTGCCTGTCCATCAAAACTGACGGTTTTAATCTTGACATCCGGAGCGGCTTTGGCGCGAAGGATCTGGATATCACAGGGATGGCAATAGGTGGGCGCGCCCATCTTCAGCCATGCGTCGTAGCCGGACCCGTATTCCCGGTTGACCCGGTACCGTTTCATCCGATAGGTGCCGTTAACCCCGTTGAGGAGGAACGTAAAGGTTTTGGACATCTCCGTCGGAAAGATACCGTAGCGCTCGGTTTTGGTAAAGCCGTCCAGCTTCAGGGAGGCAAACGCCGCGTCGTAATGGCAGTAGTTCCAGCAGAGAATTTGGTAACAGCCGTCGTCGCTGGTGGTGATAATATGGTTATCGCTCACGGAAAGAACGGTATCGCCCAGACGCGTGAGCAGCCAGATGGCGTTATAGGAGCTTTTCTTGATGCCGCTTTCCGAGAGCATACCGCTGCCGCCGTAAAATCCGTCGGGCATGATGCTGGTTCCCAGAATGCGGATGTCGGTGAAGTTGGAAAAGCTGACCGAGGAGGCAAGCTCGCTGAACGCAATCATATTTTTGACAATAAAGGGCCCCATATAGCTGATATCATGAAGCAGATCGTCCGGGAACAGTGTGGTGTTGAAACGGCTGATTTGTACGGGAAGGGTGTTCAGGCCCAGCCGGTCCATTTCCTGTCGGATGGCGGCAACGTGCCGAACCGGCGCGTTTTCGTCGCCCAAGGCAAACTTGTTGCACTTGCAAAGCTCCTTCATGGTGGTGGGCCACAGATTTATGGCCTCTTCCTTGCGTACGCCGTCTGCCAGCACCACCTGAGTGACGTTCCATCCCAGGAAATCCAGCGTCACATCCTCCCGGCGCGTGTAGGCGGCGAATCCTTCCAGCCAGCCGTTATAACAGCTCGCCAGGCTGATGCCGCTGCATCCCACTTGTATGTTGCGGTCGAAGGATTTGACTGTGTAAAAGGTGCGGCAGAACAATTCGTAGAAGCTTTCCTTTGTTCCAGCCCAGTACCGTTTGGAATCGGGCGAGTTCCAAATGGCGAACTGCCATTCGGTTACCCGGCGTTTTCCATACCGGTCGATGAGATGGTGCATCAGGCCACGGATCATATCGATCCAGTAATTTAGGTTTTTCGGAGGGCTGGCTCCGCCCAGCGACGTATCCGCCGCCAAACGAATGGAGGTCTGTCCCAGCTCAATCACGGGCTTTACGCCCATGGGAACCACCGTGTCAAGCAGCTTGTCCACCAGGGTATAATCGAACATAGGCGAGCTGCCTGGCGACTCGTTGTATACCCGCATGTAGTAATTGAGCATATTGCCGCAGTAGATGTAGTCATATTGGATTTCCTGCAAAAGAGAGGCAAACTGCTCTTTCCAGGCGTGACCCAGCCCGTCGCTGGCGTGCTCGAAGATGCATATCTTGTTCCAGACCTTATGTAAAGGCTTGCCGCGGTCGTATACGTTGAGTATAATTTTATGAGGTGTTTCCACCAGCGGGGTGGACGGTTTGGGATGATAATGAAGCTTGCGCAGAATATCGTCGAGCATATCCGCGTCGAAATAGTGCTCCTCGCGCAGCTTGTGCCGGGCCAGCATGTTGACGGAATTTTTCCGATAATGGGTAGGCGTTTCGCCGTAAATATCACGGAAGGCTTTGTAATAGGCGGCCACCGTGGTGAACCCATGCTTTTGGGAAATCGCCAGAATGGTGGCCTTGGTGTCCAGCAGGTCGTGCAGGCTCATGCGTACCCGGACGCTGTTGATATACTGGGAGATGGGCATGCCGACTCGTTTGTGAAACAGCCGGGACAGGTACTGGGGATTGAGACAGGCTACTGAAGCCAGCGTGTCCAGCGACCATTCGGACAGGTAGTTTTTATCGATGTAATCGAGCACTACGCTCAGCGGGTCATCCGGTTTTAGAGACAGGGCCGCCGAACGCCTTTCGGTTTCCTGAAAGGATTTTGCCAGCTGCTGGATGAGAAGATTGCATAAATTCAGCAGCGTCAGCGCGTAGCCGTCCTTTTGGGTGGAGGCCTCCATCAGCATTTCGGCGTAAAGCTGATAAACGTTGTCCAGGTCCTCGTCGGTGGCGGTGGGCGCCTGCAGGGAAAAGGTCATCGTTTTCAGTTCCGGCCAAACGTCGTAGTAGTTTTTCATGTCGATGCGCAGCAAGAGAATGAGCGCATCCCCTTGCCGGACAGTGACGTGATGCATTTGCATGGGATTGACAATTTGCAGCTGGCCCACCTTCATGTCGATGGAATTTTCACTGGTAGTAAGGGTTGTTTCACCGGCTAAGGGCAGGAGAATATTCAATTCGTGATGGCAATGCCATGTTCCGTTGAAGCTTGTGACACAATAGATGCGAAAAGGCAGACGAGAAGAAAAGCTCAGAAGTTCGTGCATGGCGTTCACATCATCACCCCCTTCGATTCGTTGGCTCAAAGCCCGCCGGTTCGCAAAAAAACAGCAGGAAGCTTGAAACCAGAATTGTAAAATATTCTATAATATAAACAGTAATTCATTGAATTTCAAGATTATACCTGTTAAAAGAAAACGAAGTCAGCACCCCTTTCGTAAGAAGGCTTTCATTTTTGTGACGCCTCATTCCAATGAAGCGCCTATAGGCCGGATGCCGATTCCGCTCGCATCCGGTGAAAAGCGGGTCTTCCGGAAGGCCGCGTGTCCGGCCGTTCTGTTTAACAGACCGGGCGGCAATCCACCCACTCAAAAAAGTCCAATAATTTTTCCAGTGTCGTCCACATCGATGGACTGGGCTGCCGGAACTTTCGGCAGACCCGGCATGGTCATAATGTCCCCGGTGAGTACCACGACGAAGCCCGCGCCCGCGGACACCTTTGCCCCGCGCACGGTGATGCGAAACCCCTTGGGCCAGCCCAATTTGGCCGGATCGTCGGAGAAGGAATACTGGGTTTTGGCCATACACACCGGGAAGCGGCCGAAGCCTAAGGTTTCCAGGCGGCTTAACTCCTTAGCCGCAGCGGGGGTGAAATCCACCCCGTCCGCCCCATATACCTGGCAGGCCACCGTCTCCACCTTTTCTTTCAGAGACAAATCGTCTCCATACAAGGGCGAGAACCGGTTTTCTTTTTCGTCGATGGCGTCAAGAACGGCTTCTGCCAGTTCCACGCCGCCCTCGGAGCCCTTGGCCCATACCTCCGACAGCGCCACCGACGCGCCAAGTTTCGCGCATTCTTCCCGAATGAGCGCAAGTTCCGCCTCGGTGTCCTGGGGGAAGCGGTTGATAGCCACCACCACCGGAAGCCTGTACCGATTAGTCAGGTTCTCCAGATGGTGCAGCAGGTTCGGCAGGCCCTTTTTCAGCGCCGGGAGGTTTTCCTCGCCCAGGTGCTCCTTCGAGACGCCGCCATGATGCTTCAAAGCCCGCACCGTTGCCACCAGCACGGCGGCGGCGGGCGTCAAGCCGCCGAAGCGGCACTTGATGTCAAGAAACTTTTCCGCCCCCAAGTCCGCGCCGAAGCCGGCCTCCGTCACCACATAGTCCGCCAGCTTCAAGGCGGTTTTTGTGGCGGTGATGGAATTGCAGCCGTGGGCGATGTTGGCAAAGGGGCCGCCGTGGACAAAGGAAGGCGTATGTTCCAGCGTCTGGACCAGGTTGGGCTTGAGCGCGTCCTTTAACAGCGCGGCCATGGCGCCCTGGGCCTTCAAGTCTCCCGCGGTGACCGGGCGGTCCTCCCGGGTATAGCCCACCACGATGCGGCCAAGACGGGCCTTCAGGTCCGCAAGGCTGCTCGACAGGCACAAAATCGCCATGATCTCCGAAGCCACCGTGATGTCGAACCCGTCTTCCCTGGGCACACCGTTGACCCGGCCGCCTAAGCCGTCGGTAATAACGCGCAGCTGCCGGTCGTTCATATCCACACACCGCTTCCAAGTGATGCGGCGCACGTCGATCTGAAGCTCGTTGCCCTGAAAAATATGGTTGTCAAGCATGGCGGCCAGCAGGTTGTTGGCCGCGCCGATGGCGTGCATGTCTCCGGTAAAATGGAGGTTAATGTCCTCCATGGGCACCACCTGGGCGTAACCGCCGCCGGCGGCGCCCCCTTTGATGCCGAAAACCGGGCCTAAGGAAGGCTCCCGCAGGCACAGCAGGACTTTTTTCCCAATGCGGTGCATGGCATCGGCCAGCCCCACGCTGGTGGTGGTCTTTCCTTCCCCGGCGGGCGTCGGGGAGATGGCGGTCACCAGAATCAGCTTGCCATCTGGTTTATCGGCCAGGGAATCGAGCAGGCTCAAATCCACTTTAGCTTTGTAGCGGCCATAGGGCTCCAGATAATGCTCAGGGATGCCGGCTGCCTCGGCAACCTGGAATATGGGCAGCATTTGATTCTCCTGCGCAATCTCAATATCGGTTTTGTAGTCCATGGGCCTGCACCGCCTCGTTTGTTTTTTGAGAGCAATCCACAAAAGTGGAAAGCCTGTTGAAAAGATTTCACTCACTGGTTTCTTTATGCAATTTATTATATAGTATTTCCTATATTTTCGCAATCAAATATATGCAGAAGATTCGCACATTTTTGCTACTTTTTGCGAAAGTTTCGGTAAAAATAAGCGATTTATATGAAATTGTATTTTTAGTCGCCAAAAATTAAGTTGAAATGATAGATAAGTTGTACTAATTTTTGGGATTTATCACTGGAAAGGAAAATGACAATTTATCGAAACGGCGCGGATTTCTATGCGAAAGCGGAAGAGATGCGCTGTATTGTTTGTCAATAGAAAAACCGCCCGCCATGTGACAAATACACACATGCGGGCGGTTGGTTTTTGAGTTATTCCTCCATTTGCTTTCCAAGGAAGCTGGCTGCGACTTGGATGAGCTTGAGCTCGGTGTCTCCGGGGATGGCGCCGTTTTCGGGCATCATCAGGATAACCGCTCCGGTCACGTCGCCGGCGGCGATGATCGGGATGGCGACGGCCGCCGCCCGGTCCACTCCTTCCACTGCCAGAAACCGGCGCTGGTCGCCGGCCTTGGTCACGTGGGTGCGGCGGGACTCCATGATCTCCTCGAGCTGGGTGCTGACCCGGCGGTCCAGCGCTTCCTTCTTAGGGATGCCGGCGCTGGCCACGCAATGGTCCCGGTCGCAGATGAGCACCGGTACCCCGGCCGCGTGGTAGAGCACCTCGGCATACTGGGCGGCAAAGGGAGAAAGCTCCCCGATGGGGGAATACTTCTTGAAAATGACCTCGCCGTCGTTTTCCGTGTATATTTCAAGCGGGTCGCCTTCGCGGATGCGCATGGTTCTTCTGATTTCCTTGGGGATGACGACCCGTCCCAGGTCGTCGATCCGGCGGACAATTCCGGTTGCCTTCATATATGAACTCCTCCAAAACGTATTGAATTTACAACCCTATTATTTTCCGCTATCCCGGTTTTATCCATTGTCTTTCAAAATAACTTTTCTTTTTGCCGGGCGTTTTTTCGGTATGTTTGGCCCTTGCGGTGCGAATACTTTCCATAAGTATGTACCGTGGGAGGGATTGTATGCGTATCAGCCCGGACGTAAACCAAAACATCGACGTCTTTCAAAAGCGGCTCCACTGCGACCTGAATTTCGATATTGTATTCCGCGCCATCACCATCTGCGGAAGAACCGCCGCCATGTTCTTTGTGGACGGCTTTGCCAAGGACGAGATCATCGAAAAGCTGATGGAATTTTTCTATTCTAATGTAGAGCCCGACCAGCTGGCCGACGCCCATACCTTTTCCAAGGCCTGCGTGCCCTACTGCGAGGTGACGCTGCGCGAAGAGGAGGAGGAGATCGCCACCGGCATTCTCTCGGGCGAGCTTGCACTGTTTGTGGACGGGTTCGACCGGTGCGTGGCCATCGACACGCGCACCTATCCCCAGCGTGGGACCGCGGAGCCGGAGAAGGACCGGGCCTTCCGGGGCTCCAAGGACGCCTTCGTGGAAACCCTCATCTTAAATACCGCCCTCATCCGCCGCCGCATCCGGGACCCCCAGCTTTGCATGGAGAACATGACGGTGGGCACCAAGTCGAAAACCGACCTGTCGTTGTGCTACCTGGACGACAAGGTGGACAAAAAGCTCCTGACGAACATCAAAAACCGCATTTCCGCCGCCCAGGTGGAGGCGCTGACCATGAACCAGCAGAGCCTGGCGGACCTGTTGGTGAAAAAGAAGTGGTACAACCCGTTTCCGAAGTTTAAGTACACCGAGCGGCCGGACGTGTGCGCCGCCCAAATCCTGGAGGGGGACATTGTCATCCTGGTGGACAACGCCCCCTACGCCATGATCCTCCCCTCCGCCCTGTTCGACATTACCGACGAGGTCAACGACTACTACTTCCCGCCCATCACCGGCACCTACCTGCGCCTGACCCGGTTTCTGGTGACCATGGCCACCCTGCTGGTCACTCCGCTGTGGCTGATGTTTTTGATGACGCCGGAGTGGATCCCCGACTGGCTTTCCTTCATCGTTCCCAAGGAGGAACCCCACATCCCCATCATTGCCCAGCTTCTGATCCTGGAAATCGCCATCGACGGGCTCAAGCTCGCCTCTCTGAGCACGCCGAGCATGCTCACCACCTCCCTGAGCGTCATCAGCGCCATCGTGGTGGGGGATTTTGCAGTCCAGTCCGGCTGGTTCTCGGCGGAGACCATGCTCTATATGGCGCTGGTGGCCATCGCCACCTACACCCAGCCCAACTTCGAGCTGGGATACGCCATTAAGTTTATGCGGATGTTTTTGCTGCTGGTGACCTGGTTTTTCGGGGCATGGGGGTTCTTCATCGGCCTTGCCCTCATCTTCTTGGTGATGGTCAGCAATCGCACCGTGTCGGGCGGCTGCTACCTCTATCCCCTGATTCCCTTTAACCCCAGGGACTTGATGCGAAAGTTCTTCCGGGTGCGGCTCAAGAGCAAGAACGAGCGGTAAAAGAAAGGCCCCGGCCGGATTCTCAATTGGAACCGGTCGGGGCCTTTTCCTGTGCGAATTCAAATAAGTCGTTGGGCGTGCAGTCAAAAATCTGGCAAAGCGCTTCGATGTTCTCCCGGCTGATGGATCGGGTTTCGTTGTTGAGCAGCCGCTGGAAGCTCTGATAGCTCATGCCCAGCTGCTTATGCAGCCAGTAAGCGGACTTCCCTTTTTGTTTCAAAAGCGTATGGATGCGCACGGTTACCATGTCAAATCCCCCTTTTCTTTATTGTACAGGGGAAAATAGCGGGCGTCCATGAACTATAGTTGGTTTTGTATGTGCACAATAGCTGTAGTCGCGTATGGAAAGAGCCCTTGTGTGAATATTGTTCACACAAGGGCTCTTTCTGCGTATTGGGGAAAAACAAAGGAAGAGTGTGAAATACATTCACACTCTTCCTTTTGCCGTGGCGGTTCGCTTGTCATGTGAATATGATTCACATACTTCCGTGCCGCCCGGCTGGTCACGTCAGCTTCTGGCCGAACACGTCCCCCAAACAGTCCAGAGGCGACTGGCCCTTTGCCATCTTCACCTGCAAATAGGGCTTCTGCCCGGCGTTGAGCATCACCCGGCCCTTGAGCCGGGCGGCGACGGCGGAGCCGGCCTGCAAATCCAGCTTTCGCATGTATAAAAGAAGGCTGTCCCCCTTCTGGGAAATCTCGTAGATGCCCTGGGCGGCGGCCAGGCTGCGGGCTAGCGCCACCGACACAAGCCCTTCCACCGCCGGGGGGATTTCCCCGAATCGGTCGATGAGCTCGTCGAACACGTCGGACGCGTCCTCCTGGGAGCGGATGTCCGCAATCCGGCGGTAGACGTACAGCCGCTGCTGGGAGCTTTGGATGTACCGCTCGGGGATGTGGGCCTCCACCTGCAGGTCCACCAAACACTCGTCCTCCCGCTTCTCGGGGGCTTCGCCCTTCTCTTCCCGGACCGCTTCGTTTAAAAGCTTCAGATACATGTCGTACCCCACCGCTTCCATGTGCCCGTGCTGCTCGGCGCCTAGGATGTTGCCCGCGCCCCGGATTTCCAGGTCCCGCATGGCGATCTTAAACCCGGCGCCGAACTCGGTGAATTCCCTTATGGCGTTTAAGCGCTTGGTGGCGATGTCGGTGAGCACCTTGCCGCGCACAAAGGTCAGGTACGCGAAGGCCCGGCGAGAGGAGCGGCCCACCCGGCCGCGCAGCTGGTGCAGCTGGGACAGGCCCATCCGGTCGGCGTTTTCGATGATCAGGGTGTTGGCGTTGGGCACGTCCACGCCGGTCTCGATGATGGTGGTGCACACCAGCACGTCGATTTCGTTCTCCAGAAGCTGGCTCCACACCTCGCTTAATTGCTCCTCGGTCATTTTCCCGTGGGCGACGCCCACCCGTGCCTCCGGAATCCGCTGGGAGAGGCGTGCCGCCACCCCTTCGATGGACTCCACGTGGTTGTGCAGATAATACACCTGCCCGCCCCGGCGCAGCTCCCGGCGGATGGCGTCGTCGAGAACCCCGGTGTCGTGCTCGAGCACATAGGTCTGCACCGGGCGGCGGTCCTGGGGTGCTTCCTCGATGACCGACATGTCCCGGATGCCGGACATAGCCATGTTCAGCGTCCTGGGGATAGGGGTGGCGGACAACGTCAGGCAGTCCACCCCGGAGAGGGCCTCCTTGAGCCGCTCTTTCTGGGCCACGCCGAAGCGCTGCTCTTCGTCCACGATTACCAGCCCCAGGCGTTTAAACTGCACGTCCTTGGAAATGAGCCGGTGGGTGCCCACAATGATGTCGATTTCCCCCCGGCGCAGCTGGGCGATGATTTTCTCCTGCTGCTTGGGGGTGCGGTACCGGGAGAGGACCTCCGCCTTCACCGGGAACCCTTCAAAGCGGGAGAGGATGGTCTGGTAGTGCTGCCAGGCCAGGATGGTGGTGGGCACCAGGATGGCGCACTGCATCCCCCCGTCCACGCACTTAAAGGCGGCGCGCAGGGCCACTTCCGTCTTGCCGAAGCCCACGTCCCCGCACAAAAGCCGGTCCATGGGGACTTCCCGTTCCATATCTCCCTTTATTTCCTCGATGCAGCGCAGCTGGTCCTCCGTTTCCTCGTAGGCAAACCGGCGCTCGAAGTCGTTTTGCAGGTCGGTGTCCGGGTCGAAAGCGTGGCCCTTCACCTGCATCCGCTCGGAATAGAGCTTGATGAGCTCCTTGGCCATGTCCTTGACCGCCTTGCGCACCCGCGACCGGGTTTTCTGCCACTCCGCGCCCCCTAAGCGGTTGAGCTTGATGAGAGAATCCTCTTTTGGCCCGATGTACTTGGAGACCAGGTCCAATTGGGTCACCGGGACATAGAGGGTGTCCCCCTTGTCGTACCGGATTTTGATATAGTCCTTCACAAGGCCCTGGATTTCCAGCTTGTGAATGCCTTCGTAGATGCCGATGCCGTGGGTGATATGTACCACATAGTCCCCAGGGGTCAGCTCCGCCACGCTCTGGATGGATTCGCCGCCCTTATGGCGGCGTTTGCGCGGCTTTGCGGCAGCGCCCACCCGGCCGTGGGTAATGATCGCGGCGCTGGAAACCTCCATGCCTGCCGACAGCCCGCCGGGCAGGACGGTGACCACCCCCGGCTGCAGCTCGTCGCAGTCGGGTACAAAGCGGGCGGCAAGCCCCCGGGAAACAAGGTCGTCCGCCAGGGTTTTGGCGGCACGCTCGGTCCCCGCCAGCACCGCCACCGCTTTTTTCTGATGCAGCAGGGGGTCCAGGTCTTCCAGCAAAATGTCCAGGCTGCCGCCCCACAGGGAAAGCTGCCTTGCCTGGATGGTGACCAGCTCGCCCAAGGGCATGTCGTAGGCTGTGCGGGCGAAGGCGTCTAGGAACAGAACGCCCCGGTCCCGGTATTCGGTGGAAAGCTGCCCGGGGTCCATGGTGAATTCCGTGAGCCCGCGGCACAAAACCCCTTCTTCCAAGAGGCCCTTTACGTCCTCCTGCAGCTGCCATTGGGAGGTGCGCACCCGCTCTTTGACCTTGGCCGGGTCGGAGAGGCAAAAAAGCATCCCGTCCGCATAGTCGAACAGGGTGGCGGGCGTCTCCCATAAAAGGGGCAGGTAGGCGTCCATGGCGGAGAGCTCCACCCCGTCTTTGAGCTTCTGGGCGTCCGAGTCAAGCCGCCCACGAGCGGCGGCCGCCATCTTGCCGCGCAGGGAGCCGGCCAGCTTTTCCAGCTTTAGCGCCAGCGCCTTGGGGTTCTCCACCGGCGTCTCGGTGGCCGGGGTGATGAAGGCACAGGAGAGAATGTCTACCCGCCGCTGGGACTCGATGGAGAAGGAAGTGATGGTGTCGATCTCGTCCCCCCACAGCTCCAGGCGCACCGGCAAGGCCGCGCCGGACGGGAAAAAGTCGATGATCCCGCCCCGGATGGAGAACTGGCCCATGCCGTCAATCTGTTCATACCGGCGGTATCCCGCCGCCAGCAGCGCCTGGGCCGCCTCCTTGACGGGAAAGGCCATGCCGGGCGTGAGTTCCCTGGTACGGCGTACAAGCTCTTCGGGAGGCATGGTAAAGAGCATGGCCGCGTCCGGCGTGGTCAAAACCACGTCGTACCGCCCTTTCATCATTCCGCACAGCACCGACAGCCTCTGGTGCTCGAACTCCCGGGACACCCCTTCCACCGGGCGAAAAGCCAGGTCTCTGGCTGGGAAGACAGCGGCCTTCAGGCCCATGGCCGTCAGGTCCTCCAAAAAGCGGCTGCATTCCCCTTCGTCCCCGCAGAGAAGGAGGGCCGGGCGCTTTGCCCTGCGGCACAAAGCGAAGAGAAACGCCGCTTTATGAATGTGGGAAAGCCCCGTCACCGCCATGGGAGTGCGGGCGGCGGCGCACCGGGCGACCACGCCGAATTCCGGCAGGGATTCGAACACGTCTACAAGAAAATTCATGGAAACCTCCCAGTCAGTCAAAAACAAACGGTAAGGAAAAAGCGCCCGGCGACCATCCGTCGCCGGGCTTTTTGCAACGTATATGATTGAGTTTGATTAATAATCGTTGGTATCGGTAGGCATTCCCTTTTTCTTAAGAAGGCGCTCCACACCGGTACGCACCAGCGCGTAGATCACCGCCAAAGCCGGCACACCGATGATCATACCCACCACGCCCCACAGGCCGCCGCCGACCAAAATGGCCACGATGACCCAGAAGCCGGACAGCCCCGTGGACTCGCCCAGAATCTTCGGCCCGATGAAGTTGCCGTCCGCCTGCTGCAAAAGGATAATAAACACGGTGAAGATCAGCGCCTGCCAGGGGTCCACCAGCAAAATCAGCAGGATGCTGGGGATGGCGCCGATGAAGGGGCCGAACATGGGAATCATGTTAAACACCGTGATGATCACGCTGATGAGCGGCGCGTAAGGCAGGCCGAACAGGGCCATAAAGAGAAAACAGATGGCGCCGATGATCATCGAATCGAGAATTTTGCCCGACAAAAAGCCGGTAAACACCTTGTTGGTCTGCCGGGTCAGCTCAATAATCCGGTCGGCAATGGTTTTCTTGGAGACGGCGTACAGAATCTTCTTGGTCTGCCGGGCAAAAAGGTCCTTCGATAATAGCATATAAATAGAGATAAAGATGCCGAAAAAGAGGTCCTTGATTCCCATGGCCACGCCGAAGGCCGCGTTGCCCAGAACAGGGATGAAGCCCTTGAGCCAGTTGACCAGGTCGTTGATAATCTGGTCCCAGTATTCCTGGACCATATGCATTTGATCCTCGGAAATGTGGAAATCGTCCAGGAGCTTGAGCACCCATTTCTCAGCTGTATCATAGTAGCCGGGAATGTTGGCGGCCAGGTCGGAAAGACTGGTGACCAACTGCGGCACCAGCAGCGCCACTACACCCACCACCACGATCAGCAAAACCAGAAAAGCAACCGCAATGGCAAGGCCCCGGTTGATGCGGGGATGGGGCTTTTTCTTGTCCAGCGCCTTGGCGCTGACCCGTTCGAAAAATTTGACCATCGGGTTTAAGATAAACGCCAGCACAAAGCCGTAGATCACCGGCGTCAGGATCCCCATGAAATTCCCCAGGTATCCCAGAAAGACCGGCATGTTGTCCAGCAATGAGGAGAACAGCGTATAGGCCACCAGCACGCCCAGGGCATACAGGCTGATGATGAAATAGCGGCCTTTGAAATTGAATTTCATCGGGACCCTCCTTTTTTCTCTTCCAAGGTGTGCCGGACCTGCTCGGCAAGAAAAATGTAGAACGCGAGCCACGCCCCACCCAGGGAAAAGCCCGCGAGCACGTCGCTGGAATAGTGGACGCCCAGGTACACCCGGCTGATTCCCACACAGGGAATGACCAGGAAAAGCAAAAGCATCAGCGGATATTTGTACCGGCCCCGGCAGTACCGGGCCACCAGATAGATCAAAAAGCCGTAGAAACTGATGGCCACAAAGGAATGGCCGCTTGGGAAGCTGAAGCCGCCCACGTCCACCAGTTGATTGATGTCGGGACGGGGCCGGTCGAACACGCTTTTGGCAAAGGTGTTGATGACGCTGGAAAGCAACAGGTTCACAGGAATGGCCAGCGCCGGGTAAAGTTTATGGCGAAAGAGGAAAAAGGCAAGCAGCAGAATAGAAATACCGATGAGAAATGCGGGAGAGCAAAGATTTGTCAGGAAAATAAAGGATCGGGTGGTCTGCGGCGTAATCATGGAAGAGAGGAAATGATAGATTGCGCTGTCAAACCCGGCGGTCCGGTCGTTAACGATGAGGACCGCCAGCACGGCGAACACCGCGAGTGGGAGCCCCATTCCCAGTAGCACCCGGTATTTCTGAAAGAACAGACGCACGCCGCGGGTTTTGCCCCCCGTCATTTCGCATCCTCCCTGCCAGCGCCGGCCACAAAGCCGTTGCAGCGGTTCATGGCTTCGTCGGTCTTGCCCTGCACTAAGAGCTCAGCCGCGTCACAGGCGGCGTCAAGCGCTTTGGACAGGGCCTCCCCCTCCTCCTTGGTGAAACTGGAGAGCACCCAGTCAGCCAGGTCGTACTCGGGCCGGGGCTTTGCCCCTACGCCGATCTTCACCCTGGGAAACTGGTCCGAGCCCAGCAGGTAAAGGATGCTTTTGATGCCGTTGTGCCCCCCGTCCGACCCTTTACGCCGCACCCGCAGCCGCCCGGGAGGAAGGGAGATGTCGTCAAACAGCACCACCACCCGCTGAGGCGGGATCTTATAAAAGGCTGCCGCGTCCCGCACCGCCTCGCCGGAAAGGTTCATAAAGGTCTGTGGCTTCATCAGCAGGCAGCGCACGCCGGCAATCTGCGCGTCGGCGCACACCGCTTTGAACTTGATCCGGTCGATCTTAGCGTGATGGCGTTCGGCCAGCCGGTCCACAGCCAGAAAACCCGCGTTGTGGCGGGTGGTCTCATATTTGCGGCCGGGGTTTCCCAGCCCGACGATCAGATATTCGATGGGACCGGCAGGCTGTACCGGCCGGCAAAAGGGGTGAAACATTCGATCCATAACTCCTTTGCTGCCCTAGGCGGATACCATTAGGGTTGGATTTCGGGAGAGACTCTATGCAAGCGGCTGGTGGTCAAAGGAAAATTCCATGGCCGCCAGGAAGGCCCGGGCGATGGCCATGTGGCCGATGTGGTTGGGATGAACCCGGTCCCAGGCAATATTGGAGGAATGCATGTGGCAAAGAAGCCGGTCGAGCGCTTCTTGGGTGTCTACAAACACGGAGCCCGTTTGTTCGGCGACCCGCTTTACAATCGCCCCGTATTCGTCCATCCTTGCACGCATGGGGTCTTTTTTGTTGGGTTCCATATAATGGGGCGTCATAAGTACGATCCCCTTGACCTGGGGCTTTGCCTTGGCCGCCAGCTCACGCAGGGTGGCTTCGTACACGTCGGGCAGCACCCAAAGCTCGGGAGAAGCGGGAGAATCGAACTGCCGCCACACGTCGTTGACCCCCACCATGATGGAAAGCCAGTCCGGTTTGAGGGCCAGCGCGTCCGATTCGAAGCGGGCTTTCAGGTCCAAAGAGGTGTTGCCGTTTACCCCCATGTTCACCACCCGGATGTTACGCTCCGGATACACGCTCTGCATAAGGCCCGCCACGTCTCGCACGTAGCCTTGGCCATAGGGATGGTCCAGCCCCTCCCCCACCGGGCGCACCCGGCCACAGTCGGTCACCGAGTCCCCAATGAAGACGATCTTTTCGTTCGTTCCGATGCGCATACAAACGCTCCTTTGCTTGATGTATGTGGATAGCCGCCGCCGGTTACAGGAACATGGGGGAAACCGGCGTATCCGTATAAATGCGCCAGATGGCTTCCGCAAACACGTCCGCCACCGACAGCACCTTGATTTTCTCGCTTTGGTGCTCGGGAGGCAGGGGGATGGTGTCGAGCAAAATGATTTCCTTGATCGGGGAGGCCTCGATGCGCTCCATCGCCTTGCCGGAGAGCACTCCGTGGGTGGCGCAGGCGTAGACTTCCTTGGCCCCGCCCCGCTCGATGACCGCCTTGGCCCCGTTGCACAGGGTGCCGGCGGTGTCGATCATGTCGTCCACTAAGATGACTCGTTTCCCTTTGACGTCGCCGATGATGTTCATCACTTCACTGACGTTTGCCTGCTGGCGGCGCTTGTCGATGATGGCGATGGGAATGCCGCAGCGCTCGGCGAAATTGCGCGCCCGGGTGACCGAGCCGAAGTCGGGAGACACGGCCACCACATCCGAGCCGTCGGCAATAAAGTCCCCGGTAAAGTGAGGCGCTAAAATCGGGACCCCCAGCAGATGGTCCACGGGGATGTTGAAAAAGCCCTGGATCTGGGGGGCGTGCAGGTCCATGGTCAGGACCCGGTTGGCGCCCGCGGCGGTAATCAGGTCGGCCACCAGCTTTGCGGAAATGGGATCGTGGGCCTTGGCCTTGCGGTCCTGCCTTGCGTAGCCGAAATAGGGGATGACCGCCGTAATCCGTGCGGCGGAGGCGCGCTTGACCGCGTCAATCATAATGAGCAGCTCCATTAAGTGCTCGTTGACCGGGGCGCAGGTGGACTGGACCAAAAAGACCTCCGAGCCGCGTACCGATTCCTGGAACGAAACTGAGATTTCCCCGTCGCTGAAGGTGGATACCACGCATTTGCCCAGCGGCACCCCTAAGTGCCTGGCGATCTGTTTGGCCATGTCCGGGCAGGAATTGCCCGCGAAGATTTTAACGTCCTTGCCGTGTATGCTCATGAAGCGTCCCCCTTGCTGTATTCCCGCCGCGTGGGCGGCTCTCGTCAAACGCAGGAAAAGGGCAGACAAACCGCCTGCCCAACCTTGCGTCTATCCTTCGTCTTTTTCCCGCTTGCTGGTCACCCACATGGGCTTGACCACCTGCCGTGCCCGAGCGATGGCCAGGGCGTTTTCCGGCACGTCGTCGGTAATGGTGGACCCGGCCGCCGTATACCCGTATTCCCCAATGCGCACCGGGGCAATCAGGTTGGTGTTGCAGCCGATGAAGGCATGGTCCCCCACCACACAACGGTTTTTCGACTTGCCGTCGTAGTTGACCGTGACGCAGCCGCAGCCGAAGTTCACGTGTTCGCCCACGTCCGAATCTCCCACATAGGTCAGATGAGGCACCTTCGTGCCGCAGCCAACGACGGAATTCTTGATTTCCACAAAGTCGCCCACCTTCACGCCGGCCTTCAGCTCGCTGTTTGGCCGGATGTGTACAAAAGGCCCGGCGGTAACCCCGTCGTGAACCGCAGACTGGTAACACTGAACGGCGTTGAGCTTTGCGTGGCTGCCCACCGTGCTGTCTTCCAAAAGGGTATTGGGACCGATGACGCAGTCTTCCCCGACGGTCACCCTGCCCCGCAGAATGGTGCCCGGTAAAATCACCGTATCCTGCCCGATGGTCACGTCCGGGCCGATGAGCACCCCATCGGTGCAGGGGATGGAGACTCCTTTCAGCATCTGCTCTTTTAAAACAGCAGCCCGTGCCCGGTCGTTGAGGGCGGCCAGCTGGACCCGGTCGTTGGCACCCAGCACCACGTCCTCCGACGCGGCCGCAAAGGCGCCGGCCTTTTTGCCCTGTTCCAGAAGGAGTTCGATGGTATCGGTCAGGTAATATTCCCCGGTAACCGGGTTTTTCGGGAGCTTGGGCAGCACCGAAAGAAGATCGTCCACCGCGAACCAGTAGCCTCCGGAATTGATTTCCCGGATGGCCTTTTGGCCTTCGTCTGCGTTTTTCTCCTCCACAATGCCCGAGATCCCGCCCTGGGGCGTGCGCAAAATCCGGCCGTATCCGGTGGGTTCCTTTACGACCGCGGAGATCACCGTCACCGCGTTCCCTTTTTTTCTATGTTCCTCATAGGCCCCGCGGATGCTCTCTCCGTCCATCAGCGGCGCGTCGCCGCAAAGGACCAGCACGCTCCCGCCCGCGTGGCGGGAAAGAAAGTCCGCTGCCTGCAAAACGGCGTGGCCAGTTCCCAGACGCTCGCCCTGGCGCACGGTTTCGCAGCCGTCTCCCCGGCTTTGCAGATAGCCTTCCACCTCGCTGCAGCCATGGCCGGTAACGACGCACCGGTCGGCGGCGCCGGCAGCGGCCGCCGCGTCCAGCACCCAGCCCAGCATGGGCTTAAACAGCACTTCGCACAAAACCTTCGAATGCTTGGATTTCATCCGCTTGCCTTCTCCGGCAGCCAGAATCACCGCACAATTGTTCATAAACCTCGATCGCTCCCTCGCTGTTTCATTGGTCCTCCGGTTCCCTGCTACACTATATGAAGAAATAACAATTCATTATACAAAGCAAGCAGGAAGGGAAAATGGATAAAACGTGAATTTCCCATTACGATTCTATTATCGCAAGTTTTCCCACCGAATTCAATAGGAACTTTCACGAATTCTACCCGGGAATTGGCCCAATTTCGTTGACGGCAGGCGGGATATCGGTTATCATTTAGGGTGAAGTAATAGTAGATTGTCCGCGGCTGAGGCCTGCTTTTCCGAAGAGAGGGCCAAAGTGCAGCATCTTATCTGGAGGTACGTTTCTTATGGATATAAAGATTTCCCCTTCCATCCTTTCGGCGGATTTTGCCCGTCTCTCGGCCGACGTGGACAAAGTCTCCGGCGCCGAGATGCTCCACATCGACGTGATGGACGGCCATTTTGTCCCCAACATCTCCATCGGCACGCCGGTGGTCAAGTCCCTGCGAAAGGCGAGCCGCATGTTTTTCGACGTGCATTTGATGATTTCCGATCCGCTGAAATATGTAGGCCCCTTTGCGGACTGCGGGGCGGACCTGATTACCTTCCACGTGGAGAGCGGCTCGGATCCGGACGCGGTGATCGCCGCCATCCGGGAAAAGGGAAAAATCCCCGCCATCTCGGTCAAGCCGAAAACTCCGGCCCAGGCAGTGTACCCGTATCTTGACAAAGTGGGGATGGTGCTGGTCATGACGGTGGAGCCCGGCTTCGGCGGGCAGAGCTTCATGGCCGACATGCTCCCGAAAATAAAAGCCCTCCGGCAGAAGGCCGAAGAGCTTTCCCTCGATCTGGATATTCAGGTGGACGGGGGGATTGATCTGAACACGGCGCCTCTGGTGGCGCAGGCGGGCGCCAACGTGCTGGTGGCGGGCAGTTCGGTTTTCGGCAGCGGGGATCCCGCCGCTATGGTGGAGAAGCTGCGCGAAGCGGCAAGGGCCGCCTATGGCCGGGATCGGTAAACAAGCCGGTTATGTAAGATTCACGTCCTGGCTTTTATCGTTCCGGGTAGGCGCAAACAAACGCTACGTGCCGTACCGGCCGATTTTCATAATAGCGTCCTCTTCGGCCAAAAGCTGGCCGTGCTCGGCGGCATAGGCCGCCGCGGGCGCGCCTTCGCCGGCAAATTCGCCGTATTCCTTTAAAAGCGGTTCCAGTATGGAGACTTTCCCTTCCTTTGTATAGACCACCAGCCGGTATCCCCGGCCAAAGCGGTAGGCCGTGCTTTTGGGGATGCTTTCGCGCTGCTCGTGCCACAGGCGCGTGCATACGCACAAAAGTTCCTCTGCGCTTGGAAACTCGTATACATAAGGCCCGCACAGCCGCTTACACTGCAATTTCCCCACCCCCTGCAGGGCTGTAAGGTCCCGCGGCAGCACCGTGAAATACAGGATACAGCCGCCGTCGAGCAGGGGCAGCGCCTCGATCAGCAACCGGCCGCCGGAGCTGTCGAAGCCGGTCTGGCGGCTGGCCTCGTCGAGCAGCTCCCAAATGACTCTGCGGGTCTCCATCTCGGCATAGTCCAGGTCGTCGAAGGAAAGGGACAGCGCGCGCAAATCCTCATATTTTAATGTGATTTTCAGACGGTCCTCCGAGCAGAGTTCTATTTTCATCAGCTTCAGCCCCAATCGGTTCAGAATCGGAGGGCACCGGACCCTCTCCTCCCATCATATGCAGGTACCAACACGGATGCAAGAGGTGAAAAACAGGATGACAATAATTTCTAGGCGCGGCATCTATCTGCCGAGCCATAAAAAGGAAACCCTTCGCAAGCCCATAGAATCAGCGGGCCTGCCCGACCGGCTGGCGATTCCGCTTTTTATAGACGGAGAGACGGACAATCCTTGCGTGCCCAGCGTGTCGGAGGACAGCCGGGTACGAAAGTATGAAACGGTGGGGGTGTTCGCCTCCGGGTTTCATGCCATTTCTCCCGTGGACGGGACAGTGCTGGAAATCCGGGAGATGGACGGGCTTCCCTATCTGATTTTGGAGCCCGACGAGGAGCAGCAGGAACCCTCGCCGCTGCCCGCCTTGGACCCCAAAACGGTTTTGGAGGATGAAATTTTCGAGCGGGCCAACCGCGCAGCGGTAACGGCTGGGGGCCGACCTCTCAGCGAGGTGCTCGATACCTATAAAAAGAAGGGCGTCGTGCAGCTGTGGGCGGACGCCATTTGTGACGAAACGTATTCCACCGCCCGCATCGAGCTGCTGCGCACCCGCGGGGAAGACCTTGTTGCCGGCCTGCAGTTGGCGGCCAGAGCCATCGGGGCCCAGGCGGCGGGGATTTTGGTTTCCGCCTTTTCTTCCCGTGGGTTACCCGAAGGGGTGGACGGCCTGCCGGTGGAAAAGGCGCTGGGGAAATATCCGCTGCGCGACAGAGTCAGGGAAAAGCTGGCCATGACCCAGGGGGCGCTGTTGGACGCGGGAGCCCTGCTTGCCCTTTACGAAGCGGTGACTCTGGGAAAGGGCTGCGTCCAAACCCTTGTCACCGTCAACGGCAACTGCGTGGCCACTCCGAAAAACCTGTGGGTGGCCTGCGGTACGCCGGTTTCCTACCTGTTCGACGTGTGCGGCCTGACCGAGGAGCCTACCTGCTTTCTGCTGGGGGACGCCATGACCGGCCGCCTGGCCGACCGGAAGGACCCGGTGGCGCTGGGGACGGATACGGCCCTGGCCTTTGTCACCGATAAAATCCGCAAGCGTGCCTGTATCAACTGCGGGCGCTGCATCGAGCGCTGTCCGAGGATGCTCTACCCCACGGAAATCGCCCGCGCTTTAGACGCGAAGGAATACGAACAGCTTTTGCGGCAGAATGCCGCCGCCTGCACCGGCTGCGGCGTCTGCTCGTATGTTTGCCCGGTGGGAATCGACCTGACGATGAAAACCAAGCGAGCCGTCAGGCAGGTGAGACGGCTGCTGGAGGAGGAAGAGCTGGCAAAAGCCCAGCGGATGCTTCCAAACGCCGTGCCGGAGGAAGAGCAGGAGACGGTTTTGAGCGGCTTTGGCCGGGACGATTTGTTCGATCCCGTTTTCTATGAGCCGGAGAAGGAGACGCTTTCTTTTTTCACGAAGTCCCTTACGCCTTCCAAGAAGCAGCCGGTTCCGAAGAACAAGAAGACGCAGAAAAATCCTTCTTCTAAGAAAACCAATGGAAAAAATCCGTCCGCATCCGGGAAACCGGATTCCAAGGGAAAGTCCGGCGGCAAAAAGACCACGAAGGGGGCGAAGAAATGACGCGAACGAAAACCGCGCCCTTTGTCCGGCAGGGCGTTTCCTCCATGGCCATTTCCATGGACGTGCTTTTAGCCGGGCTGGTGCTTTTGGCCATGTCTTACCTCTATTACGGCTGGCGCCCGGTTTTGCTGGGCCTGATTGGAGGGGTTTCCTCCCTTGGCGCCCAGATTCTTGTGAGTCTTCTTCTTTCCCACCACCTGCCGGCAAGACCGGTTTCCGCCGCGGCCTACGGCTTGACGGTGGCGTTACTGCTCCCTCCCTCGGCTCCCTACTGGATGCCGGTGGCGGGCGGCGTGTTTGCCACGGCGGTGGCATGCGTGCCCTTGGGCGGAGAGGGGCATTCTCCCTTTCATCCTGCTGCGGCGGGCGCTTCCTTCTTAACCATATGCTTCGCAGAGCAAATGTTTGCTTATCCGGCCCCGCGGGCGCCTATGACAAATTTTTTGCCGCTGGGAGACACGGCTTCGGTGATTGCGGGGACCTCCCCTGCCTCGGTGATGAAAAACGGGGTTTCTCCTCTGACCACCCTGACCGAAGCGGTCACCGGCCAGGCGGCTGGAGCCATCGGCGCGGTCTTTATCCTGATTATCGCCGCTTGTGCGGTGTACCTAATTGCCCGCCGGGCGGTGTACCTTTCTTCCATCCTGTCCTTCCTGGCGGGAATCTACCTCATCGGCTACCTGTGGCCCCGGCTCTCCACCGGCCCGATCACCTCGGGACTGTGGGAGCTTCTGAGCGGCAGCGTGGTTTTTGCGGCGGTGTTTTTGGTGGGGGACCGGCGGTACGCCTCCAAGCATTTCTGGGTGCGCATCGTCTTGGGTCTGCTGACCGCTGCGGTCTGTATGGCCATGCGGTATTACGGCGTGTATGAGCAGGGCGCCTTCTTTGCAGTGCTGCTTGTCAACGCCGTGGTTCCGCTTTTTGACCGGCGCCTGACCCATCTGTTCGAAAAAGGAGGGGCTTTGCATGCCGAAGAATAGGATGACCCCGGTTTCCGTGCCCGGCCCTTTGCTGGAACGGGCGGAGCACTGGCTTAGAAGGCCCATGCTGCTTTTCCTGCTGGCCGCCTTCCCGGCGGTCCTGGCGGCGACCAGCTTTTACGACGCCTTTCTTCTTTCGGTCATCACCCTGCTTCTCACGGTGACCACCCAGACGCTCTTGTCCCTGGCGGGCGGACGTTTGGCCCAGTGGGCGCGGATTCTTGTGGCAGCCCTGGTGTCCACCGCGGTGATGACCGGCCTGTTCTTCCTGGCAAGCATCTGGGCGACCGATTTCTTTGAGCGCAGCCTCTTTGTGCTCCCCATGCTGGCCTTACAGCCCATGGTGCTGCCTATGTCTGACCCGAAGGCCTTTTCCCTGCCGCCCAAAACGGCGGTGTGCGACGCGCTGGTGCGCAGCGCCGCTTTTGCCGCCGTCACGCTGGTGTGCGGGCTTTTGCGGGAGTTTTTGGCGGCCGGCACTTTGTTCGGCGCGCCCCTTTTCGGGGAAGGCGCCTCCCTGTTCCCTGCCTTCGCTGGTCCCTTTGGCGGGTTTGCGCTTTTAGGGATCGAAGCGGCCGTGGTGCAGGGAGTTTTGCAGCATCTGCGTCATAAAAAAGCGGAAGGAGGGCAAGACAAATGACCTTTCCAACCGCCTTTTTGCCGGTTGCCTTGTTTGCCGGCCTCCTTCGCAGCCTGCTTTTCGCGGGAGCTGGGCTGGATACCGCCCTCATCGGGGCGCGTACCCCCCGCCGCATCCCGCTGCTGGCTGGCCTTCTTCTTCTCTTCACCCTTCCGGCCACCCTCCTGGAAGCGGGCCTTATCCGACCTTATCTTACTGGCCTTGGCAATTACTTGCCCATGCTGGAGGCGGCTTTGTTTGTGGCCGTCAACGGGGTGCTCTTTGCCGTGGGGATGCTCCTTTTAAGCAAAAAACGCCCGGCCCTTTTGGAAAACCTGTGCCCGGAGCTGTGCGCCGCCGCATGGAACGCTTTGGTACTGGGCATATTTATGGGAGGCGAGGCGTCTTATACTACGGACCTTGGCGGCGCGGTGCTGACGGTGATTTTCGGTTGCCTGGCCTTTCTGGCGGCCTCCTGCCTGCTCATACCGGTGGAGCGTCTGTCTAATTCCCCGCGGGTTCCCAAGGCCTTTCGAGGCCTGCCCGCCCAGTTTCTCTATATCTCGATGATTTGCCTGGCTCTGGCCGGGTTTGCATTCGGCGTCCCGGCACAGTAATGGGACAAACGCCATCCGGTTTTTACGATCGGAGGAATCGACGGAGGTATGCAGATGGAAAAAATCAAACGAAGAAAGTCCTTTCGGCGCAAGCGCAGTCCCTGGAAGATCATCCTGTTGATTTTAGGATGCGCGGTGCTGGTAGTGGGCGGCTTTTTCGCCGCGAGCATGATCGACAATTACATCAATTATAAAAACAGCCAGCCCTCCGACGCGTCCTCGTCCTCTCCCTCGTCCCAACCCTCTTCCGACCCGGCGTCCCAGCCGGGCGGCGACGTGTCCTCCCAGGCCTCCAACCCCGGCCACACCACCCTCAAGGGGACCCGGGCGGTAACGGTGTCTGCCCAATCCTTAAGCAGCCGCGTGACCGAGCTGCTGGCCCTGGCGAAGGACGGGAAGATCAACGCCGTGGTGGTGGACATCAAGACCGAGGACGGCACCCTGCAATACGCCACCAACCTGGAAGCAGCCACCCGCGCCGGCGCGGCAAAGGCCGACGCCCCCGACCTTTCCACCGCCTTAAAGCAGCTCAAGGATGGCGGGGTCAAGACCATTGCCCGCATGTCCTGCTTTAAGGACCCCAAAGCCGCCATGAAGCTTTCGGGCGCGGCGGTGATGTACCGCCCCAACCCGTCCCTCATCTGGCTTGACTCCACGAAAAACGGCAAGGCCTGGCTCAACCCCTACGCCGACGCCGCCAAGACCTATCTGATTGACATCGCCGCCGAAGCGGCGGACATGGGCTTTGCCCAAATCCTGCTGGCAAACGTTCAGTTCCCCGACAACAACAGCTCCGCCAGCTATTATGGGGCTGCGGCTTCGAGCGTCAGCCAGTCCCAGGCGCTGACCGAGTTCGTCACCCAGATGAGTGACGCCATGCGGGCGAAGGATGTGGAGGTCCGCCTGCAAAGCGGGGCCCTGGCCGCCGCCGGCGGGACGAACACCATCTACGGCGGAGTCAACCCCGTCGCCTTGGGCGGCGAGGGCCTGGTGGTGGACCTGCGCGTGAGCGCTCTGGGTAAAAATCTGGCGATTGGGGAGGATACCATCGCCGACCCGGCCGCCGATCCGGTGACTACCGTCGAGACGGTTGCCGCTGGGATGAAATCCGCCGGCGTGCAGCCCGTCTGCATTCTCGACGCGGACAGCACGAACCTTTCCGGCCAGATTTCCGCCCTGTCCGCCGCGGGCTTTGACGACTTTGTCCTCTACCGCGAAAGCGGAAGCTATACCGCCGGCGAGCTGACCACCAAAGACTGACGGGGCCACAAATCAAAGGGGCGGGGCAAAACCCCGCCCCTTTCCATCTTGGAAGGAGGAAACGACCATGTTAAAACGGGAAATCCCGTCGCTGGGCGTGACGGTGAGCCGCTTAGGCTTCGGCGCTATGCGCATGCCGGAACGGGACGGGAAGATTGAACGGGTGGAGGCCACCCGCATGATTGCGCACATGTTCGAGGCGGGCGTGACCTATTTCGACACCGCCTACCCCTATCACAACGGCGAGTCGGAGGAAATGCTGGCCGGGGCGCTGCGCAGGTTCCCGCGGGAGCGCTTCTTTTTGGCGGACAAGCTGCCCTTTCTGGAATACAAGTCCGAAGCGGACTATAAGGCCGTCACCGAAGAGCAGTTCTCCCGCCTGGGGATGGATTATATCGACTTTCACCTGCTCCACGCCATGAACGCCAAGCGCTGGAAATTTTTCAAAGAAATCGGCGTCCCCCAGTACCAGCAGGAGCTCAAGCGCCAGGGCCGCATCCGGTTTGCGGGCTTTTCCTTTCACGACTCCCCCGAGGCCCTGGAACAGATTCTCAACGACCAGCCGGACTGGGACTTTGTCCAGATCCAGCTCAATTACTTTGACTGGGCCTCTTCCCTGCGTTCCGGCGAGCTTTACAACATGCTGGCCGACCGGGGCATCCCCATCATCGTCATGGAACCCCTGCGGGGCGGAATGCTCGCCTCCCTTCCCCCTTACGCGCAGGACATTATTGCAACACGCCTCCCTGGCGTAACCCCCGCCAGCCTCGCGTACCGCTGGGTGGGGTCCCTCCCCTATGTGGACGTGATTTTAACCGGCGCCTCCACCATCGCCCAGGCGAAGGAGAACACCGCCGTGTTTGAGGACTTCTCCCCCCTGACCCAGAAGGAGTACGACGTGATCGACGAGGTGCTCGCCGCCATCGCCGCCAAGCCCAGCGTCCCCTGCACCGGCTGCCGGTACTGTGTCAGCGCCTGCCCCCAGGGAATCAACATTCCCCAGGTGTTTTACATATATAATGAGCAGGGCAAGTTCGACTGCGACGGCACGACCCATTGGCGGTATCTCAATGAAATGAAACCCCAGGAGCGGGCGGAAAACTGCATCGAGTGCGGAGCGTGCGTCTCCCAATGTCCCCAGAAGATTGACATCCCCGAGGAGCTTAAGGTGGCCCGGAAAACCATCGGGGAAGCCTGCAAGCGGGCCGCCGCCGCGGAAAGCAAATAGGCGCAGGTACCCATAAGCGCCGGGCAGGCCTGTCCGAGGTAAGGAGGGTCTGCCCGCGCCCGGAAGGCGGCTTTGCGCCTGTTTCGTCCTCCGGCTGGCAAGGGCGCGCGTTGGGCGCGGGTCTGCCTGCGCCCGGCTTAGAAAACCGGCACCGGCCGAAGACAAGCAGCCGGCGCGATTCCTTTCGCGTTTTTGGAGGGAAGGGGCGGCCCGTCCCGACTGCCTACAAATCCTCCAGCAGGAGAAGGGCGGCCCAGCGCACGCCGGTCAGGAAGGAATGGTAGGCTACGTCCTCCGTAACTAGGCCGAAGCCGTCCACGATGGTCATGATCTGGTCAGCCTGGGCGCGGGGCAGGGTCTCCTGCAGCTGATTGGATAGACGGAAGGCCTCCGCCTCCGGGGCGTCTGAGCGCTGAAGACGTTCGTTGGCTTGCTTGAGCAGCGGCAGGTAGATTTGGGTGCCGAAGTAATGCTTAAAGTCGTCAACCATGATGATACCTCCCAAAACAGGAACATGACTCTACAGTCATAATAATATCCTCTTATAGTCATTATGTCAATAGTAAATCGATAATTGTTTGCTTTTATTGGGGTTATATTTAAAATGAAGTATAAAATATACAATATTATTGTAAGTTCGGAAGGAGCCCCAAAATGGGAATGTCAAATAAGATTAAAGCTCTGTTAAAAGTGAGAGGGCTTACGCAAGCGGAATTAGCTCATCGTTTGGATACCGTCCCTTCCAATATCTATAAGAAGCTTGCCCGGGACAATTTCTCAGAAAAAGAGCTCATTGAAATCGCAGAGGCTTTGGACTGCAAATACGAAGGATTCTTTTTCTTCGAAAACGACGGGAAAATCTGAGCCGGTCCCCTTTCAAAAAGCCTGTACTTTTGCCTATTTGTGATTTCGCACAAAATTCCCGCAACCCAAGGCGGGTAAAGCGTGCAACAGTCATGTGAAATCCTTTCCAATTTAAAAAAGGCGCGATTTTCTCGATTTTTTCAAAATTTTTTTGAAAAAACCATTGACAAAGAAACCTGGATTTGATATTATAGTCAAGCACCGAACGGCGGGTCAGCAAAGTGGCCAAAAAGT